>NZ_CP061285.1:1307039-1633799 GCF_018687075.1 Polynucleobacter sp. MWH-UH35A
GTTACAATGCGCTGAAATAGCACTGCAAAATCAGAAGCTAAAGGATGTTTACTTGCTACTTCCATGGCGTCACTCCAGGCACATCTGCCGGACCATTCAATACAGGAACCGTTTCAAAATCTGCGGGACCAACAATTTCTAAGTACTCCATATCTGGCGAGTAATCAAATAGGTAGTGAGTAATTCCTGGCATCTGATGTACGACATCACCCGCTTCGACCAAAGTTACTTTGTCTTCATACATGAACTTGGCCCACCCTTTATTCATAATGACAATTTGAAACTCAGCCACGTGATAGTGCCAACCAGTGCCATCGACAGGCGGCTTATTAGCTTTTACCAAATGAGCAATCACTTTCCCTTTAGTAGCTTTAGCCACTCCTAGATCGCGGTACAGAAAGAAGTCCCTCAAGCCGCCTGGCAAAAACTGGGTATCCGCTGGCTTTACATGGGAAAAATCAGTATCACTTTTAAATTTAACTGGTGCATTCATGATTAAAACTCCACTTCAAGTTCTTCAATATCATCGGGTTCTTCAAGGGCGCCCATCACCCATTCCTTCATCTCGGGCATCGCCATGATGTGCGCACAGTACTGCTCGCTCACCTTATCAAGCTCAACGTGATAAGTCAGGAATCTGGTTACAACCGGTGCAAACATTGCATCAGCTAAGGTAGGTTCTTTTCCAAATAGGAACGGGCCGCCATAAGTAGATAGACACTCTTGCCAAATCACCAAGATACGATTGATGTCGATTTGGGCTTTCGACCAAACTTTGAATGATGAGAATTTTGCTTTGATATTCATGGGCAATGACGCTCGGAGAGCAGAAAACCCGGAATGCATCTCACCGCATATTGAGCGGCAATATGCCCTAGCTATAGGATCCTTTGGCAAGAGATGAGCTTTAGGATTTAGCTCATTGAGGTACTCCCCAATGGCCATGGTGTCCCAAACTTTGCAGCCATCGTGATCCAAACGCGGCACCAAGATCGATGGCGAGAGCAACAATAGTTCAGCACGGTTATCCACATCATCTGGATGCACCGCAACCTCCTGAAATGGCAACCCAGAGAGCTTGAGCATGAGCCAGCCACGCAAGGACCAGGATGAATAGTTTTTACTGCTGATCGTCAAGGTAGTTTGCTGAGACATATCGACTTTCAAAAGGAGTGCAACTACAACTTATTCCTTCTGAAACCCCTTAATTACTCTTTTCGCCCTCTTTTTGACGCTTTTTAACCAATTTTGGGCATGTCTATATTTATCGCACTAATCTTGTGCGGCGCAATAATGCACTCTTGTGGTGAACTCATAGACTTTGAGGTATGTCGATCCATGCCGCCCTCCACCACGTTACCGAATATGACTATGACCGCTTAGTAGAGCTTGGTCCGCAAGTGGTCCGTCTTCGTCCAGCTCCCCATTGCCGGAGCCATATTCTTTCTTATTCACTCAAGGTTGAACCTGAAGGACACTTTGTTAACTGGCAACAGGATCCCTACGCGAACTATCAAGCCCGTTTAGTTTTTCCCGAGAAAGTTAAAAAATTTAAGGTAACCGTTGACCTGGTTACCGAGATGGCGGTGTACAACCCATTTGATTTCTTTCTTGAACCTGAGGCAGAAAATTATCCATTTAGCTATAACTCCGAGCTGAAAAAGGAATTGCGTCCTTATTTAGGAAGAATGCGAAATGCAACTTTAAATAAGTATTTCAAGAAAATTGATCGGAGCGAAATGCGTACGATTGATTTCTTAGTAAAGCTGAATCAACAAATTCAACAAGATATCAATTACCTCATTAGAATGGAGCCAGGTGTTCAGACTCCCGATGAAACCTTAGATTTACGCAGCGGCTCATGTCGTGATTCTGCCTGGTTAATGGTGAACTTATTACGCCTAAGTGGCTTAGCCGCACGCTTTGTATCAGGTTATCTTATTCAATTGAAACCTGATGTGAAGGCGCTTGATGGCCCTAGTGGTACAGAGGTAGATTTCACAGACTTACATGCATGGTGTGAAGTGTATCTGCCTGGTGCAGGCTGGATTGGTCTAGATCCTACTTCTGGTCTGTTTGCTGGTGAGGGCCACATTCCCGTAGCCTGCACCCCAGAACCTTCTGGCGCTGCTCCAATCGAAGGCGGTGTCGATAAGTGCGAAGTAGACTTTAAACACACGATGGAAGTGACTCGCATTTATGAATCTCCTCGTGTTACTAAGCCCTACACCGAGGAACAATGGAAAGCCATTGTTGAACTTGGTCACGAGGTTGATAACAAATTAGAGATCGGTGATGTGCGCCTAACAATGGGTGGCGAGCCAACCTTCGTTGCCATCGATGGTCGCGATGAACGTGAGTGGAATGTGGATGCACTCGGACCCACTAAACGGGGTTATGCAACTGATCTCGTTGAACGTCTGCGTAAGCAATATGGTGATGGCGGCTTCCTGCACTTTGGACAAGGCAAATGGTATCCAGGCGAGCAATTACCCAGATGGGCACTGTCAATATATTGGCGGGCTGACGGTCACCCTATTTGGAAAAACCCCAAACTCTTTGCTGATGAACGTGAACCCATCATGTACACGAGCAAGGATGCCGATAAATTTATCCGCACACTATCTAAAAATTTAGGACTAGATGATCAATTTATTGAGCCTGCCTATGAGGATGTTTTCTATTACCTATGGCGCGAATCCAAGCTCCCAGTCAATGTGGATCCATTCAAATCCAACTTAGACGATGAGATGGAGCGCACACGCTTAAAGCGCGTCTTTACGCAAAAACTGGACTCTGTCATCGGTTATGTGTTGCCGATAGAAGCAGGCCAAGCTCAGAACTATTTTGATACCAATTGGAAAACTGGTCCATGGTTCTATCGTGATGACCGCCTTTATCTACTGCCTGGTGATTCACCCATGGGATATCGCCTGCCATTAGATTCCCTGCCTTGGACAAGCAAGGCTGACTACCCCTACATGATTGAGCAAGATCCATTTGCTCCTAGACCCCCATTACCTTCTGCAGCACCAATTATTCGCCAACAGCAAAAATTAAATGAACGTACGGCTATAAAAGGCCAAACGATATGGAGCCAATCACAAGATACTCGATATCCACAGCGCCAAGAGTCTGCCGCATGGATCACTAGAACTGCATTGTGTGTCGAAACCCGTGATCCCATGCGCTCAAATGGCCCGGATGCAGAGAATAAGCATGGCGGCAAGAATGGTGCGCTTTATGTATTCATGCCACCACTAGCACGTTTAGAGGACTACCTCAATCTATTGCAAGCAGTAGAAAGCACAGCCGAAGAGTTACAGTTTCAAATTGTGATTGAGGGGTATCCGCCTCCACGTGATCCAAGACTCAAACTGTTACAGGTCACCCCTGATCCTGGCGTGATAGAAGTCAATATTCATCCGGCTCATAACTGGAATGAATTGGTGGAGCATACCGAATTTTTATATCAAGCTGCTTTTGAATCTCGCTTATCCGCTGAAAAATTCATGACCGATGGTCACCATACCGGCACAGGTGGTGGCAACCACTTTGTTATGGGTGGAGCAACACCAGTCGATAGCCCCTTTTTACGTAGGCCGGAATTATTAGCCAGCTTAATTTTGTATTGGCACAACCACCCTAGTCTGAGCTACCTTTTTAGCGGCATGTTTATTGGTCCAACCAGCCAAGCTCCACGAGTAGATGAAGCTCGCAACGACCAGCTTTACGAACTTGAAATTGCCCTCAAAGAAATACATGGGAACCGCAAAAAATATGGTTCTAGTATGTCTCCATGGCTAGTCGATAGGACCTTACGAAATATTTTGATTGATGTCACTGGCAACACTCATCGCAGTGAATTCTGTATTGATAAGATGTATTCCCCAGATAGTCAGACTGGTCGATTAGGCTTGCTTGAATTACGCGCCTTTGAGATGCCTCCTCATGCACACATGAGTGTTGTCCAACAACTACTTATTCGTGCGCTGATTGCTCGCTTTTGGGATGAACCTTATCTTGCACCTGCCACTCGCTGGGGCACCGAACTACATGATCGCTGTCTCTTGCCAACTTTTGTCAAGATGGACTTTGATGATGTCATCCAAGAGATGCAGCAATGTGGCTACAACTTCAAACCCGAATGGTTTGCGCCGCATCTTGAGTTCCGCTTCCCATTAATTGGGCAAGTGCAAACCATGGGCACCGAGATTACTTTACGCAATGGTCTTGAACCATGGCATGTCATGGGCGAAGAAAGTACTGGCGGTGGCACCGCACGCTACGTCGATTCCTCTATTGAACGCATTGAAGTACGCGTCACCGGGCTTAATCAAAGTCGTTACACCATCACCTGCAACGGAGAAGCATTACCGCTTCAGCCAACAGGTATTGCCGGAGAATATGTAGCAGGCGTACGCTACAAGGCTTGGAATCCTCCATCAAGTTTGCATCCAAGCATTGGGGTTCATGCTCCGCTGGTTTTTGATGTCATTGATACTTGGATGAAACGCTCGGTAGGCGGCTGTCAGTACCATGTAGCCCACCCAGGAGGACGTAATTACGACACCTTCCCGGTAAATGCCTATGAAGCCGAGAGTAGAAGACTTGCTCGCTTCTTCCGCATGGGTCATACACCAGGGTTAATAGAAGGAGTGCAAGCCAATATCAATCTGTCGGCCAGCAGAGAATTCCCATTTACGCTCGATATGCGTCGATGAGACAATAGGCTGTGGACTCTCCCCAAGCTAACCCCCTGAAATCCTCCGCCAATCTTCCGCTGGTAGATGAAATTGCTCGCTTAGCCCCCAAAGCGAAAGAGGGGCATTTTGATGAATTGCGAGCAGGCTCATCAAATCTGCTACCGCACTGGAAAACTTTTTTTGAACAGTTAGAGCAATTTGGTCTTTCTGATTTAGATCAACGCACCATTGAGCTTCATCGCCAAATTCAAGACAACGGCATTACTTACAACGTCTATGCCGATGAATTTGGTCCACAACGGCCCTGGTCCGTTGATTTGTTTCCCCTCATCATCAGCCCCGAATCTTGGCAGGAAATTGAATCAGGCGTTTTGCAACGCGCCAAGCTACTAGAAGGCATTGTGAAAGATGTTTATGGACCACAAACTTTGCTTAAAGAGGGATTCATTCCTCCTGCACTCATTTATGGTCATCCAGGCTACTTGCGAGCAATGTACGGTGCAAATTTTCATGAGCGCAAGCATTTACACATTATTGCCTTTGACTTAGCGAGAGCGCCCGATGGTAAATGGTCTGTACTGTCACAGCGCACTCAAGCGCCTTCTGGCTTGGGATACTTATTAGAGAACCGAAACTTAATTTCTAGACAGTTCCCAAAAGCGTATGAGCAAATGCATATCGCACATTTGGCGAATGCCTATCGAGATTTAATTGATACTCTGAAGCTCGAGAGTCCTGCAGGCGCAAATGCCCATATCGCCCTCCTAACCCCAGGACCCTATAACGAAACGTATTTTGAGCATGCTTATCTCGCCCGACACCTTGGATTAACTCTGGTAGAGGGTGGCGACCTTACCGTTCGAGATCAACGTGTGTATTTAAAAACAGTGCGCAGCTTAGAACCAGTTGATATTTTGCTCAAGCGTTTGGATGATGAATTTTTGGACCCACTGGAGCTGCGCTCAGATTCAACTTTAGGCGTCCCCGGATTATTACAAGCCATTCGAACCGGTAATGTTATTTTGGCGAATGCGCCTGGCTCTGCATTTTTAGAATCGCCAGCGCTCTTGGGTTTTTTACCAGCGATTAGTGAGCACCTATTAGGTGAACAAATTCAATTACCGGCAATGGATACCTGGTGGTGTGGTGAGCGTGCAGCATTAGAGGCCGCAATTCCAAATTTAAGTCGCAGCGCTATCAAGCCAACTTATCCAAATAGTATTGGCCGCCAGAGTTACGACTCAGTCCTAGGTGGCGAACTAGCGCAAGCACAACTTGACGAATGGGTTGGAAAGATTACGCGGCAGCCTGATGAGCATACAGTGCAAACCTATATTCCACTGGCGCAAATGCCTACATGGCTTAATGCCTTTAATGTGAATGATGCTTCTTTAATAGAGCCACGTTCTTATATGCTGAGAGTATTTGCTCTAAGCAATGGCAAGAATAGCTGGCAAGTTTTACCTGGAGGACTCGCCAGAATAGCGGGTAATAATTCAGGAATTGCCTCCATGCAAAGGGGTGGTAGTAGTGCGGACGTATGGGTGCAAAGCAATCAAATGCCACCTCAGGAAGAGTCACAACCTCAGCAAGCACTTCAACCCAAAGAATTCAGCATCCGAAAACGGATGGTGACCAGTCGCGCCGCAGAAAATCTCTATTGGTTCGGACGCTACACTGAGCGAAGTGAAAACATCCTACGCTTGGCTAAGCTCTACCTCGAGAGCATTAATAGTGAATACACCCCATCACGCTCTTTATGGACATGGCTAGAGCATCTTTGTCATCAGTATGGACTTGTACCTGATGGCGTACCCAGCAATTTTGATCAAAGCGATATTCGACATCGTATTTTTGAAAGAACACTGATCAATTCTTTAAATACAAGCAAGGATACTACTAGCGTAGGCTTTAATCTCAATGCCATGAAGCGCACCGCATCCAATATCCGCGAGCGTCTTTCTACTGAGCAATGGAGCACAATCAATCACTGCATTGATAGCTTCGAGAAAGATTGCCATAAAGCCTCCACTTTCCACGATTACTCCTCTTCCCTAGCACTTGACGCCCTTAAACAAGCCAGCAGCTCTTTAGCAGCCATTACAGGCGCTCAAACCGATCGCATGACACGTGATGATGGATGGCAACTGCTTTCAATAGGTCGGCATATTGAGCGTTTATCGTTCTTTACAACTGTCCTAGACTCTGCCATTAAGATGGGCTTGTTATTCAATCCAAATACCGATAGCTCTGGATATACGGCACTGCTCAATTTATTTGATAGCACGATTACCTTTCATGCGCAGCACCAACAAAGTCGTGAAATCGCCCCGCTTGTAAGCCTCTTGGTATTGGATGATGAAAATCCACGCTCTTTAGCATGGGTTAGCAAATCTTTGCGCGCCAGACTATCAAAATTAGCAGGCACAGAACGCAATCATCCAGATGAACTCACGCGTAGCGTTACCAATCTTCAGGATTTTGATTTATTCAAACTCTCCTCCGTGGATGAATTTGGTAATTTCTCTGAATTAAGGGGTTGCCTGCAAGCTGTTTCACAATCCGCCTGGAATGTTTCCGATGAAATTAGTGCTCGATACTTTAATTTAGTGCACAAGAACGAATACAGCGTTCAACTATAAATATTGACTATGCTGCTAGAAATTATTCACGATACGCACTATTCCTATGATCCAAATGTAGAAATAGCACAGCATTTTGCGCACCTCAAACCCACATCTCTTAATAGCCAGCAGGTTTTAGAATCTGAGGTAGCGATTAATCCAAAACCTGCATGGTCTGAAGAGAATTTAGACAACTACGGGAATATTTGCACCTTCTTTTCCCTGCAAAATCGCCATAGCGAACTTCTCATTTCTGCAAAATCCATCGTTCAGACAAGCAATATTGCCTTAGTTGGTTCAAAACCAGCAGAAACGCCCGCTTGGGAACTGGTACGAGAATACTTTCGTTATCACTCTAAAACTAAATGGGACCCCGCTTCAGAATTTTTATTTTCTTCACCATTCATTAATTTACGCCCAGAGTTTGCAGAGTTTGCTAGAGCAAATTTCACTACCGGCAGACCAATTCTTGAGGCCGCCATCGATCTCACTCAACGAATTTATGGTGAATTTCATTACGTCAGCAAGAGCACAGACATCGGCACACCAGCTATAGAAGCCTTAAATAAGCGCGAAGGTGTTTGCCAAGATTTTGCTCATATTCTCATTAGTGCCTTGAGAAGCTTAGGTCTGCCTGCAAAGTACATTAGCGGATATATTCTCACCAACCCACCGCCTGGACAAGCGCGCTTAATCGGTGGAGATGCTTCACACGCCTGGGTATCAATCTATATACCCAGCGTTGATGAAAACGGACTACTTCATGGTGGATTATGGTGCGACTTAGACCCCACAAATAATCGCTGGGGCTATGGATCACCGGGCGAAGACTATATTCATTTAGCGCAAGGGAGGGACTATGCAGATGTTTCCCCCATACGCGGTGTGATACATGGTGGATCAGATCACACGCTAGATGTAGCAGTGACAGTAAGGCCTATAGAGCGGTAGGACCAGACTCTCCAGTTCGCACACGAATCACATCATCAAGCGGACTCACAAAAATTTTCCCATCACCAATCTTGCCGGTATATGCCGCTTTAGAAATGATTCGCAAAGCATCATCTAATAACTCGTCACTAACGGCCACCTGAATTTTTAATTTCAATATGAAATCAATAACGTACTCAGCACCTCGATAAAGTTCGGTATGTCCATTCTGGCGACCAAATCCGCGTACATCATAAGATGTCATTCCATTAATGCCTATATGGGCAAGAGCCTCATGAACTTCATCCAATTTAAAAGGCTTAATGATTGCAGTAATTAATTTCATAGCTAACCATGAGATGTGATTAGTGCATTGCACAAAATTTTCTATAAAGTCATTAGACAATTATTTTTATAACAATAAACAAATATCTGCACTTTATTAGTGCGATAAGTGCTAAAGAATTAACCATAATGGCTCCACCCCAAAGCCATGTGGAATTAATTGAGTTGAATTCAATCGGACTCATTTTGGTGCAGCGTAAGTACAAAAGCGTGCAATTAATTCTTTTATGCCGAGAACTTCAACATATGCTTTGGCATGCGAATCGAAATTACCAAAGGGCTGATCCTTAGCGCCTATTCCACAAGCAAAGACAACATAGCAGAGATCCTATTTCCCGCTGGAGAGTATCTGGCAAACCTTACTCCTGAGGGGAAGATTGAAATCTTAAATTCTGGAGTGAGCAAAGCCCTCTTCTCATTTTCTCAGTTTAGGGAAAAAATCTCTCTAGGCGAGTTCGTTCTTATAGAGAAATAGTAATGAGGCATTGAACTTTGCACCCAGTAGCAATTGCACACTTAACTGCACAGTGGCTTTCGGTATTACAAATCATTGATTTATTTCGGATTTTGAAGACCCACGACTTCATTTAATTCGTTGATCGCGAGTTTGAATCTCACCTGATCCACCATGAAGAATTTAAGTTATAAGATGTCGTCAAATATTTTATTTAGAATAAATACTCCAGCCCCAGGGAGCCACCTTGAAATAGGATGCTTGAACTAGTATTAACGCCCCTAGCATTGACACTTGTAGGGTTGCTTCCTGAGTAGACATAAGGTATTTGGCCAGGCGCCAAAGCCACCTGATTTAACCAGAGCATTTGATAGCCCATTTTTATAGCTAGATCATCTGTAATCAAATATTTAAGCTGAATGACGCCTTCTCCAGCATATGCCATTCGATTCACTGTGGAACTTGTTGAATACATCACTTTAGTAATACTTACTGCATCATTTTGTGTGGCTTGGTTATTAAATGCTCCAACTTTTAGAGAGCCGCCAAATGATAGTCGGCCAATCTCAAATAACTTTCCCTGGGCCCCAAGCTGCAAGCCAAAAAGATTATTACTTGTATTTGTAGTCCAAAAAGGTGGGTAACCACTGATAGCATCACCTGAAGCGCATGCTTGGTTTGTTTGAGACAAGGTAGTTCTAGCAATAAATTCCTTGGTTTGATCTGGTGTCAATCCTGCTGGAGCACATCCCCCCGCTTTCCATGAGGGAACATTTTGATCGCCAGGGGTAACCGATCCTACAAGACTGTCTTTTAGTTGTAACCATCGAACGCCAGCCAGAAAACTTAAGCTATCAGATGCCTTAAATTTTCCATTAGCCTCGGCACTATGTAAGCTAGTTGATGAACTCCAAGTCATTCCTTGATAAGCAAAGTCTTGGGTTTGCCAAAAGGAGCCGGGCGCCTTCATGACATACCAATTACCAGGATTAGAGGGTCCAATAGTATTGCTTGCATTCAAATTTTGGACGCTGAAATAGGACAGCTCAAAACCATAGTCAGAATTACCGGAATATTCCAAAGTGAACTTTGGACCAATAGCACTACCCTGTTGAAATTGATTGCTATTAAAAACCTCGGTTGTAGGTTTATATGCTGTTTGACCAAAAGTATCCGTACCAGGAAGCGTACTTACTAATGGTTGATTTGCGCTACTGTTTGATCTCTTTAGTGCAATTGCTTCGACTGACAAAATCCAATGTGGTTTTGACCTTGTTGCATCGTCAGAGCCTATATTCAAAAAGGTGGGTGCTGAATTGTTAGCGTTTAAATTCGATGGCGAGGGTTCAGCAGCGGTTGCAGCTGAAAAGCAAGTCCAGCCTATAAACAGCAATACAAACTGCGGAAGCAATTTTTGCCGAATGAATTTGATCAACATTTCTTATTTTAAATAGTTACCAAATTAGCTCATCAAATTCAAGAAATCAAAAACTAGAAATCCGGTATACAGAAGCGAACTTTGCAGTCGCGTACTCCATCGCACACTCATATTTTGGTCCTATAAACTATTGATTTATATGAGATTATGAAGAGCAACGCCTTCTTTTAATCCGTTGGTCACGAGTTCGAATCTCGCCCGACCACCAGTTATACAAAAGCCCCTTGAGAAATCTAGAGGCCCTTCTTTTGCTCTAAAAAACAAAAAAAGTAACCCATATTTGCTTTGCATCAAATGAAGCAAAGCCATTCAGATAGATACTAAAGGAATCTACGATATTTTCAGGAAATAACTTGCCATCCGCCTTTATCTCGCATCCGGACTGCATTCGCCATGAAATGGGATCATGTCATCCCGAATGCCCTGAACGAATTAGCGCAATCAACGACCAGCTATTAATTACTGGTTATATTAATTTTATGAATGAGTACGATGCCCCTCTGGCATCAGTTGAACAACTCTCTAGAGCACATTCAGCGCTTTACGTAAATGAACTTATCGCTAAAGCCCCAAAAGAAGGGTATGAATTAGTTGATCCTGATACCAAGATGAACGCATTCACGATTAATGCCGCATTGCGAGCTGCAGGGGCTGCAGTTCAAGCAACCGATTTAGTGATTGATGGCGTGGCTTCTAATGCATTTTGCTGCGTACGACCCCCTGGCCATCACGCTGAACATGATGCGGCAATGGGATTTTGTTTTTTTAATAACGTAGCAGTCGGTATAAGGCATGCACTAGATGTACGCGGCCTGGAGAGAATCGCATTAATAGATTTTGATGTTCATCACGGCAACGGAAGTGAAGACATATTTCGAGGTGATGAAAGAGTCTTAATGTGCTCTATCTTCGAAAAAGATTTATACCCTTTTACTGGAGAATTTATTCCAGAAGAAAGAATGATCAATGTCGGCATTCCGACACGCTCTAAGAGCGATGTATTTAAAGAGGCAGTTGAAAAATACTGGATTCCTGCACTTGAGGAATTTCAACCACAAATGATTTACATCTCTGCTGGATTTGATGCCCACAGAGAAGATGACATGGGAAATCTAGGCTTAGTCGAATCTGATTATGAGTGGGTCACTAAAAAAATGATGGGGGTTGCTGAAAAATATTGCAATGGCCGCATTGTTTCCTGTCTAGAAGGCGGTTATGTTCTGAGCCCCCTTGCCCGCAGCGTTGCCGCTCATATTAAAGTACTAATTGGAGTTGATTAATTGGAAAAGCATTATTTAAATTCCCTATTTGACCCAAGGTCCATCTCAATATTTGTTAACGGGAAAACCCCGCAAGAATCAATCCCTTATTTAGAGATCCTTCTAAAACTATTTGAAGAAGCTTCTTATGCAGGGGAAGTTGAGCGGATTGACATCGCCGTACCCATTGACTTCAATAAAAATGATCTAAAGAAAAAGGGGCTGGCCATTATCGCCCTGCCCGCTACTGAACTTATTACCGCACTAGATTTAGCGGGTCGATTAAAGCATGAATCGGCCGTCATCATTTCAACTGGGATAGATATACCCACCAGCAATCAATTAAAAGAGCTGGCAAAGCACTACAGCATTAAGTTATTAGGTCCGAATACCATGGGTTTTCAGCGACCCCACCTCCATCTCAATGCCAGCGTATTGGGAGATCTTGCAAGCCCAGGGCCTCTTGCCTTAATAGCTCAGTCTGGAGCGCTGACTTCCGCCATGCTTGACTGGGCAAAAACGAATGGAGTGGGCTTTTCATTTGTAGCCTCCATTGGACAAAATGCTGCAGTAGACATTGCTGAGCTGCTTGATTTTTTAGGGAACGATGGTAAAACTCATAGCATCGTCCTTTATCTTGAGGGCATTACCAACTCAAGAAAATTCATGAGCGCACTGCGCGCGGCCGCCAACATCAAGCCCGTCATTGTTCTCAAGTCTGGACATAAGCCAGCAGGCAACGAAGCAGCAAAGACTCATTGCGGCAGCATCGTAGGATCTGATGCTGTCTTTGATGCAGCCATACGCCGTGCTGGCGCTGTACGAGTCAAATCGTTTGTTGATCTATTTTCTGCGGCAAAATGCCTAGCCTCTAGCTACCGGCCCGTTGGCAATAGGCTTGCAATCATCACAAATGGGGGTGGGCCTGGTGTTTTAGCAGCAGATCGGGTAAGTGAAAATAATTTGGAACTAGCAAAACTTTCCACGGAATCGAATGATAAGCTAAGGCCGCTACTCTCACCGCTAGCATCACTTGAAAACTTAATCGACCTATCAGAAGAGGCTACAGCGGAACAATATTGCAACGCTATTGAAATTGCCAATAGCGACAAATATGTTGATGGTATTTTAGTAATCTACTCCCCAAAACCATCGATTAACAGCCTGACTATAGCCAATGCTATTGCGGACATTAAGAAACAGGTTAATAAACCTTTGCTTAGTTGCTGGATCGGCGACTCTTCTGTAGTTGAGAGCAGGCTTAACTTATCCAATGCCAATATACCGACCTTTAGAACCCCAGAGGCAGCGGTTGGGGCCTTTGCAAATATCTCAAGCTTTTATACCAATCAAAAATTACTCCAACAAACTCCGCCACCACTCTCCAAATCTAATAGCCCCGACATTGAGGGTGCTAAATTAATCATTGAAAATGTATTAGCCTCCAGAAGAACTGTACTAACGGAGATGGAGTCGAAATCCCTTCTTTCCGCATTCCATATACCGATTACCCAGACTATTCTTGCCAAGAGTGCTAATGAAGCAATCATGATAGCCAATCAAATTGACTATCCTGTAGCGCTTAAAATTGATTCGCCTGATGTAAGCCATAAATCAGATGTTAATGGTGTAGCTCTAGATGTTATGAATGCCCTTGGGGTCAGGGATATATTCAGTCATATGACCCAGACCGTATCTCATCTCCTTCCAGATGCAAAAATAAATGGTATTACCGTTCAAAAAATGGTTCGCAATAAACGTGGGCGGGAAATTTATATAGGTCTCGTCAATGAAGAGCCATTTGGACCAGTCATTGCATTTGGTGCTGGCGGCACGATGATTGAACTTCTGAACGATCAATCAATGGAATTACCACCCTTAAATCAATATCTTGCTCAACAACTTATCAAACGCTCTCGAATTGCTCAGACCCTAGAAGAATGGCGAGGCACACCTCCAGCAAACATAGAGGCAATCGAGCATATTCTGATGCGGGTTTCTGAAATGGCTTGCGAACTACCTCAGATTATAGAAATGGACATTAACCCCATCATTGTCGATGAGTTTGGGGCAATTGCTGTGGACGCTAGGATCGTAGTAAGCAATTCATACCAACTAAACAATAGCCAGAGCGGTATCTATAACCATCTCGCAATTCTTCCTTACCCACACCAATATGAACAAATGTACCCCCTCAAGGATGGGGGCGAATACCAAATTAGACCCATACATCCAGATGATGCTCAGATGTTGAAGGCATTTTATAAAACACTTTCTGATGAGACACGCTATTTTAGATTCATCTCCAATGCGCCAGAGCTACCACCATCAATGGCGGCAAAATTTACACTGATAGACTACGATCGTGAAATGGCTTTGGTAGCCATAGTAAAAGAAGCAGAGATAGAAAAAAATGGTACCTGGGTAGAAACTGAAAAAATCATTGGGGTTTCGCGCTACAGCACCAACCCAGATAAGTCTAGTTGCGAATTTTCTCTTGTAGTAACGGATGATTTTGGAGGTCAAGGCATTGGATCGCGTCTCATGCTTAACATCATGGATGTTGCGCGTGATAAAGGCCTATCTGAAATTGATGGGCTTGTACTTTCAAAAAATCCCGGAATGCTAAAACTTATGAGATCCCTTGGATTTTCTGTTGAAAACATGATCGATGATCCAGACTTCAAAATTGTCAGAAAAAAACTGTAAATAAGCACCAAAACAATCAATACAACATTAATCATATCCCTCGCAAAAAGTCTTTTTAAATCCAATGATCGCGGGTTTGAAAGCGAAATCTCAACGAAGTCAATCTCGCCAGACCCACTAAATAAAATATTGCTTTTCGGGATATTCACTTTGGCTCAACAAAATTCCAAAATTTACGACCCTTACTACTTAGGGGTTTGCCGTTAGGAATTTAATCGCACCCCTTTTAAATTCTTAACTAAACGAAACCCCAACATTGCTGATGAGGCTTTACTTTTCTGGTGGACACACCAAGACTTGAACCTTCCTCCAGGGGCTCAAATTAATGAAAATATTGACCACACTCCTTACAACAAAACAATACAAAAACTGCTGTGTAGCTCCCTTAGTTGTTTTATGAAGCTCGATGGAGCTATAGATTAATTTGAATGATTTTCCAAATTGATCATGCAGATGCTTTGAGTCATAACGCGCAATATCTAAACCACTACACTTTTCAAGCCCCTCTGGATTAAAGGTAGTTATGACGACATAACCATCATGCCCAACCAAACGCCTGAGTTAACAGAAAATACCACAATAGCAACCGCAATGGCCAAATCAAAGCAATCACCTGAAACAGCGAAAGATTAAGAATTGGATGCAGTTAGAGAATGATAGTGACGAAGCCTTTGCTAAAGCAGCGAAGGGAGTAGCGATGAAACTTGCCGCTAAATATAGCCAGAAATCAATTTGATTTATATCAAGTTTGCCTAGCATTTTTATACATAGGAATAAATCATGATTTATGTCATTGTCAACATTAGGGAATCCCCCATACTGATAACACATTGTTCCTTAAAGCTTGGGTATTTCATGAATTTATTCTTAAAGGCTATCTGTTTCGTTAGCGTTTGTTTCGTTGGTGCGGCCTACAGCTTAAATGCAGGCGCCACACAAAATTCAAACGAACTAATAAAGCGCGGCGAATATCTTTCTCACCTAGGTGATTGTGTTGCTTGCCATACCAATAAAGGCGGAAAGCCGATGGCTGGCGGCTTAGAGTTAATGACACCTTTTGGCGCACTATATTCGACGAACATTACGCCCGATAAAAAGACAGGCATAGGCGAATATACTTTTGATCAATTTGACAGAGCAATGCGTAAAGGTGTGGCAGCAGATGGGCACAATCTTTATCCTGCAATGCCTTACCCATCCTACTCAAAAATGACTGATGATGATATGCATGCACTTTATCAGTATTTGATGTTCGGAGTGACTCCAGTCGAGCAGAAAAATATTCCAAATCAAATGAAATGGCCTTACAACATGCGTTGGGGCCTTAGCTTTTGGAATATTCTTTTTGGCGGCAGTAAGCCATATACATCGAATCCATCCCAATCAGTGCAATGGAATCGCGGTGCATATATTGTTCAGGGCATGGGGCATTGTGGATCCTGCCACACCCCACGCGGTCTTTTATTCCAAGAGAAGGCTATGAGTCAGGATGGATCAAGTGGAAAATTTTTCCTTTCAGGCTCAACGGTCGATAGCTGGCATGCCGTCAATTTACGAGATCTTTGGACGGCACCAGAAATTGTCACTTTCTTAAAAACAGGAAAGAATCAACATGCAACTGCCTACGGAACAATGACAGAGGTCATTGGCCTAAGCACTCAGCATTTTACGGATGATGATTTGATGGCAATAGCCATTTATTTAAAATCACTCAATAATGAAGCTGATATGCAGAGTCAGCCTATTGTTGCGATTGAAAAGTCGCAGTTATATAAAACTAAAAATGGGCTTTCTTACTACCAGTTTTGTTCTACATGCCACTTGAGCGATGGTAAGGGCATCCCAAAAGTATTCCCGCCATTGGCTGGAAATAAGTCCATTCTCTCAGACGATCCAACATCTGTAGTTCACGTGGTTTTAAGTGGCTGGCAGTCGGCCAGCACAAAAATAAATCATCGAATTGTTGGAATGCCAGCGTACGGCTCTTTAGATGATTCAGAGCTAGCGGGAATTATTACTTTCATAAGGTCTTCCTGGGGCAATAACGCGCCTGCGGTTACAGCAACTCAGGTGAAAGCAGTGCGCAACCAGCTTCAACTCGAGAGTGCCTCAAAATCAAAATTTGTTACACCACGTTTTTCAAGCATGCTAGATAAAACGAATTCAAGTCAATTGGTCTATGGCATGCGCCTTATGTCTGAGACGGGGACATTGCTGCCAGAGAATGCAGGCAATAGCTTGAATTGCAGCAGTTGCCATACCAATGCTGGCACGGTAGCTAATGCATCGCCATATATAGGTGTTGCTGCTCAATTTCCGGCTTATGCACCGCGCGCTGGAAAGGTAATAGATCTTGAGGATCGAATCAACGGTTGCTTTAAACGCTCCATGAATGGCAAGGCACTTGCAAAGGATTCGACTGAAATGAAGGCCATGATTGCTTATATGAACTGGATTAACGGCCCCTATAAAAAGGGGGATCAAATTCCTGGTCGCGGAATTGGAAAGATTGATAAAACTTTAGTACCCGATGTTGATAATGGAAAAGTAGTGTACCAAGCCCAATGTGCTGTGTGCCACGGAAATAATGGTGAAGGCGTGAAAAAGGCGGATGGGCGCTATGCTTTTCCTATGGTTTGGGGTGATGAATCCTTTAACTTAGGTGCCGGCATGGCTCGTACATATACTGCTGCAGCATTTATTAAGCAAAATATGCCTATGGGTCACAACACAAAATTTCCGCTTGGTCAGGGCAGTAGTTTGACAGACCAAGAGGCGGTTGATGTTGCCGAGTATTTTTCTCATATGAGTAGACCAGACTTCTCTGACAAAAATAAAGATTGGCCAAATGGAGAAAAGCCCAAAGACGCTAGGTATTAATTACCTACACTTATCTTTGAAAACTTCAATTAAGCAATCGCATACTCAATCGCACAGTGACTTTTTAACCCCACAACCAATTGATTTATATGGGGTTTTGAAGAGCCACGACTTCTTTTAATCCGTTGGTCGCGAGTTCGAATCTCGCCCGACCCACCATATAGAATAAGGCTTTGCGGGCAATTCGCTTCGACCTAAGAAATCCCAAAAATTACGGCCCTTACTGCACAAGGGTTTGCTGTTAGCAATTCAATCGCACACTTTTCAATACTTGACTAAACAAAACCCCACCATTACTAATGAGGAATTATTTTTTGCCTCTGAGCGGGATCGACCAGAGCTGAAGCTATTCAACTCCACTCCATCCTGCAAAAACAATAAAGAAATTGCTGGGTTGTACCCATAGGTGTTTTGTGAATTTCAGTTGTGCTATTCAGTAATTTGAATGTCTTACCAAATTGCCCGTGTAAGCGCTCGGCATCATAACGAACGACATCTAAGCCACTGCATTGTTCTGGACCCTCTGGACCGAAAGTGGAGATAATTACATGGCCTCCATGCTTTACCGAAAGCATTACCTGCTCAACATATATTTCCCGCTGAGCCGCATCGGTTAGAAAGTGAAAGACCGCCCTATCGTGCCAGACATCAAAATAATTTTGAGGCAAGGTGGCTTTAGTAATATCTGCACAATACCAATGAACATTATTAGCATTTTTACCAATCCGCCCCCTTGCAACATCTATCGCCCTTTGGGAGATATCCAGAACACTTAAGTCCGTAAAACCATCAAGCAATAAATCATCAACAAGAGTGGCTTCTCCACCGCCAACATCAATAATGGAAGCAGTCTTATTCTGCGTTGCTTCATAAATGAGGTTTAGCGAAGTTTCAAGATGCGGTGCAAACCAGCTTACAGCATCTGGTGATTTAGTTCCGTAGACTTTTTCCCAATGGTCCTTCTCGTCCATATAATTTTAATACCCCAAAAAAAGCTGCAATAAATCATGGCGTAAATTCTTTACGCCATTCTGGCGGCCTAGATAAAGCCTAAGACACCCCTCTTGGTCAAAGACTAGCCCCGATCTTATTGGTTCTGCACAGTAGGCAACTGAATTTTCCAGCTGTACCTTGTTTAGGTAGATTAAAAAGTCTTTAGCAAATTTTTTAGCATCCGATATATTTCTTGGCCTTAAACCAATGCAACCTGAGTCAATCTCTGATAAATAATTCTCCATATCCTCAGGGGAATCATTTTCTGGATCAATCGTTATAAACACCAAATCCACTGGTAAAGGTTGTTGTCCTGTGACGCTCAACTCGTGTACTATATTTTTCAATATCATGCGTGAGGGATCATCAGCCAAGGCTCGCCCAACAACAAGAACTACAATCCTTCCCTTGAAACTTGCTAAAGATCTTGCATTGCCCTTAATATCGATTAATGAAAATTCCGAACCAAATGACTTTAAGTCAGTAATGTCGTCGTTTTGAAAGCGCTGATTAGGGACATATAAGTTATTGTTAAATATCAAGCAATCAATTAACGCGCGGTAAAGCCATCTCTTCACCCCTGCAATAAAGCACTCATATATTTCAGAGGTTTGGCTCAAATTCATTTTCATTGAGTCTGACATGGCGCATCCGCTTGCTTTAGAGGATGCGCACTTGAAAAAGCGGGATTTAAAAAGCATCGATCAGTGATTTTTTTTAAAGTTGGAGCGATACTTATATTGGCGCCAAAAAGCTCTACACCTACAACATGTGAAGCCAATGCAATATCTGCAATAGTTATTGCATTGCCACAGGCATAATAATCAGCAGACGAGTCAACGCCGGTCAAATAAGCTTCTATTGCCTCACTGCCCAAATCCAACCAATGTCTTGCCCAACTCAGCTGAGAACTCTCTTCCTGCTCGTGATTTTCGCTAATATATTTTCTTGTTCTGGGAACGATTAATGGATGTGTGTCAGCTATGGTAATTAGAGATAACGCCCGAACTGCTGCACGCTCAGCTGCGTGAACCGGCATCAATGAAGGATTGGGCCAGACATCATCTATGTATTCAAGTATTGCCAATGATTGTGTAATCGTCTTTCCATCATGAATTAACGCAGGAAGAACATGCTGGGGGTTTATTTGTGAGAACGTTTCGTCAAATTGCTGACCCCTGACAATATCAATGGATCTTTCTTCGTAGGAGATCTTTTTGAGGTTAAGAGCCACCCTGACTCTATAAGTTGCCAATGACCTCCAATATCCATATAGCACCACATCCATAAGCACTCCCAAAGATGACAAACATATTGATGCATCCATCTTATTTGAGCTTGAATATAGACACCTCTTTAAATGCACCTTGTTGGTGATGACCTTACTTAAAATTGAATAAGAGAATTTAACAACGACTAACAATTTGTTATCAATTTAGAAATAAATTGATAATTCACACCACAATCATCTCACTCCCCTGGTTGCAAATAGGGTTTTTTAGACTGGCATAAATATTGCTTCTAAAAAAGTTAGGCATTTGCCATAAACACTTACGAAGGATTCCAGCATGAATTTAGACTCAACAACCACTCTTATTGGACCTGATGAACTTTTGAAACTTCAAAATTCCGAGCCAATGGTGATCATTGATACTAGAGATCCTGAAGCTTACGCTTCGGGACACATCCCAGGAGCCGTGAATATCAGAGAAATCTTCACATTTTTGGCAACATCAACACCCCAGGGTTTAAAAGACTTAAAGGGTAGCTTTGAAAAGCAGCTTGGCGATGCTGGCATCTCCGGCAAAGAGACGGTTATCTTTTATGAAGACAGCATGAATGGTGGGTATGGCCAATCATGCCGTGGCTACTATCTTCTTACCTGGCTTGGATACCCAAAAATTAAAGTTTTAAATGGCGGCTACTCTGCTTGGGTTTCAAAGAGTCTACCCACCAGCACAGATCCCACAGTACCAACACCGGCAACCTTCCCTACCAACCTCAACACTCCAGATGTAATGGTTACCCTAGATGACGTAAAGGCAGCCTTGGGAAGCAAAACAGTTCTCATGGATGTTAGGGATGTGGATGAATGGATCGGGGATAGCTCATCACCTTATGGAAAAGATTTTGCCCCTAGAAAAGGCCGTCTTCCCGGAGCTAAGTGGCTTGAATGGTACAGATTTATGAAGCCATCTGCGCTGGGTCCAATCTTCAAAACACCAGATGAAGTACGCGCCGAGTGCGCAACGGCAAACATTGGACTAAATGATGAAATCATCCTTTATTGCTTCAAAGGAGCTAGGGCGTCAAACACTTTTTTAGCTCTAACTCAAGCGGGCTTTAGAAATGTGCGGATGTATTTTGGCTCATGGAATGAATGGTCACGCGACCCATCTCTTCCAATCGAATCTGGGATGCCTGTAGCAAATTAAACTGTAATTCGAGAATAGCCCCCGCTAACTAGTGGGGGCTATTGCAAGAGATCTTTATCCAAGCTGAATACTTGCTTGCACTTGATTGTTATGCCATTGATTAAAAATAATTTTTCCGGTTTTCGGATCTTTGGCACCTTTTTCGTTATCCCAATTCCCGGCGTCATGTATCCTACCTTCGATACGAATTGGCAGAGAACTTGTTTTTACTCTAATGGGTAAAGCGCGGTTCTCATAATGAAAGCCTTTCTGACCGCAAATTTGCTTAGCAATAACATCAGCCTGTCGAAGAATGGGTTCAATATAACGACTTGCTTCTCCATCGATGCTAATGCAATCTCCAAGCCCATATATATTTGGGGCGCTAGATTGCAAAGTTTTAGGGTTTACTGCCAACCCGTTATTCCAATCTAACTTAGCATTTTTAACCAAGTCTGGCTCTGTTTTCAAACCAATTGCCATCACAATATGATCAACTTCGAGAGCCTCACCCGAAGATAGGTTAATTTTTTTCTTTGTACTTTCACTAGCAATGCTATCAACCTTCACGCCACCGTGAAATTGAATGGGTAAACCGCCCCATGCTTGCAGTAATTTCTTCGATGCCAAATCAGGAAGGAGTCGACCCAAGGGCAAAGAAGATAGATCAATTAATTCAATATCGTGTCCTGCCATAGCTAGATCATTAGCAAGTTCACAGCCAATAAGCCCGGCACCAATAATGGCGATCTTAGAATTTGTATCCTGTATGGCTGCACGAAGTTTGGTATATGACTCCACATGATTCACATGCCAGCAATCCTTCAAACCTAAATTTGGCATGCAAATTGGTTTTGATCCCTGAGCAATTATCAAATGGCCAAACTTGAAGGTCCCACGCGTAGTTCTCAGTTGATTTGTTTGTGGCGATAAACCAATAGCATGCGTGTTTGCGTAGAGATTCACGTCAAGTCTAGCAGCAGCCTGAGCGCCGGTTTCTTTGATTAGCAATTTCGCATCAATATTTTTCACTACTGCAACTGAAAGCATTGGCTTTTCATAAAGATCTCCAGCACAAGCCGTAACAATCGAAATAGATATGTCCTTATTCATCCCCCTTAGTGCTTGAGCTGCTTGCCAGCCTGCCTTTCCTGCACCTATGATGACTACATCAGAATTTTTTAATGCAGTCCAGCCCTTTGTCTTATTACTCGCTGAAGTGGATTTGATGCATGCGCCCCCAGAAATCTTTACAGCATTACTTGCATCGTATAGTTCAAAATCTTCTTTAGAAACTCCACACAATGGACATGACCAATCATCGGGTATATCTTCAAATCGCGTACCTGGCGCAATCCCACTATCGGGATCGCCCTCCTCCTCTTTGTAAAGAAGTCCACAGGCTTTACATATATAAGTGAGCCAATCCTGTTGTGACTGGCCGTTAGAGATAACTTCCATTTTTGCTACTCCTTTATTTGTTGCTATGCAGGGCTTAATTCAGCTTTTTGCGATGCCAATTCCCACCTTAGATGCTTAATTGCTGGGGTTACGATCGCAACAAAATGTGATTCTCTAATGCGTCTTTGCACTTCCGAGCACATTAAATATCCTCTAGCCCCTTGATGCATCAAAGCAGATTGAGCTGAGCGCAATGCTAGTTCGGAGGCATGTAAGCGAGCATCCAGGACCCGGATAAAGTACTCTTTACTATCGTCATAAGGTGTTTTAGACAACTCCATAATATCGTCAGTTAAGTCATCCAATTCCCGCTGGAGTTCATCTGGTCGATCTTCTAAATACTGATTGACATGCCCGAGTTGCTTTTCAACCTTCCACATCGAGTCAATGGCACCCTGAGTTACACCCAAACCCATTCCAGTTTGAAGCAGAATAAATGCTGATTTAATTTTCTTAAGCAGACCACCTACGGATTTCGCAATAATCTTTTCTTCGGTAATGAATAGGTTCTTGACTGAAATGGCATAAGTGCCCGTTCCCTCCATACCTGAGAATGATGGGCACTCCTTTAGCTCAACACCCGGAGCATCACAATGCAACATGAACATTAATTCATGGCCTAGCATCGACTCCTTTGTGGTGGCATCAACAACATTACAAATTGTTCCAAAGTAATGCTTTTGACCTAAGTTACTTACCCATGGCAAGGTGCCATTAACAAGGTAGCCCCCGTCCACTTTTTCAGCCTTTAAGTACATTGTTTCAATGCCAGTCAAAGCTTTCATTGGGTTTGATAGCCCAGTACCACCCAAAGTCTGTCCTGCCGCATGACTAGCAAGTAAATCTTTCATAAGCAATTGGTTGCCGGAAGATTCAATGTAAAGACCACATGCATCTTGGCACCACACCATGAAGCCAGTAGAGCCGCAAACTCTGGACACCTCAGTCATACATTGAATGGCAAGGCCGTAATCAACCTCTCCATCAATATCCAAGTGGGCACTGAATGCGCCCGCCTGACCTAGCTTTTTCAAAACTGCCTCTGGATAAAAGCCCTCCTGATCGCATGCCTCAACGATAGCTGCTAATTCAGTTTGGGATATCGCTTTTACCCTATTCAATACACCGGCCCCGTCATTCAGAGATATAGAAACAGTGCCTTCTTTGGGAGGGTCAATTACCAGATTCATTTTTTTCTCCAGTGATTACATTAGTTCAATGTGAAATGGAATTGGGTTGCGCATTGTGTTTGCAACTGGTGAGTGGAAATTGGCATGCTTGACAATTTCATCCAATACCTCACGACTAGCATCGCCTTCGATGTCAACTTTCACGCGGATATCCTGGAAACCCATTTGTAATGGCTCACGTTTTGCACCATCAGCGCCCCATGCAGCTGAATTCCCAATATCAGCCTCTAAGTGAATTTCTAACTTACTCAATTTCACTTCGCGCAATGTAGCTACAGCCGTGATTCCAACACACAAGCAACCGCCCAATGCTGAGAGAACAATTTCTCCGGGGGCGGGGGCGGTGTTTTCCCCCATAAGGTGTGGAGGTTCATCAACTACTACTGGGTTATGAAGCCCCACAAAACTCCAAGAGCGAAACACGCCCTGCAGTACTGTTTTAACTTTATTTGTTCCGCGACGCTCTGGATTTGCTCTGCCACTTTCGGCGAACTTAAGTAACTCATCGCGGTTAATTGGGCGTAGGTAATTTACTTCTTTAACTGTTGTCAACATGACTTGCTCCATTAAGGTGATTAATCGTTTGCGATTGATTTTTTAAATCAAACCGCCCACACCTTAACTAAAGCAATTACCGTGCCAACTTCAAATTTAATTTATTTCGATGAATATGACTGGATCAAATTATCCCGCGCCAACATTCCGTAGCACTTCCAATAATCGATATTTTTAACCGAAATACAAGTGCATCACAAATTGTTTCTAATTTGTTAACAAATTGTCAAATCAGAGTTATTTTTTAGTCGGTATCTCTATACCAAGCTTCTTAAGCCTGTATGAGAGCTGCCTGGTCGTCATGCCTAGAGCTTGAGAGGCGCGGGATTGATTCCAGTGATGATTTTTCAACGCTTCCAATAATTCAGCGGGATTAGATTCATATGTATGTGAATATTCGCGAATTCCAAATCCATCAAAATGCTTAGCAACAGGTCGCTCAACATCTTTTTTGGGTTCTGATAAAAACTTTTTAACTTCTAGTTCATCTATAAGATCATCGCCCACCAAGAGAACCAGACGCTCAATCAAATTAGATAGCTCCCGAATGTTGCCCGGCCAATCATAATCTTGAAGGCACTTAATTGCCGCAGGACTTAATCTGCAGTTCTTTTGATGAGCTTGATTTGCCCTATTTAAGAAGTAGATCACCAATGGCTCAATATCATCCCGGCGCTGAGATAGACTAGGGAGAGGTATAGATACCGTATTAATTCGATAGAATAAATCTTCGCGGAATTTGCCCAAGCGAATTGCCTCTTGGAGATCTTGGTTGGTTGCTGATACCAACCTAAAGTCCACCTTGATCTCCGACTTTCCCCCAAGCCTGACTACCGTTTGCTCCTGCAAGGTTCTTAATAGCTTTGCTTGCATTTGAATAGGGAGTTCGCCAATTTCATCCAGAAATATAGTCCCCTTATCAGCCTTTTCAAACCAACCTGGCGAACTACTTGATGCACCAGTAAAGGCGCCCTTTTCATAACCAAATAGTTCTGCCTCAAATAGAGTATCTGGAATTGCGGAGCAGTTAATCTTAATGAAGGGCTGAGACTTTCTTGAGCTCGATAAGTGGATTGCTCTAGCAAATAGCTCTTTTCCTGTGCCTGATTCACCCAACAACAGGACTTTAGCCGATGAACTGGCTACCTTCTCTAGATCTGAAAGGGCTCTCAATAATTTATCCGAATTTCCAACAATTCCATACTTTGCAGTAGATTGCTCAAGAGCATGCTGAAGTAATTGGTTTTTAGCCTCTAGCTTTTCAGTCTTTTCGCGAATAAAGTTTTCTAATTTTAATATTTGACCTATAAGGGTTGAGATGCTTTTAAGAATCCGAATGTCGTCACTTAAAGAGCGATTTCTAGTACGAATTCTGTGGGCGGCAATTACACCAACCACCCTTTCATCGACCTTAATTGGAAAAGCAAGAAAGGCTACAGTCTCCTGGGGCAAGTCCTCTCTATTGACAGATCTAGCCAGAAAAACTGGCTCTGAATCGATATCTTGAACCACCATAACTTGGCCCGACTTAAGTACCGAGCCAGTCACACCCTCTCCCTCTTTATAAGAGCCCCTCTTAATCTCCTCCGCGGTCATTCCATATGCAAAGACAATTTTGGACGTGTTTTTATCAGTAGGCCCAACACCTCTTAGGACAATCCTTCCTCGGTTCAAGCCGAGTAATTCACTCAATAAATGGAGAATTTCATTGAAAACCTCATCTGATGAGAGGCTTTTTCCAATTAGCCGGAATATTTCTGTAAGTAAAAAATTTTCCTGCGCATGCCAATCGGCACCCTTAACTCTCTCAGAGCTATTCGTAGAGTTAGGGCTGGATCTGGATTTAATGCTCTCCATATCTCAGCCCCGATCTAAACACTTCTTAATAAGTTTTGTATGACAAATATTTGCCAGACAGAACAACCTGAACGCGATCACCCTTAGGGTCTGGCTCTCGCTGAATGTCCATTGAAAAATCAATTGCACTCATAATTCCATCGCCAAATTCCTCATGAATCAACTCTTTGATTGTTGTTCCGTACACGCTAACAATTTCATACCAGCGATAAATCAATGGATCAGTAGGAACGGCTGTTGGCAATGAACCTTTATAAGGCACAATCTGCAACCAGGCCATTTCCTCATCCGTCAGATCAAACAACTTACCAGCCGCCTCTGCTTGCACCTTTGTAAACGTCATCTGCCCTAGACAGCCAGCCGTAACCCATTCCTTGGACTCACCGATTGCCTTGGCAATATCACTCCATTTCATACCATTACGGACTTTTGACTCAATAATTTTTTGAGTAACTAATGCGCGATCCATCTTCATATCTCCTTTAATGTGTGGATGTAATTAATTTATGATTTGCTGATTGCAAAGGATTTCAAATAAGCTGCTGGCTGACTAGGATCAAACTCTTTACCCATGATCTTATCTTTTTTGTAGCCCGCTTTCGCCAGTGGAGGCACTGCAATTCCAGTCTCACCCATATATTTCTTGGCATCAGTAAGCAAAAAGACTTTCTCGGAAATATCCTTGTAATTCACGTCACCCTTTACATAGCCCCAGCGCTGCATTTGGGTAAGCATCCATGTGGCCATTGAGTACCAAGGGA
This sequence comes from Polynucleobacter sp. MWH-UH35A, assembly GCF_018687075.1. Classification (NCBI taxonomy): domain Bacteria; kingdom Pseudomonadati; phylum Pseudomonadota; class Betaproteobacteria; order Burkholderiales; family Burkholderiaceae; genus Polynucleobacter; species Polynucleobacter sp. MWH-UH35A. Next base: position 1,333,616 of record NZ_CP061285.1, read on the forward strand.
TTGGATTGAAGTCAATTCGATCAGGAACGTTTTGAATATTTCCCAAGCCATCGGCAAATTTTCCAGTCAACACTTGCATTACAACCGTCTCAGGCTGATTGAGATAATTTGGTGTTGAGATTACCTTTGCAATTAAAGGTCGATTCGCAGGATCTCGCGCCATAGTAGATGCATTCAATACGGCACGGTACAGAGCTGCAAATGTATTTGGGTTTTGCTTAATAAACTCTTCAGAGGTTCCAAATGCGCAACATGGGTGACCATCCCAAATATCTTTAGTTAGGATGTGGATGAACCCAATCTCATCATAGACGGCGCGTTGATTGAAAGGATCAGGCCCCAAGAATCCATCAATATTCCCAGCGCGCAAGTTTGCAACCATTTCGGGAGGCGGGGTAACGCGCAACTGAATATCTTTATCCGGATCCAAGCCTGCCTGGGCCACATAGTAACGCAGTAAGAAGTTATGCATCGAATACTCAAACGGGATTGCAAATTTCATGCCTTTCCACATTTTTGGATCACGCTTATCTTTGTGCTTATTTGCTAAGACAATAGCCTGCCCGTTTACATTTTGAATTGTTGCTACACGCATTTGCGCAGGGTCAGAACCGAGGCCCATTGACATAGCAATTGGCATAGGCGATAGGAAATGAGAGGCATCATGCTCCTTGCTAAGCATCTTGTCCCTAATAAGCGCCCAGCCAGCCGTCTTATTAAGCGTTACATTTAAGCCTTGCTTTTTATAGAACCCGAGCGGGTCGGACATAATTAATGGTGTCGCACAAGTAATGGGAATAAAACCAATTTTGAGATCTTTTTTCTCAATTGTTCCCTTGTCTTGTGCCATCGCCTGTAACGCACCAATTGGCAAGAAACCTGACAAAACCGACAAGGCTCCGCCAGCGCCAACCGACTTCAAAAATGCACGGCGTCGATTTTCCTCGGGGAAAAGTGCCTTTACCAAGGAAGCTTCAATAAAGTTTGCACTAGCCTGCTCAGCATCAATTTTTGCCTGAGCCTCTTGAGCATGCTCAAGATCGGATGCATGACGGCCACAGCTACATCCAGAAAAGAATAAGGGGCGATCAGGGTTGAATGGGTCATATGTACTCATAATTACTCCTCTTGGTTGATGATTTAATTCTTGCAGTGGATCTCACTTCTGAGAACTTTGTCTTCCTTGATTTAGTGCATGATTTTTCATTCGCACCAATTTGGAGACAGAATGAAGACTCAATTGCACTAAACATGGGAATCTTGATTTCCAGATGAAAAATAATTTCTTTAATCCATAAAATAATAAGCAGGAAGCGTGCCATAACTAATCAAATGGATATTTTTCTTTGAGATTTCAGATTTTTATTTCTCAAATCCTGACTGATTAGTCAAAATCTAGCGCAATCCATCCCTTTCTCTAAATTTCTGCACCAACTTAAAGATTTGCGCTTGGTCATACACCCCAACCCCTTCTTAGAATGGGTTTCATGGGAATCCTTCTAAATACACAAGTTAGCCAGAGCCTTAGCTTGACGCCACAGCTGCAGCAAGCCATTCACCTGCTTCAGCTTTCTTCAAGTGCACTTGAAGATGAATTGGCAACTATCGCTGAAGAGAACCCATTGCTGGAGTTTGAGAAGACAGCTGAAAGATTTTCGGCGCCAACTAGCCAAAAAATATCGAGCTCGTATGAATCGACGCGAGGCTTTACCAGAAATGGGAGTGATGATGGATCGGACCAAGAGTTTGAGAAGGCCCTTGGGCCAGTTACCCTATTAACTCATCTTGAAGAGCAAATTCGACATCTACCCCATTCTGACTTTCAAAAAAATCTAACCTTTTATTTGGCTGGCCATTTAGATGAACGTGGATATCTTAGGGAATCACTCGAAGATATAGCGACAGATCTAGCTGATAGGTTTACTGGCGCCAATATATCTCTTGATCAAGAAGTCACAAGATCACTCGGCGCGCTTCAGTCATTAGACCCCCCGGGCATTGGCGCTAGAGACCTATCCGATTGTCTAATCCTGCAAATTAAACGAAAGTTAACTGAAAACACAAAAAATAAAAATACATGGGAATTAGCTATAGAAATTGCCGAATGCCACCTCGAAAATGTTGCCAAAAGAAACTTACAGCCAATAAAGAAAGCATGTCGCAAATCAGAGCAAGAAATTTTGCATGCCATCAAATTAATACAAAGTTTGGACCATAATCCTGCGCATCCATTCGAAGAAATTGATATTCAAGGAATAATTCCTGACGTTCTGGTGAAAAATGTAAGAGGCAAATGGTTGGCAGAAATTAATCCATATTCCAAGCCAAAGCTTTCATTAAATAATGAGTTAGCCAGGGTGTTTCGAGATCATTGCAATGCAAAGTCAAACGCAGCCCTAAATCAAAAGCTATTAGAAGCTAGATGGCTACTAAAAAATATAGCTCAGAGAGAGGTCACCATACTCAGAGTTGCGAATGAAATTGTGGCCAAGCAGAAAAATTTCTTCTCAAAGGGTGCCGTTGAAATGCGACCCTTGATTCTTAAAGAAATTGCAGAATCTCTAAATTTGCATGAATCGACTGTTTCTAGAGTTACAACTCAAAAGTATTTAAGTTGCTCGAGCGGCATTTTTGAATTAAAACACTTTTTTAGCAGTCAATTGTTACGTGTTGATGGAAGCTCTATTTCATCAACCGCAGTGCAAGCCTTAATTCAAGATATTGTCTCTAATGAGCAGCCCGATAAGCCGGTATCAGATAGTGCTATTGCCGATATTCTAGAGTCTCGAGGCCACTTAATAGCAAGACGCACCGTTACTAAATATCGAGAGCTGCTTCATATTCCATCAACAAGTATGCGTCGTCATGGAATTGCCTCATATAAGTAAAAAGTCACCAGTACGGTGACTCGCTACCACCTCCACAACTTAATTTTTAAATCGCGTCAACTCCAGGTCTGACTATTTTTGGTACATGCATATGCCCGACATCTTTAGCAACGTTGGCCTGAAGATGCTTCGACCTGTTAACTAAAAAATCAACCAAATGATTTCGCATTGGGTAATACATGGGATCATGATGGAGGTTGGCCCTCATTCTTCCTTTTGGGAGGGTATTAACCACAATCTCAGCAATTTTTGCATTTGGCCCATTACTCATGAGCATAATCTTGTCAGACAATAGGATTGCCTCATCAACATCATGAGTAATCATAAATACTGTTTGCTGAGTATCATTGCAAATCTTTAAAAGCTCATCCTGAATAACGCCTCGCGTCAATGCATCCAATGCTCCAAATGGCTCATCCAGAAGAAGCATCTTAGGTTCAATTGCAAATGCACGCGCAATGCCCACACGCTGCTTCATTCCCCCGGATAGCTCGGAGGGTTTTTTATGCTCAGCGTTCACTAATCCAACCATATCTAGGTATCTTTTTGAATGGAGCTCGATTTTTGCCTTCGGCCAATCAGGATATTTTGATTTGACAGCAAAACTAACATTTTGAAGAACCGTCATCCAAGGCATAAGCGCATGTCCCTGAAAGACAACCCCTCTTTCGAGGCTTGGTCCTTTAATTTCACGACCCGACATAATCGCGTAGCCTGAAGTAGCCTCCTCAAGACCAGCAAGCACATTTAAGATGGTTGTCTTACCGCAGCCAGAGTGACCAATGATGCACACAAACTCACCACGATCAATTTCAAAATTAATCCCATCAAATACCGGTGGTGCATCAGCCTTATATGACTTAGTTAAATTTTCAACTTTTAAAAATGCATTTTCAATCTGCATAAGAAACCGCCTTCTGTAGTCTTCCAAATACCAAATCAAGCAACATACCTACTATTCCAATCAATAAAATCGCAAAAATAACACTTGATAAGGCCAAGTTATTCCATTCATTCCAAAGGAAGTACCCAATTCCCGTTCCTCCAACAAGCATTTCAGCAGCAACAATGACCAGCCAAGCAATGCCCATAGATATGCGCATACCAGTCAAAATAGTCGGAGCTGCCGCAGGCAAAATGACTAAAAAAGCCTTTCGCAATGGGTTGACCTCTAAGGTCTTAGCTACATTCAAGAGCTCCTTGCGTACATTCGCAACGCCAAAAGCCGTATTAATTAGCATCGGCCAAACAGAGCAGATGAAAATTACGAAAATTCCCGAAATCGAAGAGTCTTTAATTGTGTACAAAGCTATAGGCATCCAAGCCAAAGGAGAAATTGGCTTAAGAATTTGAATAAATGGATTGAAGGCCTCGTAAGCAAGAGGGGACATACCTATCCAGAACCCGAAAGGCAATGCTACGACCAGAGCAAGCAAAAAACCAAGCCCCACTCGTGCCAAGGAGTATCCAAGCTGAATCCCAATTCCCTTGTCATTTGGGCCATTATCATAAAAAGGGTGAGATAGCTGCTTGTATATCGTTTCACCCATCTGGGTGAGTGTGGGAAGCCCAGATTTTTGAGTTCCAGCCCCCGAACTGCCACTCATCAATGCACTGTATTCGGATGATTCAGCGGTGCTAGCGGGCATCGGAGTATTCCCCTGGCCTGTTGCTACATGCCACATGAGTAGGATAAGAAATAAAATAAATACGGAGAGCAATGCCCCCTTAGCTTTAATTGATAGCGTTTTCATATTTTTACTTTCAACCTTTAATGTTTTCGAACATCAGGTCACAAGTAGCACCAAGCCAGACAATTGACTGTAAGAAAACCGCCTCACTGAAAAGGGGCGTAGCTTTTGCATAAATGATGTTCATGCACCATTTTTAACATTCACTAGCGATAGATTTATTTGTTAGTGCACCAATAAAACACACCAAACAGATTAATATGCACCAAAATGGGAATACTAAATTTTCAGCCGAGCGGGCTGCAATCAAGTTATTTAAAGCTCAAGTTTGAGTGAAATATTTTTTATTGAGAAAGCTTGCAATAGCTAAGATTATCGAGTCAACCAATATCGGGTAAAGGGCAAAGCTATATCCAGTAACCCCCGCCATTACGATAAAAATTGATAAGAATATTGCCGGTGGATGCATACATCGGAGAAAATGTAACCCCAAAATGGTGCCAAGGACAGTTACAAAAATTCCAACCGCTAAATTAGTGAATACATAAACGCATACGAAAGCAACGCAGGCAGCGAGAAGATTTGCTTCAAGCAACACTAGAGGGGAGAAAAGCTTACTATTTGGCAATAAAAAAATTAGAAATGCGCTAACACCAAATACTGCCATGATCATTGACTCCTCATTGCTTAAATTTCCAAACCACTGATTCAGGAGCAAGATTGCAAACAAGGTTAAACCGGTGCCAAAAGTAATGCGTGCAACATCCTTGATTGGATATTTTGGCTGACCCAGAGTAAGCCGATGAAAAATTTCTGCAATTTTCTTAATAAGAAGATGGGCCATATAAAAAGGTGATAAGTATTATTTGAAGAGAGAATGCATATTTAATCTATATTTAACACATCATCATATAGCCGACACCCCGAAAATTACATCGCAAGGATACAAAACATGGAAAATAAGCCGCCATTGCCACCATTTACCAAAGAAACCGCCATTCAAAAAATTAGGGTGGCTGAGGATGCCTGGAACACTCGTGATCCAGATAAGGTATCACTTGTATATACAGAAGATACTGTGTGGCGTAACAGAGCTGAGTTTCCCATAGGACGAGAGCAGGTTAAAGAGTTTCTACGGCGCAAATGGTCTAAGGAGCTAGACTATAGACTCATTAAAGAGCTTTGGGCTTTTACTAATAATAGAATTGCTGTTCGATTTGCGTATGAGTGTCGTGATGACTCTGGAAATTGGATACGAAGTTATGGCAATGAAAATTGGGAATTTAATGAACGTGGTTTTATGATGCGTCGCTTTGCAAGCATCAATGATTTGCCAATTAAAGAATCAGATAGAAAGTTTTTCTGGCCCCTAGGTCGCAGGCCAGATGATCATCCCACCCTAAGTGATTTGGGTTTATAAAACCTTTAACAGGCTTTCTTTACAGCACTAAATTAATCGGCCCAAACACCCCAATTGAGAGACGGAGGTGAGGGCTGAGTCCAAGATACCGGATATTTCTTTCCTCCTGTGCCTAGCCGACTCCACACTACAGCGACAATAAAGAGAATGGTGACACCTATTAAAACCGTTAAACCCAAATGAACAAATGTTGCGTGCGCCTGAATCATTATTAGGGGATTGGCGCCAGCGGGAGGATGGACACATCTAGTAAGCAATAACACTCCAATCGTAACCACCACAGCCAGCACATTCACCCAATATGCATCCCCAAAGATTTGAAATGCAATTACTCCAATCAAACTACTAATCAAGTGGGCGCCAAATACGGCCCTGGGCTGCGCTGCTGGCGCGGTCGATAGAGCAAATAGAAATAGAGTTGTACCGCCCAATGAGGCAAGTAGCAAAGGAGATGCCGCCTTTGTGATCCATAGGGCAACGCTAATTGCTACTAGAGAGCCAGATAAAGCCCATATCAATCGTAAAAACTGTATTTTCATGGCTTCATATTAAGCATTTTTTAAGGAAATTTGCTTGATAAGAGTCATATTTTTCAAATTGGGAACCCTTCTCGAGCATATGGAAAAATTCAGGCATCGCTAAATAGAATTTAATTCCCCGAAAAAAAGCGCTGATTTACTGGCGCCTACTCCAAGAGCAAAAGCAATCGCACAGTCATTTTTTGACTCTACAAACTATTGATTTATATGAGATTTTAAGAGCAACGACTTCTTTTAATCCGTTGGTCGCGAGTTCGAATCTCGCCCGACCACCAGTTATACAAAAGCCCCTTGAGTAATCTTGGGGCATTTTTCTTTTGGCTGAGGCAAATGTAGTGACTGCTAGGGACAATAGATGATCTATTGAGCCGTTGTTGGTCGGGATGGAAGACGCTAGTTTGAGACTGAGCAACTAACAGCAACTCAAGATACCGAAAGTATTGGGCTTCTATACACTTGCAACCCTTTAAAACTTAAGAGTAGCTGACCGCAGAATCGACTCGACCCACCAGTTTTGATCTATTTTCAAAGGTTTTAAAGTGGAAATCTTACCATCGCAGCAATAATCATCGCAAAAGTTGCTATTGAAAAAATTTTTGCGGGTATAGATGCGAACAATTGATCGCAATTGTTAGAACAGCGCCAAATGGATACCATCAACCAGAATTGATAAGGCAAAATAAAGAAGAGCCATAGCCAAGACCAACGGGCCGCACTGAAGCCATCTATGGCGTCTCCGATTATAGAAACTATATATATAAGTATTCCATAGCCAATAACACCCAATAGAAATGTTTTTCCCAACTTTTCTTTGCCGCGATAAGCACTTTTGTAAAAAGCAGTCACCATATTTATTTAACCCTTTCCATATGCTGGGAATGCCGTAGATTGCTCATACACAAGCATTCCAACATAAATCAAGCGCTCAAAGGAATAGCCGAATTTACTTACTTAAGGACCAGTACATGATGATAATAAATAGAGAAAAAACAAAAGGAAACCCCGCTAAACGTTGCAAACTTTTGTAAAAATGCTGTTTTCTTCTAAAACTTTTTGCCCCTTCATAAGTATCAAATGTTGTGGCGCCAGATTCACTCTGGTTATGAAACTCATAGCGCTCGAATTGATCAAGTTTACGATGGAGCAAATAAATCACAATTGCACTGGCAATAAATGTTAAATAAACCAAACCCATTGCTGTTTGAACTGAATCCATATACCACCCTTTCAATTATTAGAAACAACTACTCTTCCTAGAAGGCTAAATAAAGAACTAAGATTGGACTTAAATGGTCAAATACTTATTTCATAAATGTCATATTAAGCAAATTTTTGACTAAAAATTGCCCTAAAAGATTCGGTAATTTATTGCCATGCAGGCCTTATGGAATCAACAACTACAGGGTTAAAATCTATATGTTTCGGTTTTTTGCCTGAAAATTAAATTTTTATAGCCACCCGTACTAAGCACGACCATACATCCTAAATAAGCATGCAGAATAATTACTTTGCCCATGAAGCTAAACAAGAGCGTAGTTATGCTCGGGTTGAAAAAATTCTTGATGCTGTGGAGGCTCTGTCAACAGAATCACCAAATAAGAAGATCGATATCAAATCAATTTCCAAGAAGGCATTTATTTCTGTAGGGGCTATTTACCACCACTTTCCTTCAGTAAACAGTATCTATGCCAGCCTACTGCTTCGCAAGGTTAGGCTCAGAATTCAGGGATTAGCGGCATTGATTGACTCTCTTGGGCCGGACGTAACTTTAGACCAGTTTTCAGACCAGCTAATTAACCAAGCATTTCATGAATGGGGAGAAAAACCCATTGCCGCTAAGCATGAGGCATTAGAGTTTTATTACCAAAATGCTCATAAGCCCGAATTTTTCTACTCTTACGCACAAAGCATCTACCCCCATGTGCTTGCCTTTATTCAAAGAAATAAAACCAATAGCTTTAGAGACATAGCAGAGGATGAATGGCCGTTCCTTAATAGAATTTCTCAAACAGCCATTCTGAGCCCATTCCTTGAGCAATCGCCCATTGCGGGAACCGATAGACATAGAGCCATCGTGAAGGATATCGCGCTAAGAATTTATTCCAAGTAGAGCGCTCGGCATACGTAGTGTTAAATAACAAAAAACCACCCGAGGGTGGTTTTTTGTAACTTATCTTGCGGCTATTTTAAAAACTTCGTAAATACATCTCCGACAGCATTATCAACCTCATAGGTATTAATAGACTTTGTTTGCTTAACATCCTTAAGCTTATTTAAGTCGACTACGGCAAAGTTCATGCCATTAATGCTGCGAACATAGTATTGATTGCGATTAAGATCGCTCATAGTTGTCCAAATGGTTACTTCGCTCGAGGTACTCCTGCTACGAACGCCATCACCTGAACCCCCTCCTGCATCAATAGTCAAATCATATGGGCGATCAAAATTATTCAAAATGTGTGCGAGGTTTATCACTGCCTCATCTGGAGTTTTCCCTTTACGCACATAGTTTGCATAGAATGCTGCCTTCACAAAACGTCCTTGTGACGTTTCTGCAGAGGGTAACGCTGTAAGAGCAATACCCGCATCTTGGGTGGCTAACTTTAACTTTCCAAGCTGACCAGTATTTTTATTCACATTTGTAAATGTGTAGTTATTTAAGCTTTCCAGATGCCAAGGAAAATCAGGGCCATTTGTCATAACAGCAACTGGATTGTCATACACATTCATTTTGCCGTTAGTAAATTCAATAACCATGTTATCGCCAGTTTTATCAACAACATGGTAATGCTGAGGAAACGGATTAGGACTTATTGCCGCAACAACTGGCAGCCAAATATCCACTTCTTTATTCGCAAGGGATGCTTTAACCTCAGCAACGCTTTTGAAGTTGCCAAGAATCCAGGGGTATAAATCTGTCACCGCTAAGGTTTTAGCATCATCATTACCAACAGGAACATCTGTAGTGGAATTGAGCCAATTGGTCTTCATGCTCAATCCATGATCATTCATGCCATCAGCAAATGTAGGTTGCTTAGCATTTGGCAATAATTGGGCAGACATTCCAATTAAGGCGTATTTAGTGTTAAAAGTTTTCCCCTGCTTTCCGGCGGACGTAAATGATTCAATTCTGGTCCCTACTGGCATATAAGTCATGTTAGTAGGAAGAATATTGCTAAATTCTAGTGTTCTTCCATGGTAGGCGAGACCCGCTGTATCTGTGACCATAATAGAGGTACAGGCAATCGCGTTACCAATCGAAGTCACCACTATTGACCCAGCGATAAACGCACTAAGAATTTTTTTAGGGCTCATGGGAATTTCCTTTATCAATAAAAATTCATATTATTTAGCTGCAAAAAGCTGCAAAAACGAGTAAGCTCTTTGATTGATTTTGTAATTATTAAATTTAACAGAAGAAATAGCTGCAACCTTAAATCGCACTACTTTTTGATTTTAGGCGCTCATCAAACTTTTGCCGATTAATAACGAATCGCTCGTGCTGTCCTTTTGATATCAAATCCTTGCCATCGTGAGCTTCCACATTAAAAATTAACCTCTTTCCTTCTACGGCAATTAATTCAACAGTGGCCGTCACTTCTAAGCCAACTGGTGTAGCCGCCTCATGACTAACATTTATATGCGTCCCAAGAGTTTGCTCTTGCGGCCAATCTAAATGAGGATTGATAGCTTTAATACAGGCCCATTCTAAAAACCCAACTAAAAAACCAGTAGCAAATACCTCTGGCATTACTACGAATTCTTCAGACTCAGGGTATAAGAATGGAACTGTTTTGGATTTAGGAATCTTAAATTGATGCTTGTATCGAATTCCGGGCTTTAGAGATTCTTTCATGATGCGCCTTTGTAATTAACTAATAATTAATGTAACACCAGTCACACTCCCAAATACCCCCGTACGGAGATATTCTGATAGATTTAGCCCACTTTGGTATATGATTTTGTGAACACAACTAAATAATTGCGCCATGCTAGACGACCAAAAGAAAAAATTGATTGAGGCGGAAGAAAAATATCGGCATCAGATCGCACAAAAGTTGAAATCTGAGGCCGCTTCAGTCGAGCAAAATGTAGCCAATTTAGAAAAAACTGTTTGGGACAAAACGTTTGAAATTCTGAACAGCAGTTTTGGCCTTTGGCTTTTATCTTCAGTCTTCTTAAGCGGCGGAGCTGCGCTTTATCAAATAACAAGCCACCATTACGCCCAAAAGCTAAGCACCCAAAAAGACTTTCTCACTTGTGAGTTTGAAATAGAGAATCGCTTAAATGCGATGAGCTATTTAGTGAAAAAGGCAAAAACGATCGGGGATGCTCAATATGCCTTAACACCAATGGGCAAAAGTTTTGGTGCTGTAAGCCCCGAATACGAGCACGTCAACATTACCGGTCTTTATTTCAGAACGTATCAATTGACTGGGGTTAATAATAAGAAATCTGAAGAGTACATCAAACAATTAGAAGAATTGAACTTAGATATACAAAAAGCAAACCCCAAAGCCCCATTGGATGATGCGACTCGAGCCCAATTACTTAAAGTCATTGACATCCTGAAGCAACACTCCATAAATCTCATTGAAACTGGAAAACCAACTCTAAACTTCTAGGTATGGTTTTTCAATCTCCTTAATGGGGAAATAAAATACCACCCGAAGGTGGTATGTTCACGACTTATTTTAATAACACTGAAGTCATATCAGATTGGGGATATGGAAGTAAATCAACCGCCCAGGTCTTCGTTTTTCCTGATTTGAAAATTTCATTTAAGTTGATCTCAATGAAACTTGTGCGATTTGCATAATTCGCAATTCTCATACGATTATTTTTCAGATCCTTGAGGTTTACCCACTGTGTGTAATCAGAAAAAACTTGCTTGCCGTCGCTTGATCGAGCAACACCTTGTGGAATATCTACGTTATTTAATAGGTGCCCAGCCAATTGAATCGCATCATTACTACTTTCTGGTTGATATGCAAACTGCTTGAGGTAGGTTTGTCTTACAAAGCGAGCCGGGGGAGTGTAGTCTGCAGGCAGACCCACTAAGCCGCCACCCTGACCTAACTCGGTCACGTTAGTCTTGCCAACCATTACAGAGGATGTTGCTGTAGAAGTCAGCGATAAGTAATTACGGACATTATTAAGATGCCAGTCATAAGTCGGTGCATTTGTCAGTACGCCGGCAATATTGTCATGAATCACCATCTGCCCTTTAACAAACTCAACAATGATGCTATCTCCGCTGCGATCAGTTAAAACCAGGTGTAACCAAGGTGGGGTTGGTAAGCCCTTGACTTCGTTGGAGTCGTACCAAACTTTGTACTTAGGGATCTCAGAGCGCAATTCTTTGACTGAGCCAAACATACCCAAAATGAAGCTACCAAAGTCAACCACAGATACATAGTTTTTATCTTGTGGGGTTACAGTTTGATACTCGGTAAATCCGGGTAAAAAGTTTCCACTAAGAGCGACGCCGGCTTCATTCTGCCCCTCTAAATAGGCAGTCGCCCCCTCCAAGATTCCAGGGGAAACACCAACAAATGCGTACTTACTATTTAAAGTAGTTGTTGGAAGATTCATTGATTTTGGAGCTCTGAGCTGAATTACAGTTCCTTTGGGGTTAGCGATCAACTCCCACTTCATATCAAACGCCCACTCCATTGTCCTACCTGCAACGACAGAGCCATCCTTTGCCACGACATTAACTGCAGTACACGCATAAGTGACTAACGGTGTATAAGCTAAAGCGGCAGAAACGGTAGCAGCCACCATTTTTCTAATCAATGCTTGTTTCATAAGAATCCTTTTGGTGAAAAATCCGATTTTATAAATAAAAAACCACCCGAAGGTGGTTTCTATCTTAGGGAACATTACTTCATTAGGTCCAAGAACTGCACATTGTTGTTGATGTTAGCAAACGAGGAAGGATCGTATGTGAAGTTTCCATCCGTAGTGAACAAGAACATATATGTTTTCATGGTGGTATCACCACTAGTGCGATCCTTCGCCTTAACATCACACACCACCATCCAACCAAACTTTGGCTTCTCAAAAGCAATCGCTCTAGCCCATGCTTTACGAGGAGGAGAGCACTCTTTTGTTGCCATTTCCGGATTATTAACAGCAGATTTGATATAGGTATTCACTTCCTTATCCACCGCAGCCTGATTTGGTTGAGGGGTGAACTTTGCTTGTGCAATTTCTTGCTGAGTTACTGGGGCAGCGCAAGCAGCAAGCGTAAGAGCTGCGAAGATACTGATTAATTTAATATTCATTTATTGGCCTCTTTTAACAATGTAATTTTTAGAACTTCAAGTATAAATTACCTACTATACATACTCCATTCCGTTCGTTCTCTTTGGCTTAATTTGGAATATTAGTTTTATAAATTTGATTTTGCACATTTAACGGTAATGGCTGGCTTTCTGATGCAGGAATCATGACTTCAATATAGGAGGCGCCATCGAATGAATTAGCCTTCTCAATCGCAGCATCTAATTCGGCGACAGTAGTTACCTTTGCACTGAACCAAGTAGTACAGCCCATAGCGCCTGGTATTTGTGCATATTCCCACTTTGCCAAATCATCATACGAGGGTCCAATTTCACTAAGAACATTCTCAACGCCGTAAATAGCGTTATTCAGGACAAAAATAATCGGCTTAAGCCCATAGCGGCCCATCACTCCAATTTCATTAGCGGTTAATTGGTGCGAACCATCTCCAGTAACCAATATCGTTCTACCCTTTTTATTTGCCATGCAAATACCTTCTGCGGCAGGCGTAGCCCAACCAATCGACCCCCACAGCGTTTGGGTCTGGAAACCAACACCATCAGGCAAACACATAGGTGTTGTGTGCAGCACGCAGGTGCCAGTCTCGACAACCAATATATCGCCAGACTTCAGCATTCTTTGCAGTCGCGGATAAAGACTGGCTGATGATGTTGGATCCGCAGGGGCGCCAACCAAGGGCATCGCGGAGTGAAGCTCTTGAGTATTTGATTTGGGTGCGGGTGTTATGCGCTCCGTCAAACCAATCAGCACATCACCCAGAGTGACGCCAGTGAAAATGGCGTTGCCCATTCTGACAAATTGATCACCCAGGGTAAGCAACTTGGAACTTGAAAGATTATCAGTCCAAAAGGTGGTATTAAAGTCTTCAAATACTACACCCCCAATATCCAAAACTAAATCAGCACCTTCTACAAGACTCTTAACGCCAGATGGAGAAGAGCTCATACCATTGTAGATGCCCAGAAAGTTTGGGTGTGCCTCCGTGATCACCCCTTTATCCATCGGCGTAGTAGCAAATGGGAGATTCGATTTATTCAGGAAATTAAGCAGTGCGTCAGCTAACCCGTAATTAAGAGCAAACTGGGTTGGTAGTGCTACTGTATTTCTACTAGCTTGAACTTTTCCAAGAATAAACTCGATCGCAGCATTTAAAGCAGCGGGGTCACTCTGGGCCCTCTGAACTTGAGCTAATGGCACCCCATTGACTGGAGTACCAATGATGGGCATTTTGGCCAAATCCATGGGAACGCAGATATATGCCGGGGCACACAAACGCAAAGCCTCCCGAATCACCCGCTCCATTTCTTGAACAACATTATCGGGCGTTAAGTGAGCAGAGACACAGCATGCCGCCTCAGATAAACCACGAAAATTGTTGTACACGCCATCACCTAAAGTATGGTGGGTTATCAGACCCTGTCTTTGTATTTGTGTGCTCGGTGCACCAACGAGATGAAACACCGGAAGTCGCTGTGATTTAGCACCCATAACACCATTGATGGCGCTTAACTCACCTACACCATAGGTTGTAGTCAGCATAGAAACACCATTGACTCGAGCATAACCATCGGCAGCATAGGCTGCGTTAAGCTCATTTGCACAGACAACCCATTTCACACGTTTTGATGCTTCAATTGCATCATCAAATGGGAACGTATAGTCGCCAGGCACGCCAAAGACTTGATCAATTCCCAAGTCTGCTAGGCGCTCAACAACATACTCCGCAACTGTTAATGTATTTGATGGCATGCTTTACCTTAAATGATTTAATCCTTGTGGGAGTCATTCCCAAATACAAACCCCCATCATTTCTGATGAGGGTTTAAGCAATTAACTATTTCGTAACATCGGTTCAAAATGGTCTTGGTTGCTTGGTTTCAGAAACAGGAATGTATCTTCCTCCCAAAACGGTACCAATTACTGGAACATCCTTGATTTTCTCTTTTGGCACTGTCACAGGGTCTGCTGCCAGCACAGTAAAGTCAGCAAATTTCCCTGGCTCAATAGATCCAACCTTACTCTCAAGACCGAGAGCGTATGCTGCATCGATTGTTACCATTTTCATCGCCTGCTCGGGAGTAATTGCTTCAGCTGGAGCCCATTTTTTATTCCCGGTATATAAACCCTGTCGAGTAACTACAGACCATGCCTGAGTGAGCGGCGAAGGAGGTGTCACTGGTGTATCAGAGTGCAAGGTTACAGGAACACCTTCTCTTAACAACTGTCCAACCCTGGTTGGATATGATGCACGATCAGATCCAACCGTTTCAACTTGAAGACCAGCTCGATCATAAAAGTAGGAAGGATTAACACTTGCTATTGCGCCCAATACTTTCATTTTCCGAACTACCGATGTAGAAGGCATGCCAAGATGCTCAAAAGTGAAACGATGGTCAAAACGAGGTTTCTGATCTTGCAATACTTGAAGCGCATTGGCCACCTCAACATTACCTTCATTACCGTTCGAGTGCACATGGATCTGGAATCCAGCATCCCACCAAGGTTTTAATGTCTTCGCAAAGTCTTGGTAAGTTGGATAAAACATGATTCCCTGATGACCATCGATGTAACCAGGGTTGTTCACTTTCATAGTGTTAGCCAAAAAAGCGTCATCATTAATAAATTTAATACCCTTATAAAAAAGGCGATCAGTACTTAATTTTTGCAATTCTTGCACCTGCGCTACAGCCTGGTCTCCGTATTTATCCACAAAAGGAACTGAATACGGAATTGCCTCAATTCGTAGAGAGGTCAAGTCAGAGCTTGTAAATTTTTGCATTAACTTTTTTTCGGCTTCGATATCAAACATGCCAAAAGTTAACTCACTAGTAGTAGTAATGCCCGCTTGCTGAGCAATATCGTTGGAATACATTAATGCTTTAGCAACTTTTTCGAGACTGAATAAATCTTTACCAGCATACTTAATAATCAGAGGGCTGGCAGATGCACCTAAAAATTGACCATTTAAACTGCCATCAGGATCAACACCGACACCAATCACCTTTTTTACTTCATCTGGATTAGGGAAATATTTTTTAAGTGCAGCGGAATTCAGAAAAATGTTGTGCTCAGAAGAGTCCCAAACAAATACCGGCCTTGTCGTAGAAACCTCATCCAAAAGCTGCCTATTGGGGATTTTCTTCATCGCAACAATGTCATAACCCCAGGCCAATAGCGGCTCATTCGGATTAGAAATTCCTGCAGAGTACTCCCTAAGCTTAGCAATAGCAGCTGACAAATCTTTAACACCCGGAAATGGCTTACCCCAAGGACTTGGAAGCGGAAAATAGGTGATCGGATAGCTGGTGGATGTTAAACCACCCAATAATGGATGTTCATGTGGATCCACAAATCCTGGGTAGATAACCTTGTCTGCAAATTGACGATTAATTTGGGTTGGGTATTTATCTGTCCAAGGTTTTAGATCATCCAAAGACCCAACTGAAAGTATCTTACCATCCGATACAGCAACTGCAGTAGCGACAGGATTAGAGGGATCCATGGTCACAACCTTCTTTGCTACGTAAACAGTAATATTTTTTGGGGTAGCCACTGCTGGCGGATCCAAAAACTCAGTTGCATTTGCACTTCCAAGTAAAGCCGCAGCAAGGCTTGCAAACAGAATGCGCTTACTCAAAATATTTAACGTCTTAGCTTTCATACACACCTCCATTGATAATCACTAAATCATAATTGATCACAAAACGAAGGTTTGAGTGTTTAGATTTTTGGCAAATCAGCACTAAGGGTTATCCCGAACTATCGGTTATGCAAAAGCCACCCTCGGGTGGCTTTTCTTTTATTGCTACTAATCAATCAGACTAGCTACTGGAGAACGAATATATCTTTACCATTCTTAATAGTCTTCACAACTTGAATATCCTTAATTTCCATTGGATCGACCTTCAAAGGATTGCGATCGAGCTGCACCATATCAGCTAACTTGCCAGCAGTAATGCTGCCCTTTAAAGCTTCCTCTTTGTACTGATATGCAGTTACTGAGGTAAATCCGCGCAGAGCGGTATAGGGATCAATACGCTGATCAGAACCTAATGTGCTGCCCCCGTAAGTTTTGCGATTCACGGCAGTCCAAATCGTAAACAAAGCACTTGGACCAGATGATGGCGTGTCATTATGCAGACCAAATTGCATGCCCTTTGCCTTAGTCAAGTTGAGCGGAACCATATTGCTAGCCCTCTCGTCGCCCAGAATCTGTTTGTAAACATCGCCATACATCCAAATGTGGTTAGGCATGAACTGGGGAAGAATTTTATTGGCCTTATATTGGTCTAGTTGATCATCGCGAACAAAGAATGAGTGTGAAATCACCGTTCTACGATCTTCAGTAACGCCTGTTGCCTGAACTGCCTTGGCAATTCCAGAAAGCGTCATATCAATACCAGCATCGCCATTGGAATAGCCGAAGTACTGAATATTTTTTTCGTAGGCTAACTTAGCGTATTTATCCACCAATCCCTGAGTGGCAACAGCCATGCCGCGCCAATCTTTTGGGAACCCTGTAGTAACGGCATAAGGTTTTGTGAAATAAGCCAAACGCAATTGTGGCGCACCATCTGTAGAAACCAATATTCCAGCAACCTTAAAGCCCCCGTCCCCCTTGGTATAGATTCCAAATGGGTAATCTTTATTTGTTACAAGCAATTGATCAACCACATCATTGGTAGGCAATGCAATCAGATCCAAACTAATCACATTGCGATCAACTGCCTGACGCATATTAGCGATATCCTGAATCGTAGTTTCATAACTTTGCGCTGTAGTGTATCCATTAGAAGCGTAAATTTTTTCAGCCTTGCGATAGGTTTCCATCGTCAAATCATGCGAATACTTGCCGAATACCTTCGCTGTTGCCTCCAAATTGGGATCACCAATTAACTCACCAGTCAGTTTTCCAGTTTTTGGATCAACTGGAAGCATGCCCTGAGTTACCTTAGTGGCTTTGGAAAAACCCAACTTCTTCAAACCTGCGGTATTCACAATCCCAGTCAAAGTAGAAATATTGTTTACATATACCGGCTGATCTGGAAAAGCCGCATCCAACTGTGCAATGGTTAAAGGGCCATCTGATAGAAAGGCATCTGCATACTCAGATCCGATGATCCAGCCATTAAATGGTCGAGCCTCATTCTTGAGGCGGCTAATCAGCTCTTTAGTGGTATGTGGAGGCTTAGAAGAAAAATAACCTAGGTTAACGCTTAGGGTGTTTTGCGCAATCAAAGTAAAGTGTCCCCAAGCATCAATAAAACCAGGCAATAAGGTTTGACCTTTTAGATCATTCATCACCGCATTTGCCCCAGCCCCACTTAAAGCATCTTTCATATTGCCTGCGTAGGCAATCTTTTTACCCTTCACAACAACAGCTTCAACATACTGTGGCTTATCACCTTCCATCGTCAGAATATCGCCGTTGAAATAAACGCTTGTCGTATCCGCAAATACTTGAGTAGCAATCAAGAAAAAAGATGCGGTAAAGATATTTTTTAAGGTTTTCATAGGCGAATTGATCTTATTGGATAGAGAGGACACCAGATTGGGTGATAGAACGATCATAACAAACAGTAAAGGCTTGCCCCTTAGGACAAAATCCGACAATTAATCATCCCAAGGAAATCGAGCACGAGATAGCTCTTCCATGATCTCTCGCTTACTGCGTCCAGATTTCCTAGGGTGGCCAGAATCCTGCCTATCTGCAGTCTCACGATCCAAAGAGCCCTCCGTTTGCTCACGCTTGAGCTCTGCTTTGTTATCGGATTCTGGATTGGAATGATTAGTCATAAAGAAGCTTGAACCAATAGATGATCGGTCAAATTAATTCAGAGATTTCAATCAGGTTCTGATCTGGATCACGGATGTATACAGAGTTAATCTTCTGTGTAGCACCAGTACGAATGACCGGCCCTTCAATAATTGGCCATCCTTCGGCCCTGAGTTTTTCAATAACTTGCTCAAGGGGGCGATCAGCAATAAAGCAAAGATCAAGCGCTCCAGGAGTTGGGATGTCTGCCTTGGGCTCAAACTCTTTACCCTTGATATGCAGGTTAATCTTTTGATTGCCAAACTTAAAAGCTTTGCGCTCGACTGGTGGAGTGCCACCGATAAAGGATTCCAGTTTCATTCCCATCACGCGGGTATAAAAATCGACACATTCAACTTCCTTAGCTGTAGTCAAAACCAAATGATCTAAATGATCAATCATGATGAGCCTTCTTCTTATTGGGCACGACGTAGTTCGTCTACGTAACTTGGCTCTGGATGCAAAGTAAAGGTGCTACCTGCCTTAGCGACTTGGCCGGGGACTTCATGCCCCACAATCTTTGGCAACTCTCTGGCCAGCTCTAATAATTTAGGAATATTCATACCAGTGTCGTAGCCCATGGCATCGAGCATGTGAATAGCATCTTCACTGGAAATATTGCCACTTGCTCCAGGGGCATATGGACAGCCGCCCAATCCGCCTAATGAGCCATCAAAGCGAACAATACCTGATTGCACGGCAGCCAATAGATTAGCTAAGCCCATACCCCTGGTGTTATGAAAATGCAGGGTCAGCTGCATATTAGGAAAATGCTTTTGCAATGACTCACTCATTTTTTTAACTTGGTCTGGATTGGCCATACCTGTTGTATCGCAAATGGTAAGACCTCGCACACCCAAATCAGCAAAGCGTTGTGCAAAGCTTTCTACAACGGATTGCGGAACTTCGCCCTCCATAGGGCAACCGAAGCATGTGGAGAGAGAAACATTAATTGGCGTTCTGCCATCAACGTACTTGATCACTTCAGCCAAGCCTGTAAAACTCTTTTCTCGACCCATTCGTAAATTGGCTAGGTTATGTGTCTCAGAGGTAGACATCACTAGGTTGAATTCATCGGCCTTAGATTCAAAGGCGCGCTCTGCACCTCTTAAATTAGGCACTAGTACGGTGTACTCCACACCTGGAACTCGCTGAATACGGCCCATCACTTCTTCTGCATCACGTAGCATTGGAATTGCTTTAGGAGAAGTAAATGAAGTCACTTCAATCTTGGCAAAGCCACATTCACTCAGTGCATCAATCAACCTAACTTTGTCATCTGTCGGAATAAAGTTGGGCTCAATCTGAAAGCCATCCCTAGTGACAACGTCGTTGAAATAAATTCTGGTCATATTATTTTCTTCTTAGTCTCTTTACTTATTTATCTTTTTTTATTTTTGTATCTGCTTTTATTTTCACTTAGTAAATGCAATACCGCGCGCTTTTAATGAGGCTACTTGGTCATCACTTAAACCGATGCTCTTGAGGATCTCCTCGGTATTTTGACCAATATCAGGAGCAAGCGTCTTAATTGAACCTGGTGTGCGAGATAACTTTGGAATGACCCCAGGCACATCGACCTTGCTGCCATCCTTCATTTGAATGGTCTGAATATTTTCTCTCGCCTTGTAATGTGGATCGCTGGCGATATCAGCCACGGTATAAATACGTCCCGCTGGTACGGCAGCAGAATCTAATGCCTCCAAAGCCTTGCTTGTACTAACTGTTTTAGTCCATTCGCCAATGGCCTGATCAAGTTCAGTTACCCGCTTCACGCGACCCTCATTATTTTCCAGCTGGGGATCGCTGCCTAAATCATCTCGCCCAATAACAGTCATCAGACGCTTAAAGATGCTATCGCCATTGCCAGCTACTAATACATAGCCTCCATCGGCACACTGGTAAGCATTGGTTGGTGCAATACCGGGCAAGGCGCTACCAGCAGCTTGTCGCACTTCACCAAATGCGCTGTATTCAGGTAACAAACTTTCCATGCAATTGAAGACTGCTTCATACAGAGCAATATCAATAATTTGACCTTTGCCACTGTTATGCCGCTCTTGCAGTGCTAATAAAATACCAATCACGCCATGCAAAGATGCCAAGGTATCCCCAATACTGATGCCTACGCGGACCGGCACCCTACCAGGCTCTGCAGTGAGATGGCGCAAACCACCCATCGCTTCAGCAACAACACCAAACCCAGGCTTATCTCTGTATGGCCCAGTCTGACCGTAGCCACTAATACGCAGAACAATTAACTTGGGATTGAGTTCGAGCAGCTTTACTGGATTAAGACCCCAGCTCTCTAAAGTGCCTGGACGAAAGTTTTCAATTAATACATCCGCCTCTTTAATTAGAGTTCTAACAATATCCTGAGCTTCCGCCTCTTTTAAGTCTAAAGAGAGTGAGCGTTTATTGCGTGACTGTACTTGCCACCAAATAGAAGTGCCATCTTTTAACAGTCGCCACTTACGCAAAGCATCGCCAACTTTAGGCGGCTCGATCTTGACGACATCAGCCCCAAAGTCTGCCAATGTTTTAGCGGCGAATGGTCCAGCAATGAGCTGCCCCATTTCTACGACTTTTAACTTAGATAACGGCTCCATGACATCCCCTGAAATATGCTTTTTGCAAATTCACCCTTCTTAGTGAGGGCTATTTATTGCTATTGATTGCTATTTTATGGTCTATCTCTGTCTTTTGCGTAGTGATGGTGGAATACGTTAATTGATTGCACTAGCCAGATGATTTAGCGATGAAAAAAGCCCTGGGCACCGGTGTGCACCATACTACGCCATCACCCATATGCCCTGTCTGGCATACAGCGACAATTTTATCCATCAAGGCTTCAGCGATCTCTGCATTGCAAACGATTTCAATTCTTACCTTTGCTGAGTAGTCAGTAAGCTCATCTTTAATATTTGCTTTGTTGGTCTTAGAAGGCGCACTACAGCCCTCCACTTTAGCAACAGTCATTCCTGGGAATCCTGGGGTTTCCATCAAAGCTGCTCGAAGAGCGGCCAATTTATTGGGGCGTATCACTGCCTTTACTTCCATCATGGTTCCACCTCTTTATCCTCAAACCATCTATATAGAACAGGTAACACTAATAAAGTTAATGCTGTGGAGGTAATCAACCCAGCAATCACTACAGCAGCTAAAGGACGGGTTACCTCAGAACCAGGGCCGCCCGAGAACAGCATCGGTACAAGTGCCAACATCGCTACAGATGCTGTCATCATGACCGGCCTAAAACGATGATGACAACCATTTAGCAATGCTTCCTCCATGCTATAGCCATCCTCACGTAATTGCTTAATGAAAGATATCAGCACCACCCCATTAAGGACCGCAATACCCCATAAGTTAATAAATCCTACCGCCGCCGGTACCGATAAGTACTCACCAGTAATAAATAAGCCAAACACGCCGCCAATCGACGCAAATGGTAGAACCAAAATAATGAGGCCTGCCAAGCGGATTGACTTAAACAACATAAACAACAAGAAGAATATCGCTAGCACAGTCAATGGAATGATGATCATCAAGCGTGCCATTGCTCTTTGCATGTTTTCAAACTGACCGCCCCACTGCAGGGTATAACCTTGGGGCAACTCCACATTCTTAGCAATTAACTCTTGGGCCTCTTTAACAAAACCACCTAGGTCACGCCCATCCACATTAACACCCACCACTAAACGACGTTTACCCGACTCTCTTGAGATTTGTGCAGGGCCTTCTACTAAAGAAATTTCTGCCAAATCCCTCATGAGTACCTGAGCCCCATCTGGCGAGTGCAGAATAATATTTTCAATAGCATCAATATTGTTTCTATAAGGACTTGGGTAGCGCAATACCAATGGGAAGCGGCGCTCTCCCTCGTAGATCGTGCTGGCTTGCTTACCGCCAATAGCAGTTTCAATTACCTCATTCACATCAGAGACATTAATGCCATAACGCGCGATGGCATCACGATCGATTTTGATATTAAGATAGTTCTGACCAGATGCCTGTTCAATGCGTAGGTCATTACTACCCTTCATCTTGGTTAAGATTTGACCAATCTGAGAGCCTAATTTTTGCAACACCGCAAGATCATCACCAAAGATTTTGACTGCTACTTGTGAGCGCACCCCAGAAACCATCTCATCCACCCTAGCAGCAATCGGTTGAGAAATAGCCAATTCAATGCCGGGTAAGGTTTTAAGCTTTTCACGAATTTGCTGCGCAATCTCTTCCTGACTCAGACTTCTATCGCCTAAAGGCTTGAGCGTCACAATCGGATCAGACTCATTTGGCTGCCCAGGATCTGCTGGTGATTCACCTTTACCTAAACGGGAAACTGCCATCTCCACCCCTGGAATAGTCATGATGCGTTTAATTGCCTCAAACTCCAGCTTGATAGATTCATCCAAGGAAATATTAGGAGCACGCACAATCACTGGGGTAATTGATCCTTCTTGCATCACCGGAATAAATGCTTTTCCCAGGAATACAAAACCAATCAGACTAATGCCTAGGGCATTAATGGCACGCTTTACAACCAATTTAGGATTAGCCAAACACCAATGCAACCAGCGCTCATAGGGAGCGCGCATTTTTTTGACAATCTTGGTATCGTCTTCGCCGCCACCCTTGAGGATGTAGGAGCACAAAACTGGTGACAAAGTAAACGACAGAATCAATGAGATAGTTAAGGCGATGGCAATCGTAATCGCCATCGGAGCAAACATCTTGCCCTCCATACCCTCCAATGAGAGTAGCGGCATAAAGACCAAAATGATGATGCCCACACCAAATAGCACTGGCTTACCAACTTCAGATGCCGCCTCTAAGATGATCCTGTTTTTAGACTCACCAGATTTGAGTCGCTCACCCAATTTAGCGAAGGTGTTCTCCACCACCACGACGGAACCGTCCACCATGATGCCAATCGCAATTGCAAGACCACCCAGTGACATCAGGTTTGCCGATATACCGTAACGGTTCATCACCAAGAATGTGAGCAATGGCGTCAATAACAAGGTAGCCACTACGATCAAGGATGAGCGCACGTCACCCAAGAAAAGAAATAGCAAAATAATGACAAGAATGACGCCTTCAATCAGCACTTTTGCTACGTTAAACATGGCTGCATTCACTAAATCAGTACGGTCATAGAAAGGCACAATCTGTAACCCATCAGGCAAGAGCTTGCCTTCATTGATTTCTGCAACCTTGAGCTTGATACGGTTGACCACTTCACGTGCATTACCACCGCGGATCATCTGTATGATGCCGGCAACACTCTCGGTATAGCCATTCTTAATAGCGGCACCCTGGCGAATCTCACTGCCCATGGCGACCTCAGCTACGTTCTTCACATATACCGGAATACCTTTTACTTCTTTTAAGATAATCTTGCCAATATCTTCTGGCTTAGTAATTAAACCCAGACCACGAATCAGATAGCGTTCTGCATAGGTTGGGAGTTGTCCACCACCAGAGTTAGCATTGTTTCTGGCAAGGGCTTGATAAACCTCATGCAAGCTAATCTGATAATGCCGTAAACGTTCAGGATTGACCAATACTTGATACTCTCTTGCATAACCCCCTTGCGTATTGATCTCGGCTACACCCGGAATAGAACGCAACATCGGGCGCACAATCCAATCCTGCACAGCGCGTCGATCAGAAAGCTCATCAACAGAAAGTTCACGATGGCGATCTGAGGGATGATCCAGCGTGTATTGATAAACCTCACCTAAACCAGTAGAAGGAGGAGCCAACACTGGAGTGATACCCACTGGCATCTTAGAGGCTACTTCAATCAATCGCTCGGTAACTAATTGACGAGCAAAGTAAATATCGGTTTTTTCAGTAAACACCAGAGTGATTACGGAGATGCCATTCCGATTCAAAGATCGCATCTCTGTCAAACCAGGCAAACCTGTCATTCCCAATTCAATTGGGATGGTGACAAAACGCTCGACCTCTTCTGGAGATTTACCAGGAGCTTCCGCGGCAACTTGCACTTGGACGTTGGTGACATCCGGAAACGCATCTACAGACAATCGTTTCGTAGCCATTAGCCCAGCAATAAGCAATACGATGGCAATAATCGCCACCAACAAGCGTTGCTGTAAGGAAAGACGAACGATTCTTTCAACCATTTAGCTTGTCCACTGCTTATCCACCACTTAACTGACGCTTGCGTTCAGTATTTAAATGATATGCACCTTCGGTTGCAATCTCTTGCCCCTCTTTTAAACCTGAGATTACGGGACGGAATCCTTTGCCTTCTGGGCCTAATTTCACTGGCACCATACGATACGTATCATCATCCAACCGGATGAATACATGGTCATGATTATCCTCGCGCACTACAGCGCCCAGTGGCACTACCAATTTATCCACCGGCTGACTTTCAATGAGCATTGTTGCCAACATACCAGGCTTGATTTCACCATCTTTATTGGGAAGCTCCATACGCACCACCACAGTACGAGTTTGTGGATTCACGATCGAATCGACATGCGCAACTACACCTTCGATTTCTTGATTGCGTAGCGCAGGAATGATGAGCGATGCTTTTTGACCCTTATGCATCAGATAGGAATTACTTTCCGGAACCTCTGAGATTGCCCAAAGCGTACTGAGGTCAGCAACTGTAAACAAGGCATCGGCAGGCTGAACCACCTGACCTTTATTGATCTTGCGCTCTACGATTTCACCAGGAATAGTGGCAATCACATTATTAATAGACTCTATGACGCCAGACTTCGCAAGTCGATCAATGCTGGCCTGATCCATACCCTGAACTCTGAGTTGATCATTTGCAGCACGGAACTCAGCTTTTGCACTACTAGCCTCTGCCTCACGTCTTTGTAACTCCGCTAGAGCAATTACATCCTCTTTGTATAAAATTTTTGCGCGGTTAGCGGCTTGATCTGCTAACTGACTTGCACTCTTCGCTTTTAAATAGGCTAGCTGCGACTGAGTTAATTCTGTAGAGGTAATTTTTGCCAATACATCACCCTGCTTCACCATCTGACCAGGTACAGCCAAAATATCAGATACACGACCAGTCACATTGGCGCCAATGCGAGACAGAAAGAGTTCATTGAAATCAATTCGCCCTGAAGCACGAAGCTCCTCTACAAATGGAGATACCTGTGCTTTACCGTCAGCAATCATCTTATGCAAATCCGCATTCACCACAACAACGTTTGGATCTTGCACGGATTTGATGGTGGGACTTCTATCAAACACATTGAAATAATTCAGAATAATGACGAATGCACAGAACCAAGGTAAATAAAATATGCCCGTCTTAAACCAGGGTGGTGTTTTATCGTAGCTGCTAGTTACCACAGGAGCATGTCCTGCGATCCATTGATGCACCTGCCCATACAGATGTGTTTGAGTTTTTAAAACTTGGTCAACCAATTCTTTCTTATGGAATTTGATCTTTCTAACCAAGAAAGTCTTCCAGACTTTTACCTTTCTGAGAAATTTTGAGAACTCTGGATTCATTGCATTCCACTTTCTATCTTGGCTAGCCATTCAGGACTCGCTCTTAACCTTTGAATTTCAGTCACCACATAAGCTAAATCAAATCGCGCTCTAATCAAGTCATTACGGGCGGCACGAAAAGTTCTTTGCGCATCCAAGTACTCCAGCATGCCGCGCTCACCGTAGCGATAAGACACTTCAGCAATCCGCTGAGCACTGGCCGCTAACTGGACCACTTCCTGACTTAATACCTTTACTTGATAGCTAGTCATTTGATAAAGCTTATAGGCTGTTTCGATCTGCTGATCGAGAGTTTGACTTTGCGCATTGAGTTGATTCTTGGCTTTGGATGCATTTGCCTCGGCCTCCGCTACTTGGCCACCCCTAAAGTCCCAAATCGGAATGCTCACCTGTAGGCCATAAAGACGATCAGTAAAGTTCGGGTCGTTGTATTGAGATGCTTTAAATGCCAGACGAGGTAAACGTAAGTTCTTCTCAAAACTGAGCTTGGATTCAGTAGCCTCCACCTCAGCTTTTGCCTTTTGTAGCTCTGGGCTTTGGGCTTGAACCTCATTAAGCAGCACTTGCAATGAAGGCAAGTCTTCAACTTTGGGTTGCTCAGCCACCACCGTGAAGTCAGCCGGTAGTTGATGACCCACGACTTGACGTAATTGACTGCGCGCTTGCTCAACGCGTAACTTACTTGACTCTGCAGCAATCTGCGCATTGAGGAATTCGGTTTGCACACGAATGAGCTCGAAGCGTGCAGTTTCGCCAACGTCATAACGTATTTGCATACGGTCACGAATCTGCTTTGTCAGACTCATATCTTCTTCTGCCGCTTTTTGCTCAGCCTCCCGGCGCATTAATTCATAAAAGCGCTGCTGCACTTTAGAAATCGTTTCAACCTCGAAAGCAATTCGCGTCGCCTCAGCCGCACGCAGATTGGCTTCGGCAGCATTGACTCTCGGAAAGCGAGTGTAAGGCATATCTAATGGCTGCGTAACCGACCAAGACGACACGTTACCGACTGTTAAAGGTCCAGTGACGGATCGCTGCTGACCGGTGCTAATTTCAAACTCAGGGTTTGGAATTGCTCTTGCTGTCGATAGTTGACCCTTAATAGCCTTTGACTGATCTCGTGCAGCAAGTACTTGAGGACTAGACTCCAAAGAGATAGCGATCAAGTCATTGATAGTGAATGATGTTTTAGGTTGTGCGCTGGCATCTACCACCATGAAGGTGCTAATAAAAACAATAAGCCATAAGCGGTACAGCAACATACACCCAACTCGAGAAGTATCTAAAAGTAAATTATCTAACCACCTCATTGAATGAGCAAGAATTCGTCCCCGATTTAGGGCATGAGGGCCTAAATCGGGGTGGGATGGTAAATATTTAAAGATAGGAGTCAATTTTCAGCCATTTAGTAAATAGTAAATGGTCTTGCCTTAGAAACTACCCACATACCGGACTTGATGGCCGTAATGACGATATGTGAGACCCATTTCTGGGCAGGCTACTCCCCGTTTATTTACCTTATTAGATCACAGTTAAATGACAACCTTGCACACGATCTCAAACATAGACCTGTCTAGATAAACGCCCGTATTTCTGGGCTTTATGAAGCGCTTTTTGCATATGTTTGTAGACTTTTTTCAAACCCATATCTAAGGCCGTTCTTCGATCCCTTGCTGTAATGCTGACCTCAATCTGGCGATTATCAAAAGTTTGCAACTCAATAATGCAATTTTGATTACAGCTTGTCTTCACCTGGTCTACAGAGGAATATTTCACCTTAATTTTTCGCACCAACCAAAATAAGCGCTTAAGAGAAAACTTCACGCGATTCTCTGTGAATGTTTTAAATTCTAGTTCAATTTGTTCTTTTGTTTCTAATATGACATCCATGATTTATCTCCTTTGTAGAACATCATGAGTTCAATATAGAGAAAACTTTATTCTTAATAAAGCAGAAAATAAAAGAAATTAATTCAGTTATTTGCTGATAATTGGGCTGAAAAAATGCCCTCAAGTAGAGGGCAAAATACTGCCGCAGGATGCAAACAAAAGAAAGTTAATCGATTACTGCCGCCATCAAAGCGGTGGCTGCTCCAGCGCCTATTGCTGGGATACCCCAACGCTCGAGTGTAGAGAGCGATTTACCTGTCACCACCTCAACTGGAATGTCACTTATTTCCAGCAATTTTGCAGTTGTAGAGTTTTCAAATAAGCGGCTCAAGGTATTTTTCTTGGCAGTGCCAATCACAATACGCTGGCATCCTAAGCGCTGAGCCTCATCACGCAATGCCTCACCTTTATCACCAGTAACGTAGGTAAAAGAAAAGCTAACGCCCGACCTCTCTAAAAACTCAGACGCTGACTGCGCTGCTAGTTTGGCACGCTCTGCTTGCCACTCATTAATAGTCTGCTTATTAAGAAACTTTCTAATATGACGATATAGAGTTGGCTGCACATTACATAGATGAAAGTGTGCTTTACGATCTTTGCCATAAACACTCACCGCATGTTTCAGGGCCATTAAAGAATTAACGGAATTATCTACAGGAATCAGAATTTTGCTCATTACCTCACCTCCTACGTTATAAGACTGCTTATCGGATACTTCTGAATCAACTACTGATGGCGCAATGGTCTCCTCCAAGGCCAACCTACTCTTCATAAAGCCGCCAAACAACACACCAAAAATCACGAGTGCTTGAACGGCATATTCAAATACGGGATTGCTAAATAACTGCAATTCCTGAACTACGGGCTCACCAATCATCATCTTGGCTGCAGTCCATGCCAGCACGCCAGCACCCAAGTAAGTAATAGAAGGGTAGCGCTCAACGAGTTTCAGTATTTGCGTGGAACCCCAAATCACCACTGGGATACTAATCAGCAAACCTAAGACCACTAAAACATAACTGCCATGAGAGGCACCGGCTACCGCTAAGACATTGTCTAGGCCCATGACGGCATCGGCAATCACAATCGTCTTCATCGCACCCCAGAAACTCGTGGAAGCATTGTCATGAGCGCCGCCCTCCTCTTTAGCAGGAGTTAGAAGTTTGTAAGCAATCCAGACTAGGAGCAAACCGCCAATCAACATCAAGCCGGGTATCTTTAAAAGATAGACAACTGCAAGGGTCATCGCACTTCGTACTGCAATTGCGCCCACAGCACCCCATACAATCGCTTTCTTTTGCAAATGCGCCGGCAAGTTTCGAGCAGCCATTGCAATCACAATGGCGTTATCACCAGCCAAAACTAAATCAATCACCACAATCGCTAGTAGCGCTGAAAAAAACTCTGGGCTAAATAGTTCCAATTGAATAACCTCTATCTACATTAGTTGAACAAATGCGTATAAATGACATGACTTTCCATGGGGTTAATGTAGGTGGATTTGTATTTAGCTAAAAGCAGATATATATTGAGAATAATTTCGGAAAAAGCAGAATATGACCAATAGCTATAACTACCGTCACCTCTATTACTTCTGGGTTGTTGCCAAGGAGGGCAGCATGTCCAAAGCGGCAGATCGCCTAGATATGGCCATCCAGACGATTAGCGCCCAAGTACATGAGCTTGAGAAGTCGCTTGGCTATCTACTATTTAAGCCCGCAGGAAGAGGTATTGCACTGACTGAATCTGGTTTTGCTGCCCTAGAAATTGCCGATCAGATTTTCTCCATCGGCGAGAAATTGCCAGAGGCTGTGCGAGATGCTGCGAAATCCCCTAAAACCAAAATTACCGTAGGCGTCTCTGATGGACTGCCAAAATTAGTCACTAGACAGCTACTGGAACCCATCCTAAAACACAAGGATGTGCAATTGATTGCACACGAAGGTGAGTTTGATGATTTGCTGGCAGATCTTGCCTTGCATCGCCTAGATATTGTTTTGGCTGATCGCCCCGCTCCTGGCAATAAAAATCTGAATGTCTACAGTGAAGAGTTAACTAAATCAGTAATCGCCTGGTATGCCCCCAAGCAATTCATTAAAAAGATTAAGGGGAAGTTTCCACAGTGCCTAGTGGATCTGCCCGTTCTATTACCAACCTCTCACTCCACTGTGCGTTCTTTGATTGATCAATGGTTGAGTAAAGAGGGCATTACCCCAAATATTGTGGGAGAGTTTGAAGACAGCGCATTACTAAAGACCTTTGCTGCTAGTGGGCTGGGTGTATTTCCTGCTGGTAAGCTCATCGAGAGGGATCTCAAGGATACCTATGGCATTGAGTTTCTGGGCTGCTGTGAAGACATCTATGAATACTTCTATGCCATTCGTTCAGAAAAGAAAATTCAGCACCCACTTGTACAAGCCATTATTAAGCAATAAATGTCTATATACCCATTAACAGTGGGGCTAAGAATTAATTGTCAGTACAACTTAGAATGACTATATGACGAATTTTCTGGACCCCGCCATTCTGTTTTTTATCTTTGGGGTATTTGCGGGATCCGTAAAATCGAACCTAGAAATTCCTCCGCAAATTTCTCGGTTCCTATCACTCTATTTGCTGATGGCCCTGGGACTAAAGGGAGGCTTTGCTCTTCATAAGTCTGGGTTTACTAGCGAGATCGCTTTATCTCTAGGGCTAGCAGTATTACTTGCCATCATCATTCCTGTTATTGGCTACTGCATCTTAAGAAGAAAATTAAACGCCTTTGATGCTGCTGCAATTGCAGCGACTTATGGTTCAGTTAGTGCGGTAACTTTTATTACTGCCACACAATACTTAGACCAGTTCAATATTGCGTATGGTGGCCATATGGCGGCAGCAATGGCGCTAATGGAATCACCTGCCATTATTCTGGCGATTGTCTTAGCCAATAAGGCCCGTGTCTCAATATCGTCAGATTCAACCGTCAAGCACGAACCAACTGGCATTACCAAGATACTGCACGAGTCTTTTACCGATGGTGCGCAACTACTTTTACTGGGATCGATGGCTGTAGCGCTATTGAGTGGAGATGCCGGACAAAAGTTAATGGCACCCTTCTCTATTGACCTTTTTAAAGGCATGCTGTCCTTCTTTTTGCTGGATATGGGGCTCATGGCTGCCAGAAACTTTAAGGGCTTAAGAGGCAAACCCCCTATCACTTTGCTTTATGCAATTGGCTCACCGCTATCACATGCGCTTTTAGCTCTAGCGTTATGCAAGCTCATTGGACTCCCCCTAGGAAATACTATTTTGCTAATGGTGCTTGCTTCTAGCGCATCCTATATTGCGGTACCAGCAGTACTGCGTCACGCCCTGCCAGAAGTAAATCCTGCTTTATATATGGGCATGTCGTTGGGTATCACCTTTCCATTCAACATCATTTTAGGTATTCCGCTCTACACCGTAATTGCCACACAATTTCTGTAGAGTGTTAATCCAGCCACACTGGATGTTTCTGCATGACCGAGTTGAATAAATCAGAATCGAGATGTTGAGTCAGCCAAGCTTTAACTGCGGGTATTGGGAGTTCCTCAAACGTTTTTGCATCAACCATCGAAAACTGCCTGATGAACGGAAAGATGGCCACATCGACCCACGTCATTTTGTCGCCCGATAAGTATTTGGAATTTTGCAAAGCTTGTTCCATGGGAATTAGCATGATTTGCAATGCCTCATTGAGAACAGTTTCTGGATTCAGCATTGGGAATCGATTTGGGTATTTATATTGATCCAACAAAAGCTTAAACGGCCCATCATTTTTCTCAATCCAATATTGAGCAACTGCATCGTCAACATTTCCCCAGCCAGCAGGATCAGATTGCTTTATTGCCCAACTCATAATATCGACACTTTGATCTAAAACTTGCTCCCCCATACAGAGAACTGGAACCGTTCCTTTTGGAGAAGCCATTAGCATGGAGCGAGGCTTATTGCGCAAATCAATCTCGCGATGCTCAACATCGATACCAGCATATATCAGGGCCATACGCGCCCGCATCGCATAAGGGCAGCGGCGATAAGAGTACAAAATAGGCGCCATAGGTTTATCACTTAGACTACTGCATAATGAGCTTAGTGAGTTTACCCAATGATAAAAATGGGAAATTAGATAGCATATGAAGATTTATATACTCACCCTACTTAGCGCCCTCTTTTTTCAATACACGCAAGCTACTATGAGCCAAGAACCCCGGGTTATCCAGGTGGATGGGGTTATTACAAACAACACTCTTCATCAAATACGGCAAGACTTAGCGGGATGGAAAAACCAAGATCCCATACCTGGCGGGCTGATTGTGCTTTTAAATAGTCCAGGCGGTAATGGCGAAGTGGCAATGCAAATTGGACGAATACTGCGCCGTGAAAATGCACAGGCATTTGTCGTTAGTCAATGCGAAAGTGCTTGTGTTTTTATTCTGGCGGGAGCAGTTGTTAGAGCGGCAGATACTGCATCAATTGGAGTCCATGCTGGACGCTTAACCTTAACTAATCGTAGTGGCGTAATCATAAAAGAAATAGATTCTTCCCAAAGTCTTGAGAACTCTTTCAAACTCACTAGCTTTAATAGTCAAGCCAATCAATACCTTTCTGAAATGGGAATCAGAAATGGTTTGATCGATGCGATGCTAGCTCATCAAACAAAGCAAACCTATAAATTGACTGAGCTAGAGATGCAGCAATTTGGCATTGTTGGCTTTGATAATCAATATCTGCGCAAGCGGGGAGATTTATTCTCAACCCTTCCCCAAGCCGATCGCGTCAATAGAATAGAACTATATAACCGTACCCTCTCTGTACCCAGGCTCTGCAAGGGTCAAAACGGCAATAGCAATACCTTTCTTGAGTGCTACAAAGCAGTCTTATTTGGAAAAATCCCCCTATAAAGCCTTGCCATTCAGCCCCCAAAGGTTCAGAGGTCGAATTCTCGATAAACCCCTAAAGATTGAGTAGAATATTTTCTCTATTCACACAGAAGGATGCGCTAATGTTGGCAACAAAAAAGCGGGGGATTCCCTCTCAATTACTAGCGGGATTATTGGTTACCGCACTCAGCCTGCCTGCGGTAGTTCCAGTAAGTTACGCTCAAAGCAGTGGTCAAGCTCAAGCAAGTAAAGAATCTCAAGCACAGCTAGAAGCGCTTGTTGCTCCGATTGCTTTGTACCCAGACCCTTTGGTCTCACAAATCTTAATGGCTTCGACCTACCCATTGGAAGTTTCTGAAGCAACTAATTGGTTACGCAACAATGGCAATCTCAAAGGCGACGCATTGAATAACGCCTTACAACAACAAAACTGGGATCCCAGCGTCAAATCTCTAGTGTCATTCCCACCCGTTTTAGAAATGATGGGCTCGCAATTAAGCTGGACTCAAAATTTAGGTAATGCTGTATTAGCCCAACAATCCGATACGATGACAGCGATACAAGCATTGCGCGCCAAAGCAAAAGCTTCTGGCGCCTTGCAGTCAAACGCCCAGCAAACTGTGACAACCCAAGGAAGCGGCTCTTCTCAGGCTATTGTGATTCAACCAACAAACCCACAGGTAGTCTACGTTCCGTCTTACAACCCATCTGTGGTTTATGGGCCTTGGCCTTACCCAACATACCCACCAGCTGCTTACTACCCTCCTGGTTATGTAGCTGGAACAGCCCTACTCTCTTTTGGTATTGGTATGGCAGTAGGTGCAGCTCTTTGGGGTGGATGTCATTGGGGTGGCGGTGGCTGGGGTGGTGGCTGGGGCGGCGGAAACTCGCTCACCATCAACAACAATAACTTCAACAACTTTAATCGCAACACCAACAACAATTGGTCTGGCAATAGAACCGGTTCCAACGAATGGAAACCAGATGCGCAACGTCGTAATGCCAATCTTAGTGGTGGTGGCAATTTAAGCCGTGATGCTGAACGCGATCAACTTCGTCAGAATCTACAGCGCAACGGGATTAGCGGCGATGACCGCGGCAATTTTGGCAGTCGCGATAGTAGCCGCAGTAGTGGCGGTGGCGATCGTAATTTTGGAAAAAATGATCGTACTGGTGACCGTAATGTAGGCAGTCGCGATAGCAGACAAGGCAATTTTAGAAATGACTCCAGCGGTTTTGGTGACGCACGTGGCGCCAAATTCAATGGCGGTGGCGATCGCTTTGGTGGCGGCGGCGCTCGCTCTGGTGGCGATCACTTTGGCGGTGGCGGTGGTGGCTTTAGAGGCAGACGCTAAGCAGGCAAAATTTCAAATTCAAATTCAGACTAATACGAAAGAACAAACATGAAAAAGCAGATTTTATTAATGGCATTCACAAGTGCAATTTTAGGTTTCTCAACTGGATCACAAGCAGCAAACATGATCAGCACACAAGAGTTATTGCAAGACTGCAAAGGTACTAACGGAACATTTATTACCTGTGAAATTTATGGCCAAGCCGTCTATGACACTTACTTAGTCACTCGCAACCCTAAATCAGCACCTGATTTTATTTGTGTCAAACAACCAGCCCCTGCCCGTAAAGAAGTGATTCAAGAATTTGTTAAATGGGCGGAGGCAAACTCTAAGTACGCAACAGAACCTGCCGCAGATACTATTTTGCGCTTCTTAGCAGGTAAATTTCCCTGCGGAAAATAAGCCCCATACTGCAAAAGCAGTAATGTAGTTATAAAGGTCACTTACGAGTGGCCTTTATTTTTAACAGCGCAATTTTGCGTTTGAGTTGGAGTTTAAAAACGCACTCTTTGCCAGCCACTTGGGCAGGCTTGCGTTTGTGGATAGTAAAGCCCATTTTCAGGACAAAACGCTGCTGCGTGAGGTCTTGGTTGAAAACCATATTGGGGAACATAATAAACAGGCGCAGGCCTGTAGTACGCATTAGCCACCGCCACCCCTGCAACGGCACCAACCGCAAAAGGAACCCAGCCGTTATGCCATCCTCCGCCATGACCGCCGTAATAGTACCCGCCCCTACCTCCATGCGCACTGGCTGAAGTTGCTAAACCAGCGAACATGATCCCCGCTAGCAAGCAAACCAGAATCTTCTTCATATAGACCTCCCCGTTGTTAAGGAATGGTGTCCTTGCTTACACAACGGATCGGCTTTACGGCAGGTTGACACTTTCAATAACAAATACTTTTTTAATCCCTCTAAGGCATCTTTTTAGCTCTACAGGCATCTGAACAGCACTTAATCGACTCCCAGTTTTTTGCCCAGGACTTTCTCCATGTCATTTCTTTTTTACAGACAACACAAATCTTGCTTGGGAGATAACTTTTGTTACCCTTGAAAGATGTCTTCGTCATGATTATTTAGAGCGCATCAAGGTTGCTCAAAATATGCTGAGCATGTAGCGTGATTTTCACTTGATCTTCATCGCTGATTCTTTTGAGGTTGGCGGTCATCAAGCGTGTTCTAGGGCTTGCCTCAAATTGCTCTCGGTGCTTGATTAAGAAATTCCAATACAAAGTAGTAACTGGACAAGCCTCATCACCATAACGAACGTCAGGCTTGTATTTGCAAGCACTGCAATAGTTACTCATACGCTTAATATAGGCGCCACTGGCAATGTAGGGCTTGCTGGTGAATCTGCCACCATTGGCAAATAAGGCCATGCCAGCAGTATTCGGCAACTCAACCCACTCAATAGCATCCACGTAGATCGCCAAATACCACTCACACACTTCCTGCGGCAGAATTTCAGCCAAGAGCGCAAAGTTTCCTGTCACCATCAAACGCTGAATATGATGTGCATAGCCATATTGCAGGGTTTGTCCGATGGCATCTTTCATGCAGGCCATCTGAGTCTTGCCAGTCCAATACCATTTTGGCAATGAGCGCTGATGTTGATAGAAGTTATCTTGCGCCATCTGCGGCATATCGAGGTAGTACATGCCGCGTACGAACTCACGCCACCCCAATATCTGCCGAATGAAACCTTCAATTGCGGAAAGATCTAAAGAATACTTTTTCCAAGCAACGATGACCGCATCAATCACCTCGCGAGGATTCAGTAGTTTCAGGTTCAGCGCGCTCGACAAAATAGAGTGCCATCCAAATGGGGTATCAGTCCACATTGCATCTTGATAAACGCCAAAGTTTCTGAGACGATATTCAACAAAATACTGAAGCGCTTGGGTTGCCTGATCTCTAGTAACCGGCCAATTAAATGACTCAAGTGATCCAGGGTGACTTGAATAGGTCTGCTGGACATAGTCCACTACATCTTGGGTGATGGCATCTATTTCAAATGCAGCAGGCGCATCGATCAATCCAGGCCCCCTCTTTGGATAGGGCTTGCGATTATCTTGATCAAAGTTCCACTGGCCAGCCTCGGGATTACCTTCACGGTCTACTAAGATATTGTGCCGCTTACGCATTAAGCGATAGAAATACTCCAGTCGAAGCTCTTTCTTATTGGCGGCCCACTCCACAAATTCTTGGCGAGTGCAATAGAAATGACTGTCCTCGCGCATGTCTAGCTCAATATTGAGCTCATTTACTAAAGCCTCAATTGCCTGCTTAAGACGCCACTCCCCTGGCTCAATACAAACCAAGTGGGTCACTTTCATTTGCAGAATTTGCGCTTTAAGAGATTCAAGAAGCGGCAGTGGAGAATTTTTGATGTACGTTAGAGAGTAGCCGCGCTTTTCAAGTTCGACAGCAAAATGGCGCATCGCCGAAAGAAATAAAGCAATCTTGGCTTTATGAGACCAAACGTATTGCGCCTCATTGGCCGACTCAATCATGATGATTTCATCTGACTGGGGATTGATGTCACGCAATGCAGAACTCTGCAAATCTAACTGATCACCCAATATCAGAATGAGACGCTTGGGAGAGTCCTTTTGGTTCTTCATTTACTCTTGTACTGTGTTGGGCAATAAGCCCGCTTTACTTCATTGCTGCGCAAGGCGCTATGTTTGGTTGCTCGCCCAGTAACCCTCTGTCGCCAAAGCTCAAAAGAACGACGTTTAAGCTCTCTACGCATGATGGCAATGACTTGCGGCTCTCCTAAGCCAAAGGCTTTCTCAATCGCATCAAATGGTGTGCGATCTTCCCAAGCCATTTCAATGAGGCGAGACAGGTCTGGTTCTGCGAGGTTTTTAAGAGCATGTTTTAGCACCCTGCAAGTTTAAGACTTATTCAATAAACTAGCTCGAGACCATGATTGGAAAAATTCGTCAAAAACTAATTGCTTTGGATAAGCCAGTTGCAAAGCCGGCTGAGGCAATTATTTGCCCTATCTGCGAACGATTTATCCCAGATTCACAGAAAGACGCCCACCACCTTATCCCCAAATCTAAGGGTGGAAAAACCACCGAATATCTCCACCGCATTTGCCACAAACAAATTCATGCCCTTTTTAGCGAAGCAGAGTTGGCACAACATTTTCATCACGCCCAAGCATTGAGAGAACATCCTGAAATGAAGCGCTTTATTGCATGGGTCTCCTCAAAACCCGATGCGTTTTATGAAAAGACCCGTAAAAGCGCTCGACTTAAGTCCGGAAAATAGCCTAGCACCGCTTCAGTGCAAGAAGTAATCCGAAAATCCAAAAGTTGGCCTTAAAAGCCTTTCCCTGATTACTAATTTGGGATTGGGTAAATAAACCCCTCTTTGGTGCATTCGATTTTGAAATTGTGCAAATCAAAATACCTCCCCCAATATTAAAACCTAAGATAGGTCATGCGGATCAAAATTACAAAGAGCCTGGTATTACCAGCTCAAATTCTCGAGACTGAAAGTATTCCTGAGGCCCTTTTCCCAGAAGGAGACTATCTTGCCAATCTCACGCCCGACGGCAAGATTGAAGTCAATAACACCCGAAGAATAAAGGCGCAATTTTCCTTCTCGCAATTTAGAGAAAGAATATCGCTCGGGGAATTTATTGTGATGGAGACTTAGCTCAGTTAATTCAATAATTAGTGAGCTAAATCCAAACTCACCACTACAGCAGCCAGTGCTGAAACGGAATCAAAAGCGTTTGCATTGACGCCATTGACATCAACATCCTCCCAATTGAACTCTAGCGAGAAATGGGCAGACTCTACAATCAACTCATAACTCGTTGAGGATTTGCTTGCCTCGCCCCCCTTAGCTTCTTCGCTAACAGGCACCTTTAATGACTCAATAGCAGCAATTAAAGTACTGACCTCATTGCCAGTTAACTCGCGCGTACGCAATACATCATCGGTTCGCTTGATGGAAACTTTAGAAACCTCATCGATGGTGAGCTCATATTGATTGAGTCCCAAGTCTTCCCAAACCGTTAACTCTAGAGCAATTGGATAGGTCTTCATTAATCCACCTCGTCAACATGGGGTTCATCAAAATGTTCTTTATGAGGTCTGCGCTTAGCCTCTAATTGGACCCACTTACTTTGATTCATTCTATAGCTGCAATTTTCAGCGTGATTTTCCAATAAGCCAAAAATAATAGTCGTTGGAATTTTGCAATGCAGGCATCGATATGCATGCTGATGCTCTTCAATTTTCTCTTGAGGATAGTCGATATAGAATCGCTTCATTCCAACTCCTTCTAGACTAATCTAGTAGATTGATCTTACACCCCAGACCAGTAAACGTGGTGATTATTTAGGGTAGTTACCAAGACCCTGGCTAACTCTCTAGTTCACCTTCCCATTTAGAGATAACCGCTGTGGCCAAACCATTACCCAATACATTAGTGGCGGAACGCGCCATATCTAAGAAGTGGTCCACCCCAAGAATCAACAGGACGCCTGCCTCTGGCAGATTAAATTGCGATAGGGTTGCGGCGATGACTACCAATGAAGCACGTGGCACCCCCGCAATTCCTTTGGAAGTGATCATGAGGACTAGCAACATCAGAAGCTGCTGACTAAGTTCCATCTCAATTCCATATACCTGGGCAATAAAGATGGCGGCAAAAGTGCAATACATCATTGAACCGTCTAAGTTAAACGAATATCCCACAGGCAAAACAAATGAGGCAATTTTGTTTTTGCAACCAAAGCGCTCTACTCTTTCCAAGGTCATTGGATAAGCCGCCTCAGAACTGGCAGTAGTAAATGCAAGCAAGGCTGGCTCACGAAGCATTTTGACCAAAGTCAAAGTACGATTTTTCAGAACTAAGGAGCTTATAAGAATAATGACGACCCATAACGCAAAAATTGAAACATAAAAGCTAAGCATAAATTTGCCATAGGTCATTAATATGCCAACGCCATTTTCTGCAATCACAGAGGAAACTGCTGAGAAGACTGCAACAGGGGCTAACTTCATCACCGCTGTCGTAATTTTGAGCATGATGTGAGAGAGCATGTCCAAGTTACGAATGAACTCATCGGCTCGCGCACCCATGCCTGCTGCACCAACACCAAAGAAAACAGCAAACACTACGATTTGCAAGATCTCATTTTTGGCCATTGCATCAAAGATACTGACAGGGAAAATGTGTCTTATAAACTCTGGCAGATTTAAGCTGGATTTATTTAAACCGGTACTTGCTGCAATTTCTGGCAGCGTTAATTCAACACCAATGCCTGGTTGCAGAATATTCACCATCACCAAGCCAAGCAACAAAGACACTAGTGACATGGAGATAAACCAAGCAAAGGTCTTTAAACCAACTCTGCCAATCGTTGAAGCATCCCCCATTTTTGCGATACCCACCACTAATGTAGAAAACACCAATGGTGCGATGATCATCTTAATTAGACGCAAAAATACATCGGTCAAGATCGAAACATATCGGACATACTGATCGGGCAAGACAGAACCTGCGCCATAGAAGTTCACCAGATAACCAGCCAACACACCCAAGACCATTGCACCCAGAATGAAGTTAGTTAGTTTTTTAGAATTCATGGATAGTCCGTATAAATGAGAAAGATATAAGGAAGATTCTACCCAGTTATCATCTTCTCCTAGAGAAAGTACGGATAGGTTTTATCCCCACTTTGGTTAGAGTAAGTGATTCATTCACCAAGGAAGTTAGAGGCAATATGATTTGGCTAGGACTGGCAGTAGCAATTTTTCTTGGGGCTCTCTTTTTAAGCCCTCCGCGCGCCTTTCTAAAGCCGCCCTTAACCTGGCTGGCGCCTGCCGCCATCTTCTTACTGGTCATTGCTTGGAATATCTCACCAAGTCTTCCCGGTCAGCCAGCAGGAAAGTTTTATGGCCTGATTTTCCATTTTTATGGCGCATCCTTGCTAACCGCCATGTTTGGTCCAGCGATTGCTCTATCTGTGTTGTTTCCCGTAGCGTTTCTGGGGATCTTTGCGATTCAAGGTGACTATGAAGCAGCTTCGCAACACTATTTGATGGTCTGCGTACTCCCCACAATATTTGCGTATTTATCAATCCAAATGATTCAACGCTTTATCCCAAAACACTTATTTGTTCTCATCCTGGGGAATGGCTACGTAGCTGCATTTATGAGTGTAATTTTGTCGGGTACCTTCTTGCTGGTTATCAGGTTGATAGCTGGCGAAGCCAACCAACTTGATCTAGAGGGATGGCTTTTAGGCCTGATTATTATTGCATTCATGGAGGGCTCTTTGTCTGGAATGCTTTTAGCAATCCTACTCATCTTTAGACCGCAATGGGTGTCAACCTATAACGAAGAAGCGTATATGGGTCGATAGTCGTTAACTCCAATTAGCAAATAGAAGAACAACATGCTGCCATGCATTGAACTCGAAACTAGCCCAAACCCCACTGCAGCAGTTATTTGGTTGCACGGTCTGGGCGCTGATGGCAATGATTTTGTGCCTATAGTTCCGGAATTAAAGCTTAGCGGATGTCCAGGCATACGCTTTATATTTCCGAGTGCTCCAAGCATGCCTGTAACGGTTAATGGTGGCTATGTCATGCCTGCGTGGTATGACATCATCGGCAGAAACCCCATGGACCCAGAAGATGCGGCCGGTATTCAGAAATCCGCAGCATCGATTGTTAACTTAATAGAAAAGGAAGCTCGTCGAGGTATTGCTTACGACAAGATTGTCTTGGCTGGGTTTTCTCAAGGCTGCGCAATGGCTTTGCAGCACACCAATCTTTATGGCTCATGGCACTTATGATTCGGTGGTAACTCTTGATCGCGCCCAAGCGTCATACGCTTTCTTAGAAAAAATGGGCTATCAAGTAGATTGGAATGAGTATCCCATGGAGCACTCCGTCAACTATGAAGAGCTTGTAGATATATCCCACTTCTTACAAGCGGTGCTGTTTGCTAAATAATCCAAAAAGAAATAGGGCTCACGTGAGCCCTATTGCAAACATATTTCGACCTTACAGTTTTTTATTAAAACTGTATTGTGAAAATGCCTGCTCTGCCACATTAAACCACTGCGCTTCCATATTTCTAAAGGCGCGGTAGTCGTCAAAAATCTTCTTGAATTGCGGATTCTTGGCAGACTCTTCTGCGTAAGTTTCTTGACTAGCTTTAAAGCATGCATCTAGGACTGAAGTGTTGAACTTGCGCAAAACCGCACCATTTTGGAGGAGGCGCTGCAGTGCAGGCGGATTAAGTGCATCGTACTTTGCGCACATATCGGTATGAGCTTCGAAACAAGCAGCTTCCCATGCTGCTTGGTAGGAGGGTGGCAAAGCATCCCACTGCTTTTTGTTCACCAAGAAAGAAAGGCCGGCAGCACCCTCCCAGAATGCAGGGTAGTAGTAATTCTTAGCTACCTTTGCCAAGCCCAATTTCTCATCATCATAGGGCCCAACAAACTCAGCAGCATCAATCGTGCCTTTTTCCAAGGCTGAATAAATTTCGCCAGCAGGAAGTTGTTGTGGCACCACGCCTAGTTTTGCAAGCACCTGCCCAGCAAATCCAGCGATACGAAATTTCAGGCCCTTGAGGTCCTCCGGCGATTTAATTTCTTTGCGAAACCAGCCACCCATTTGCGTGCCGGTTTGACCGCCTAAGAAATTCACAATGTTGTAGCTGGCGTAAAGTTCGCGCATTAACTTCATGCCGTTGCCATGCAGCATCCATGCAGATTGCTGGCGAGCAGTCATACCAAATGGTGCGGCAGTATCGAAAATGAAAGCACTATTTTTACCCAAGTAGTAATAACTAGCAGTATGTCCACACTCTACTGTGCCATTTTGGACCGCATCCAAAACTTGCAGTGGCGGGACCACCTCTCCCGCAGCAAATACTTTGACATTAAATTTGCCATCCGTTGCTTTACGCAATGCATTAGCAAATACTTCGGGAGTGCCGAATAATGTATCCAATGATTTTGGAAAGCTAGATACCAAACGCCAATTGAGGGTTGGTAAACCTTGAGCAATCGATGGGGTAGCCAAGGCTGCAGCGCCTGCACCAATGGTAGCTTTCTTTAAAAATGATCGTCTTTGCATTGCCGTCACTCCTTTAAAAATAAGTCTGTTGTTTGCCGCTTTTTTTGTTTCTTTTTTTGCTTCTCTTTTGCTTCTTTTTATTTATGCGTTTATTTTCCGCCAACTGTCATTGAGCCTAACAGGATCGAGCCAGTTTCTTTGGTGCCTCGGATTAAGGTATCACTACCAATGAGTTGGATGTCCATTAACATATCGCGCAAATTACCAGCTATGGTGACCTCTTCAACAGGGTATTGGATCTCGCCATTCTCAACCCAGTAACCAAATGCACCGCGTGAATAATCACCCGTCACATAGTTAACACCTTGCCCCATTAACTCAGTTACCAATAGGCCAGTACCCATTTCTTTTAGTAGGGCAGGTAAACCACCTTTCGGGGTTTTCTTGCTCTTGAGTGTAAGGTGGTGTGAGCCGCCTGCATTGCCAGTAGTTTTCATACCTAGCTTACGGGCTGAGTAGGTGGATAAAAAATAGCCCTCCAGAATCCCTCTATCTACCACTGTGCGTGCAGATGTTTTGACACCTTCTTCGTCAAATGGTGCGCTACCAGTCATAGACTTGAGATGCGGATCTTCAAATACGCTGATGTGTTTAGGAAGAACTTGCTTACCTAGGCTATCAAGCAGAAAGCTGGAGCGGCGATATAAAGCACCGCCGGAAACTGCTTGCACAAGACCACCCAATAAACCCGCAGCCAAGGGGGCCTCAAAGATCACTGGGCAACGACGAGTCGTTAAGGATCTTGCCTTCAGTCGTGACAAAGCTCTTTGCGCCGCATAGGCTCCAATTGCTGCCGGGTCTGCGAGCTCTTCAGGAATACGAGAACTGGAGTACCAGTCATCACGCTGCATATGTGTCTTCTTGCCACCCTCACTTGCAATTGGTGCACAAGAAATATAGTGCCGAGAAAATGGGTATCCGCCCATAAATCCCTGAGACGTACCCATCATGAAATGCGCGTGATGCGCTGAAACTGATGCGCCATCGTTATTCTGAATTTGCTTACTCACAGAAAATGCAGCGCTTTCGGCAGTACGCGCAATCTCGACAGCACGAGTTGCATCCAAATTCCAAGGATGAAACAAATCAAGATCTAAAGGATTTTTTTCTAAGAGCTCAGCTTCAGCGGGGCCTGCACACAAATCTTCTGCCGTGTGTTGTGCGATGTGATAAGCAGCATCTACCGTGGCCTTCAAGGACTCTTTAGAAAAGTCACTTGTACTAGCGTTACCACGACGGTGACCTAAAAACACCGTAACCCCAACCTGCTTATCCAAGCTTTGCTCAATGGTCTCTACCTCGCCTTTGCGTACGGTCACCGAGAGGCCCTGCCCTTCCGAAACCTCAGCAACGGCATCCGAGGCGCCCCTTCTTTTGGCCTCTTTGAGCATGAAATCGATGATTTCTTGAAACTGATTGGATGTGTATGTAAACATGCCCTAATAA
Source organism: Polynucleobacter sp. MWH-UH35A (assembly GCF_018687075.1). Lineage (NCBI taxonomy): Bacteria > Pseudomonadati > Pseudomonadota > Betaproteobacteria > Burkholderiales > Burkholderiaceae > Polynucleobacter > Polynucleobacter sp. MWH-UH35A. The sequence goes on from NZ_CP061285.1 coordinate 1,377,515, forward strand.
TAGCTAGAATAGAAACATGAAGCATACAGAAGCCCTAAAACGAAATAGCCCAAATGAGGTCAAAATCGGCCTCATTTCCATCTCAGATCGCGCCAGCAAAGGCGTTTACCAGGACGAAGGCATCCCAGCCCTGCAAACTTGGCTAATGAAGGCCATCAGCAATCCTTGTGTTTTTCATGAGCGCCTGATTGCCGATGAGCTTGAAATCATTACCGAGTCGATTGTCGAGCTTGTAGACGAGCTGGGTTGCGATTTGGTTCTGACCACAGGTGGAACAGGCCCCTCCAGAAGGGATGTCACGCCTGAGGCTACTCTAGATGCTGGAACCCGTGAGATGCCTGGCTTTGGCGAACAAATGCGTCAAATCAGCTTGAACTTTGTACCTACCGCCATTTTGTCCAGACAAACTGCTGTCCTTAGAGAGATCGAAGATCATGCCGCCCTAGTAATTAACCTACCAGGACAACCTAAAGCAATTGCAGAAACGTTGGAAGGCCTTAAAGATGAAAACGGCAAATCGATCGTTCCCGGCATCTTTGCTGCCGTGCCGTACTGCATTGATTTGATCGGCGGCCCTTATATTGAAACCGATGAAACCATCATTAAGGTCTTTAGGCCGAAGAGCGCCCTCAAAAAATGATTAGGCGTTTGAGCAGATAAACAAAAAGTCCGCACTGCGGACCTTTTTACTATTATTGCCACTTTACGATGTTGATCCACTCATGACGGCAACGGTACGATAAATTTCTCGCGGTAGTATTTGAGCTCTTCAATTGACTCTTCAATATCAGCAAGGGCCGTATGGGCCTGCTTCTTGGTAAAACCTTTTACCAACTCAGGGTGCCAACGCTTGCATAACTCTTTTAATGTAGACACATCTATGTTTCGATAATGAAAATATGCCTCTAACTTCGGCATGTACTTCGCCATAAAGCGTCTGTCTTGTCCAATCGTATTGCCACACATTGGCGCAATACCCGCTTTAATGTATTTCTTTAAAAAGGCAATGCACTCCGCCTCAACAGTTGCCTCATCCAAGGTAGATTCTTTCACCTTATCAATTAAGCCAGAGCGACCATGCGTTCCCTTATTCCAAGCATCCATCGCATCCAATACAGCATCCTCTTGATGCACTACCCAGACAGGCGCTGTGGCAATGGTATTGAGGTGGGCATCTGTAACGATGATGGCGATCTCTAAAATTCGCTCGGTTTCTGGGTTCAAGCCTGACATTTCCATATCGACCCAAATCAGGTGTTCGCTGGCTGGTGCCGTCTTATTTGCCGCCGTGGCTGTGGTGTTGATTTGCTCGCTCATATCTATAATGATCTCATGACATTCACAATTGTTTTTCTAATCGCCTTTATTGCTAGTTTTGGCTTGCGCCACTGGCTGTCCCAACGTCAAATTCGCTACGTTGCGCAGCATCGTAATGCTGTACCCGCTGAATTCTCTGAAAAAGTGACTTTAGCCGAACATCAAAAAGCGGCCGACTACACCATCTCTAAATTACGTCTTGGCATCCTCGAAAATGGAGTCAGTGCCATCATTTTAATTGGCTTCACCTTAGTGGGCGGTTTACAGATTTTAAATATGGCGTTACTGCAATTATTCGGCGAAGGTATTGCCCAGCAAATTGCCTTGCTCGTGTCTATTGTGCTTATTTCCGGAATACTCGACATCCCTTTTTCTTGGTATAAGCAGTTTCACCTGGAAGAGCGCTTTGGCTTTAATCGCATGACTAAAAAATTATTCTTCTCGGATATGTTTAAAGGTATGTCGGTTGGCGGGGCTATTGGCATTCCACTTCTCTGGGTCATCTTGACTTTGATGGCTAAGGCTGGAGACTTTTGGTGGCTGTGGGCGTGGATTGTGTTGACTGTGTTTAGCTTACTGATGCAATGGATTTTTCCAACTTTTATTGCGCCACTCTTTAATAAGTTTCAAACTTTGGAAGATGGTCCACTGAAGACACAAATTGAAGCGCTACTCCAGCGTTGTGACTTTGCGAGCCAAGGGCTATTTGTGATGGATGGCAGTAAGCGTAGCGCTCATGGCAATGCATTCTTTGCCGGCATGGGCAAAGCTAAGCGTATTGTATTTTTTGATACCTTAATTGAGAAGCTTAATCCCGGTGAAGTAGAGGCCGTATTGGCGCATGAGCTTGGCCACTACAAACGTAACCATATCCGCAAACGCCTCTTAGTCTCATTTGCCTTGAGCTTTGGAATGTTTGCACTCTTAGGCTGGATTAGTACAAAGGCTTGGTTCTATACCGAATTAGGTGTAATGCCCAATCTGAATGGCTATAACGGCGGCCTCGCTTTAGCACTCTTTATGTTGATCTCGCCTGTATTTAGCTTTTTCTTTACACCGCTATCGAGCCTAGCATCACGCAAGCATGAATACGAAGCCGATGGCTTTGCTGCTGAGAAATCTTCTGCAAAAGATTTAATCACCGCGCTAGTGAAGCTATATCAAGATAACGCTTCAACACTAACGCCAGATCCAATCTATACCGCGTTCTACAGCTCGCATCCACCCGCTCCATTGCGTATTGCCAACTTACAACGGTTTAGCTCATAACAATGGAACAGTTTCATGCGCTACTCATTGCCTCCTACGGAAGGCATTATTTAGCGCAGCGTTTAACCACAGACGCCGATGGCTATGAATCCCCTGATGGCCCACTGATTCAAGTGAGCACACCTGCCAAGCAGCATATCGGCGCAGTAGGTGATCGCTTATTACTTGAAATGACTTCGGCCGATCAAGCGCGCATTATTCAAATCGAGCCTCGAGAAAATCTTCTCTATCGCTCAGATGCATTTAAGAGCAAGCTCATTGCCTCTAACGTTGATCAAATCTTAGTGGTGCTCGCAACACAGCCCGCCTTCTCCCCAGACCTTTTGGGAAGAGCAGTAGTAGCAGCAGAAGCCAATCAAATTGGGCTACATATCCTACTCAATAAATGTGACCTTAAAGACAATCTAGAGCATGCTCGCAAAATCATCGCGCCCTATGCGCACATGGGCTATCAGGTCAGCGAAGTCTCCGCTAAATTTGACCCCGCTTCTATTGATGCATTGCGCGCTGCACTCCAAGGCAAGGTTTCCGTCTTTGTTGGTCAATCTGGTATGGGCAAATCGAGCCTACTCAATGCCTGGATTCCGAATGCTGCCGCTCTCACACAAGAGTATTCAGTTCGCCTAGATACCGGCAAACACACAACGACTGCCTGTCGTTACTTTGAATTGCCTGAGGCATGGGGTAGAGATGAAACCGGCAAGCTGGGTGCACTAATAGATTCCCCGGGCTTCCAGGAATTTGGCTTAGCGCATATGTCCGTGAGCGAGCTGCAACATGCCTTTAGAGAATTTAAAGGCCTGCTTGGTAAGTGTCGCTTTCATAATTGCGCGCATTTATCTGAACCTGATTGCGCGGTGCAAGAAGCAGTAGAGAGAAATGAAATAGCGCCAGAGAGACTGGCGCTATTTAGACAGCTGCATTCAGATTCGAAAACAGCAGATATACAAATTCAGGGTATTAGCCAAGCCAAAGAGCGATGGTCAGCATTAGCAACAAAGCCATCCAAGCGATAACTAAGCGCCACACCAAACCTACCGCAGAGCGCATGGTTCGCTCAGTTGGCTCAAGACCTACCTCATAAATTACTGGCTCACCCGCTTCGGCCATACGCAAGGCTTCATCACTATCAGGCTCGCTCATCGGCTCACCCAAGCGAACACCAAGCGCACCACTGCCGGCGGCCAAAATCACCGCAGATAAAGAGTCAGACCATTTTTGCGTTAGGTAACGCCAACCATAGACCGCACCCTCAAAGTTACCAACGATTGCAAAGCCCATCGCTGTAATACGTGCAGGAACCCAATCCAAGACGTAGAAGAAATGACGCGAAGATTCGCTCAAGTTATAGTCACCACGCTCAGACCAGCGCTTAGCTGCAATGTCAGCGAGACGATACAAGACCACGCCTGCAGGGCCCATTGGCATCATGAACCAGAACAACACTCCAAAGACATGATGATGTGAGCCAATGATGGCTCGCTCTAATGCCAAGGAAATCACTTCTGTCTCGGTGAGATTCGAAGCATCTAATTCTGGGCCGTACCACTCACCCAAGGCAGCTCGCGCTGCCGGCAAATCATGCGCTTCAATGGCTTCATGTACTGCGGTAAAAGAATGGCTAAATTGACGGAAGCCAAAAAACAGATACGCTATAACGATGTTCCATAGAAAACCGAGGATTGGGTAAGTCACCATACATGTGACGTACACAATGAAGACTAAAAAAGTAGGTAATACGAAAGCTACCAAGCAGGCCATACGTGCACCCACTGGGCTTGCGCCTTCTTCGGATTTGCCGCCGAACTCATTAGCAACCCAATCTAACCAGCGAGCGCATACACGCGCGATCCAGTGGCTTGATGTTACTGGGCGATATTGCTCAACAATGAGGGCGAAGAGAATAGAAAAGAAAGTCATACTTTTAATAAATGATAAAGGTTACGCAACATTCCCGCAGTAGCACCCCAAATAAAGCGGTTCTCATATGGCATTGAATAAAAGCGACGTCCGCCCTGCTCACTTTGCCACAGTCTAACCTGATGATTGGCAGGATCGAGTAAAAAACTAAGGGGCACCTCAAATACATCCGCCACCTCAAATGCATCCAAGACGTATTCTGCCTGAGCTTGGACCAACCCCACTACTGGAGTGACGCTATAGCCAGAAACCGTTAAATACTGCGGTAAGTGCCCAATAATCTCGACTCGCTTAGGATCAAGCCCAATTTCTTCCTTGCTCTCACGTAAGGCGGTGTCATTGGGGCTTTGGTCTTCGGGGTCCATGCGCCCACCTGGAAAGCTAATTTGCCCAGCATGATCACGCAAATGATTGGTTCTTTGCGTCAACAATACAGATAAGCCATCCACCTTTAACACCAAAGGAATTAGTACAGCTGCCTCAGTAACTTTTCCGGCGGCTTGACGTTTGGCAATAATATCCGCCGCAATCACGTGGCGATTCTCATCGGTAATCTCAGGTTGCCAATCTGGCGGGTTTTGCAAACGGGCTCTTAATCCGGCCGGCTCTAGATACTCTTTAGATACCTTCTTTTCATGAGTACATACCTGATGAATCGGAACCGCTTGCGCATCAAACCCCGGAGGAGCGGCAACATTAATTGCGTAGTCTTCGGGGCTGGAGGTCTTGGGCATATTGATATTCTAAGGCAACAAAAAAGGCGACCTAGGCCGCCTTTCTGATTGCATCAAGGCAGCAATTATTCAGCGGCTACTGCAGCTGTTGGTTTTACACGCGCTTGAAGCTTTTCTTTAATACGTGCTGACTTACCTGAACGATCGCGCAAGTAGTACAACTTCGCACGACGTACATCACCGCGACGCTTCACTTCAACGCTAGCAATCAATGGTGAGTATGTTTGGAAAGTACGCTCAACACCTTCGCCAGAAGAAATCTTACGCACGATAAAGCTGGAATTAAGTCCGCGATTACGTTTAGCAATCACAACGCCTTCAAAGGCCTGGGCACGCTTACGTGTACCCTCAACAACGTTAACGTTAACAACCACTGTGTCGCCAGGAGCGAAACTTGGTAGTACTTTGTTAGCGCTTAAGCGAGCAATTTCTTCTTGCTCAATTTTTTCAATTAAATTCATTTTTAATCCTTAAACATCATATTAGCGTTTAATCCCGAGATCTAAATCAACGGACCTAATAGAGGATGCAGTTAAAACAATTTCACTAAACCAAAAACTAAACCACCCATTCACTACTGCACACTAAAAGTATTTACAGAGAGCGAAGAAATTGTTCATCTTCTCGGGTTAGCAACCCTTTGGCTCTAGCCGACTCAATTAAGTCCGGCCTTAACCTGAACGTCAGCTCCAAAGACTTTTGCCGACGCCAATCCGCTATTTTAGCGTGATGTCCGCCTAAAAGCACGTCTGGAACAGATAAATTTTCATATATTTCAGGGCGGGTGTAGTGCGGATAGTCCAAAAGACCGTTCATAAAGCTGTCCTGAGTGGCTGATTCGCCGTCTCCAAGAGCCCCTGGAATCAGCCTAATCACTGCATCCATCATGGCCATAGCGGGGATTTCACCTCCAGAAAGCACAAAATCCCCAATAGAAAGCTGCAAATCGACATTTCGATCAACAAAACGCTGATCCACAGCCTCATATCGACCACAAATAAAGCTTAAATTACCGTAACTGAGGATATCTGTCGCTTTCTTCTGAGAAAAACGTTCACCTTGAGGGGCTAGAAGGCAAATTGGGCCCGATTTAATATTCGCTACCTGATGGGCTGCCTTAATTTGAGCAACGGTATCTTCAAGGGGTTTGGCCATCATAACCATCCCTGGGCCGCCACCATAAGCTCGATCATCGACCGTTTTACGAGGGTCCAAACAAAAATCACGGGGATTCCAAAGATGAACGCTAGCCAACGATTGTTCACATGCACGCCCAGTAATACCCCACTGCGTTAAGGCAGAGAACATTTCTGGAAATAAGGTCACAACATCAAAGCGCATATTCGTCAATATTATTGAATAATTATTGCCAGTCAGACTGCCAATCAAGCGTAATCGTTTTGTTTGGTAGGTCAACGTTTTGCACCACCTCTTTTACAAATGGCACCAAGTATTTAACTTCTTTGGTCTCTGGGTTGCCTATTGCAATCACACCATGAGCACCATTCTCAGTGACATCAATCACCTCACCAAGTGCTTCACTTTGTAAATTGATTGCATTGCATCCAATAAGGTCTACCCAGTAGTACGAATCACTTTCCGCTTTTGGAAATGCATCACGCGCCACCAAGACACGCGAACCCTTTAATGCAAGCGCTTGATCGCGATCATTCACGCCATCTAGTGACATCACCACATTACCGCTGTGCATCTTGGCACTCTTCACCTTGTATTGCGTTAATGATGCTTGCTCTGTAGATGCAGAAACGCCAGCATCCCTACGCGGGATCAAAGATAACCAAACAGACTTAGAGGAGAGTAGTGCTACAGGTTCTGAAGAGTGAGGCCTAACCTTCACTTGACCCCGCAAACCTTGCGCCTCAGAGATGGCGCCTAGTTCAATCAAATCATTTAGGGAAGGTGTACTCATTTGCAAGACACCTTATTTTCCCGAAATAGAACTACTAGCAATCCTGTCACTAAAAACTCCACCACATCGATGAAGTTTTTAGCAACGGAAAATTAAACAGCTGGATTGTTTTTGATCAAACGAACTACTGTTGGGGAAATTTGCGCACCAACACCAGTCCAGTAAGTCAAACGATCTTGAGCAATACGCATTGCTTGCTCAGTGGCCGCTGCTTGTGGGTTGAAATAACCAATACGCTCGATAAAGTTCGAGTCACGACGGTTGCGCTTATCAGTAGCAACAATGCTGTAAAAAGGGCGCTTCTTAGAACCGCCGCGTGCCAGTCGAATGACGACCATACTTATTCCTTAAAATCTAAAATGAAAACAGGTTGATTACAACCCAATGAAATTTCTACAAAAAACCTTGGGCTCCAGCTCACCAAATAAAGACACGGTAGAGCGGAAAACCTCATATTCTAGACGAAAACCCCTATTTCTTCCACCTATTTAAGCAGACAAAACAGTAGAATAGATGCCAGATCAAAGTAAAAAATACATTAAAAACAATAACTTAGACAAATATGACCATCAAATCCCGCTTTTCAGGACCCGCTAGAAGTAACTTAAATAAGCCTTTCCTGATGCTTTCTGGTCTTGGCCTAGGCCTTTTAGTCGGCTGCGCTAACGTGATTCCTCCTTGCGGAGCCAAGATCAGCCCACCAAGTAATGAGCTCAAAAATACCAAATGGGAACTCACTCGCTGGAATCTACCCCCCAATAGCAACGGTGAGGTGCGCACTCGGCAAATTCCTCAAGGAGATGCCAGCAACCCTATCCAAATTATTTTTGATGCCAATGGGCAACGCGTCAGCGGCTCAACAGGATGCAATCGTTTTACCGCAACACTGGATGAAGACACTCGCGGCTTTTCTCTCAAACAAATCGCTAGCACCAAGATGGCTTGCAGTCCACAGCGTATGGAACTAGAAAATGACTTTCTTTATGAGTTAAACGACTATCGCAGTATCGTGCATAACGGCGATCAATTACTCATGATCGGCACTGATCGCGAAGTGCTGAGCTTTACCCAAAAACCTAATAAATAGACTTCAAAAGCCCCTATGAAAAAATCGAAATTTCTTTTTTGCACACTTGGATTATTTTTTCCGGGTAGCGGACTTAATTGCTTTTACCTCCAAGGACTCAAATCCTTTTGGGCGTGGATTCAGCTGTTTGCACTCATTGGTGGCGCAGCAGGCTGGATCATTTTAAAAGATGCTCACTTTCACTCAGCGCCAGGCTGGGTACTTGTTACCTTTGGCTTTATTGCGATTGAGGCAAGTTGGTTGACCACAATTGCTTATGGACTACGCCTGGACGAAAAGTGGGATGCACAATTTAATCCCGGCATTGAAGAACACCGCCGCAGTCGCTCTGGCTGGTTAGTCATCTTGACAGTGATTTTCTCTTTAGTCTTTGGCGCTGGCGTCATGATGACTTTTTTAGCGATTTCATTTGAGCAATTCTTTATCTCTCAAATCCATGAAGCAAAAAAGCTATCTCAGTAATTGCAGATAGCTTTTCTTTTTCAAGAACCGCTCTTTGGAGCGGTTTTTTATTTTCCTCAATATTTCTTAATATTTTTTAGAACTGCTCTACCTCTAAGGCATTTGTAGAGTGACCACTTTCTACAATTGATGTAGCTAAAGCTTGGGCTTGAGGCATCAAATTCTCAGCAAAGAAGCGTGCTGTAGCAATCTTGGCATCATAAAACTTTGGATCGCCGTCACGTAAGCCTTCTGCCGCTAAAAGCGCCCTCGCCATTTGCCAACCACCTAATACCAATCCAGATAAACGGAGGTAAGCAAAGCTACCTGCATAAACTGCCTTGATATCAGTCTTTGCATTGGCAACGACATAGGCAACCGCTTGTTCAAATGCTGCACGCGCCAATGAGAGTTGCTTGAGCACCGCTTTAGCATTATCACTACCGCTTGCAGCCAACTCTTTTTCAGTGGCAGCAATTCTTTGAGAAAGTTCTTTGGCAATAGCGCCACCATCACGCACTGTTTTTCTGCCAACCAAGTCATTTGCCTGGATCGCAGTAGTGCCTTCATAAATCGTCAAAATTCGAGCATCACGATAATGTTGAGCGGCGCCAGTTTCTTCAATGAAGCCCATGCCACCATGAACCTGAACACCTAAGCTAGCCACTTCGATAGACATCTCTGTAGAGAAGCCCTTAACGATCGGCACTAAAAATTCATAAATAGCTTGATTGGATTTGCGGGCTGCTTCGTCTGGAGCAGCATGCTGTGCATCGTATGCAGAAGCAGCGTAGTAAGCCAATGCACGAGAAGCCTCTGTATAGGCACGCATCGTCATCAACATGCGCTTTACATCAGGCTGATGAATAATGGCAACTGGGCCAGGGGAACCAGCCAAGTCACGACTTTGTACGCGGTCTTTGGCATATTGAACCGCCTTTTGATAGGCGCGTTCTGCTACCGCTACTCCTTGCATGCCGACTGCGAAGCGAGCAGCATTCATCATTACAAACATGTATTCGAGGCCACGGTTTTCTTCGCCAACTAAATAGCCGATTGCGCCACCATGGTCACCAAATTGAAGTACTGCAGTTGGGCTCGCTTTAATACCCAACTTATGTTCAATCGAGACGCAGTGCACATCATTACGCTCACCCAATGAACCATCTGCATTCACTAAGAACTTTGGCACTACAAATAAAGAAATTCCTTTGACGCCTTCTGGCGCATCAGGCGTTCTAGCCAACACTAAATGAATAATGTTCTTGGCCATGTCATGCTCGCCATAAGTGATATAAATTTTGGTACCAAAAATCTTGTAAGTACCGTCACCTTCTGGCACCGCACGCGATCTGACCATGGATAAATCTGAGCCAGCTTGGGGCTCAGTCAAATTCATGGTACCCGTCCATTCACCCGAAATCATTTTTGGAACATATTGCTCTTGAAGTTCTGGGCTTGCTGCCGTTAACAAGGCTTCAATAGCCCCGTCAGTCAGCAATGGGCAGAGCGCAAAAGAGAGATTAGCTGAATTCACCATCTCTAGACAGGCAGTAGAAATGAGTTTTGGTAACCCTTGACCACCAAACTCTGCTGGATGAATAACACCTTGCCATCCTGCGGCAGCGTATTGCTCAAATGCATTCTTAAAACCAGGGGTAGTTGTGACAACGCCATCCTTTAAGGAACTCGGATTTTGATCGCCAGTCCAATTGAGGGGCGCAACAACGTCTTGGTTAAATTTTGCAGACTCTTCCAAAATTGCAGGCGCCAGATCCACATCTGCGCCTGCTTCTGCATAAGCGGGATAGGCAACAACATCCGATAGCCCAGCTAGTTCATTCATCACAAACAACATATCTTTCACTGGGGCTACGTATGGCATTACAACTCCTCTTTATTCGGTTTGATACTTATTAATCTCTAAAATCAATCTTCGACTCAACCAAGCGCCTTTGTTAACTCAGGAACAGCCGTATTTAAATCCGCCACTAGGCCATAGTCAGCAACGCCAAAGATAGGAGCTTCAGGATCTTTATTGATTGCCACGATGACTTTGGAATCTTTCATACCAGCCAAGTGCTGAATTGCGCCTGAGATTCCAACGGCAATATACAGCTGTGGAGCAACAATCTTGCCCGTCTGACCCACTTGGTAGTCATTTGGAACGTAACCCGCATCAACAGCAGCACGCGATGCACCCAAAGCAGCCCCAAGCTTGTCAGCCAATGGCGTAATGAGTTCTTGATATTTCTCACCAGAACCTAAGCCACGGCCACCAGACACGATGATCTTGGCAGCAGTGAGTTCAGGACGATCAGATTTTGTTAGTTCGCGACCCACAAAAGATGACTGCGCTTTGCTATCAGCAGCTGCAGCCTTTTCTACAGATGCTGAACCACCTGTTGCAGCCACAGGATCAAAACCAGTAGTGCGTACAGTGATGACTTTGATTGGGTCAGCACTATGCACCGTCGCAATTGCATTACCAGCATAAATTGGACGCTCGAAAGTATCTGCAGAGACAACTTTAGTAATGTCAGATAACTGAGCAACATCGAGCTTAGCAGCAACACGTGGCAACACATTCTTACCATTTGCTGTTGCTGGAGCCAGGATATGACTGTAGTTGCCTGCAATTGAGAGAATTTGCGCCGCTAATGGTTCTGCCAGTTGGTCAGCCAAATTGGTAGCATCCATTTGAATGACTTTGCGTACACCAGCAATTTGAGCTGCTGCAGTTGCGGCCGCATCTGCGCCACTACCCGCAACCAGCACATCCACCTCTGGAGAGCATTGCAAAGCAGCAGCCACTGCATTGAGCGTAGCTGCTTTTAAAGATTGATTGTCGTGTTCAGCAATAACAAGTGCGGCCATTTAAATCACCTTCGCTTCATTTTTGAGTTTTTCTACCAAGGCTGCCACATCAGCAACCATCACACCTGCGCTACGCTTAGGCGGCTCTTCTACTTTGATTGTTTTGAGACGTGGTGCAATATCGACACCCAAATCTTCAGGCTTCACGATATCAATCGCTTTTTTCTTAGCCTTCATGATGTTTGGCAAAGTCACGTAGCGTGGCTCGTTCAAACGCAAGTCAGTCGTAATAACTGCAGGCAAAGAAAGGGCAATCGTTTCTAAACCACCATCAACTTCACGAGTCACGGTAGCTTTGCCATCCGCAACCACTACTTTAGAGGCAAAGGTAGCTTGCGGGATATCCATGAGACTTGCCAACATCTGACCAGTTTGGTTGCTATCGTCATCAATTGCTTGCTTACCGAGAATAATGATTTGCGCTTGCTCTTTATCGGAGAGTGCTTTCAGAATCTTGGCTACCGCCAAAGGCTGCAGTTCAGCATCTGTCTCGACCAAGATAGCACGATCAGCACCAATGGCCAATGCAGTGCGCAAGGTTTCTTGGCATTGGGTAGCGCCGGCAGTTACCACGACTACTTCAGTTGCTACACCAGCCTCTTTTAAACGTACCGCTTCTTCAACAGCGATCTCGTCAAACGGATTCATACTCATTTTGACGTTGGCTAAATCTACTCCAGAATTATCTGACTTCACCCGAATTTTGACGTTGTAATCAACAACGCGTTTTACTGCCACTAAGATTTTCATTTGGAATTCTCAATAATGGTTAATGATCTATTTTATCCGTCCCGCAGGGGAATCTCTAGACATCAATAGCGGTAGCAGATCCAGCCTGTTTTCGGAGCTCAAATTTCTGAATCTTGCCAGTTGAAGTCTTTGGCAGCTCGCAAAATACTATCGCCCTGGGAACCTTAAAGCCAGCCAAATGCTGCTTGCAATGGGCGATGATTTCTTCTGGAGTTACCGTTGAACCAGACTTAATCTCCAGGAAAGCACAAGGGGTTTCACCCCACTTTGGATCTGGCTTGGCAACCACTGCGGCAGCGTTCACTGCTGGGTGACGATAAAGTACATCCTCCACCTCTACAGAAGAAATATTTTCCCCTCCAGAAATAATGATGTCTTTACTGCGGTCTTTCATCTTCACGTAACCATCGGGATTCATTACAGCCAAGTCACCTGAGTGAAACCAGCCACCCTCAAATGCTTCTTGGGTAGCCTTTGCATTCTTTAAGTAACCCTTCATGGCGATGTTGCCCTTGAACATAATTTCGCCCATGGTTTCACCATCAGCCGGAACTGGTTGCATGGTTTCAGGATCCAGAACTGCAATTGCTTGCTGCATGTGATAACGCACACCTTGGCGAGCATTCAAACGCGCACGTTCACCAATATCCAAATCATTCCACTCATCCTGCTTTACACATACAGAAGCCGGTCCATACACCTCAGTCAATCCATAAACGTGGGTTAAGTCAAAACCTAACTTTTCCATACCCTCAATAATGGATGCAGGGGGTGCAGCACCAGCAATCAAGCCTTTAACACCCGTTGGCACGCCGGCCTTCAACTCATCTGGCGCATTGACTAACAAGTTGTGCACGATAGGAGCAGCGCAATAATGAGTCACTCCATGCTCCTTGATTGCCGCAAAAATATGTTGCGCATCAACTCGACGCAAGCATACATTTACACCAGCACGAGCAGCAATCGTCCAAGGGAAGCACCAGCCATTGCAATGGAACATCGGTAATGTCCACAAGTACACGGGGTGCTTATTGATATCCCAGTCCAATACATTTGATACCGCGTTAATCGCAGCGCCGCGATGGTGATACACCACACCCTTGGGGTTGCCAGTAGTACCGGAGGTGTAGTTCAAGCAAATTGCCTGCCACTCATCAGCTGGGACTTGCCATGCAAATTGAGGATCACCTTCAGCAAGTAAATTTTCATAGGTCAGTTTTCCTAATTTCTCACCAGGAATATCAAACTCTTTTTCTTCAACATCCACCACCAAGAAATCACGACCAGATTCTTTTTTGGCAATCTCGAGGGCTTTTTTCATTACCGCCGAAAACTCTGGGTCGACGATAACTACCTTTGCCTCACCATGATTGAGCATAAAAGCGATTGACTCAGCATCCAAGCGGGTGTTAAGGGCATTTAATACCGCACCTGCCATCGGAATACCAAAGTGCGCCTCCACCATTGGGGGCGTGTTTGGCAACATCACCGCTACAGTGTCACCCAAACCAATGCCGTGCTTTTGCAAGGCGCTGGCTAAGCGACGACAACGCTCATACGTTTGCGCCCAAGTCTGACGCAACTTCCCATGAATGACGGCAGTCTTATTGGGATAAATTTGCGCTGAACGCTCTAAAAAGAGGAGCGGTGTAATCGGGGTGTAATTAGCTGGATTGCGATCCAATCCTTGTTCATAAATATTTGCCATCTTTAGCTTTCGATTTCAGTTTTACTCAAATTCACTTACAACATTAAATATCTGCCAATGCCTTTACATGGGCAACCACACTCCTACCTAAGGCTGAGAGGTTGTAACCCCCTTCGAGACAACTCACAATTCTTCCTTGTGCATACTCATTGGCAATTTCTTTTAAACGCATAGTAATCCATGCATAGTCAGCCTCAACCAAACCCATCTGACCCAAATCATCTTCGCGATGGGCATCAAAGCCCGCTGAAATGATGATGAGCTCAGGCTCAAAATTACGCAAGGCAGGCAACCACTTCTCTTCCACTATTGAACGCACTACATCACCTCTAGTAGCTGCAGGCAAAGGTACATTGACCATATTGCTAGCATGATCGAGGCCGCTATAGGGGTAGAAAGGATGCTGGAAGAAGCTACACATGAAAACATTCGGATCATTGAAAAAAGCAGCTTCAGTGCCGTTGCCATGATGAACATCAAAATCAATAATAGCAACACGCTCAATGCCATAAGTCTCAATGGCATAACGTGCTGCAATAGCTACATTATCAAATAAACAAAATCCCATGGAACGCGTGGGCTCTGCATGATGTCCTGGCGGTCTTACTGCGCAAAACACATTCTCAACTTCACCCTTCATCACAGCATCAACACCAGCGATGGCTGCACCAGCAGCTCTAAGGGCTACTCTATAGGTATGGGGATTCATGATGGTGTCACCATCCAACATGAAATACCCGCTCTCGGGAGCGCGATCGCGCACAAATGAAACATGATCTGGACTGTGCACTAACTCCAGCTGATCCTCAGTTGCTAATGGGGCATCCAAATGATGTACTAGGCGGTCAATTCCGCTACGAATCATTTGATCATTAATGGCCTGAATTCTTTCCGGGCACTCTGGGTGATGACTTCCCATCTCGTGTTTCAGAAAGTCTGGATGAGTTATGTATCCTGTTGTCATTACTCAAAATCCTCAATAGCAAATTTGTAATTTTTATAATCTAATTAAACGTGCTCAATATTCAAAAATCCAAGACGATCCGCATGAACTTTCGCGTCTCCTGCTTACTCTTTGCTCTTGCGCTAGCGGGATGCTCTAGCACCCCCACACAGCCAACCCAATCGCAACAGTCCATCGTAAACCAGACTGATGATGCGGTCACAGAGGCGCGTTTTAGCCAAAACCTCAATGAACTACTGGGGCAAGTCTCCCAAGCCCAAGAAATACCGCTCCCAGCCTTAGAAATGGGCTTTCTAGATGCTAAAACGATTCCCTCAATACGCAAATTGGTATTACCCCCATCGGGCACTTTTAAGAAAAATTGGCTGACTTACCGCAAACGCTTTATTGAACCCGTTCGCCTCAAGGCTGGGAGGGCCTTCTGGGACCAAAATCAGGCTTTTTTGAGTCAAGTGGAGCAAGATTCAGGGGTTCCGGCCGAAATCATTGTGGCGATTATTGGTATTGAAACCATTTATGGGCGCCAAACTGGCAATTTCAGGGTCAAAGACGTTCTTTCAACCCTGGCGTTTAGTTACCCAGATACCCCCAATAAGCCGGCGCGCGAACAACTCTTCAAAGATCAGCTCAAAGAATTGATTCTCATGTGCTGGACAGAGGCGGGTGGCAAGCTACCCTCTAAAAATAGCAGTCAAGGGGTCAACAATGCACGCTTTAGCACCTGCCTGAATCAAAACAGCTCGTATGCTGGCGCTATCGGTCTACCCCAGTTTATGCCGAGCAGCATTCGTAGTTTTGCAGTGGATGGCGATGGCGATGGTCAAATCGACCTCAAGCAAAGCCCTAAAGACGCGATTGCTAGCGTAGCCAACTTCATGAAGAAACATGGCTGGCAAACCGGCATGCCAATTTCATTCCCAATCCAAGCAAGTGGCATCACCGCTGCTAAAGAATTAGCCGATGGAGAACCGCAACTGAAATTTACTGTTCAAGAGCTGATTGATAAGGGCATCCTCGCCAAAAAACAAGGTGACTTACAAAGTGGTGGCGTGGAACCACAAAGCAAGGCTTTCATAGTGGATCTACCTTATCCCGATAAAGATGGTTCAGACCAAGTGCAATATTTCGTGGGATTAAATAACTTCCTGACGATTGTGCAGTACAACCGCAGCTATTTCTATGCGCAAAGTGTTGCCGAGTTTGCAGAAGCTTTGGGATATAAAAATCAGAGCGTGGTGCCTGTGGAGAGCATGACTAAAAGCAGTGGCGCCAAAGCATCTACGGAAAAATCAAAACCTAAGAAATCAAGCTCTAAGAAGAAAGTGAAATCAACTTAAGCGGGAAATACGCCTGTTGATAAGTAGCGATCACCACGGTCGCAAACAATAAAGACGATCGTGGCATTTTCAACTTGACGTGCAATCCGCAAAGCTACCACCAAAGCACCTCCAGCAGAAATACCGCAAAAGATACCCTCTTCCGCAGCGAGGCGTCGCGCCATCTCCTCAGCATCCGCTTGAGATACAAACTCAATCGCATCCACTCGATCGCCCTGATAAATCTTTGGCAAATACTCTGGAGCCCACTTTCGAATCCCCGGAATTTGAGAGCCTTCTTCAGGCTGCGCGCCAATAATCTGAATCGCAGGATTCATTGACTTGAGATAAGTTGATACCCCAGTAATCGTTCCTGTAGTGCCCATTGCAGAAACAAAATGCGTAATCTGCCCATCGGTGTCACGCCAAATTTCAGGGCCAGTTGTTTCGATATGCACTCTTGGATTGTCAGGATTAGCAAATTGATCCAGCAATCGACCGCGACCCTCTCGTTGCAATTGCAAAGCGTAATCTCTTGCAAACTCCATACCACCAGAGGCTGCAGTCAAAATGAGTTCTGCGCCATAAGCTGCCATACTTTGACGGCGTTCAATACTTTGATTTTCTGGCATGACAAGAATCATTTTGTAACCAAGCATGGCGGCAGTCATTGCCAAAGCAATACCCGTATTGCCACTAGTTGCCTCAATTAAAGTATCGCCAGGTTTAATTTCTCCGCGCTCTTGCGCACGCGAGATCATCGACAGCGCAGGTCGGTCCTTTACCGACCCGGCTGGATTATTTCCTTCCAATTTACCTAGAATCACATTATTGCGATTCTCGTTTTCCAAACCAGGAATACGCTGTAAGCGAACCAAAGGCGTATTGCCCACGGTCTGTGAAATAGTGAGGTAAGAAGGTTTGCTCATGAAGCCATTTTAGCCATAAGCAAGCCTACACACGCAAGGGTTTAATTTCGGCGACTTGCTCCCGAACGCTCCGGCTGATTGCGAGGATTAGCTTGATTACGAGAACTGCGTCGACCAGAAGCCCCGCCTTCTTTCTTGGTGCGGCCATTAGGCTCCCGAAAGGAGCTTGGGGCTTCGATTGTTAAACCGTTATCCACCATTTTTTCAACAGATTTCATGCCAATACCACGAACCCGCTTTTGCAAGTCATTGGCATCCTGAAAATGCCCACCATCTAGACGCTCGGCAATAATTGTTTTAGCTTTAGCCGGACCAATACCTTTAATGCTCTCCAATTCGGTTTGGGTGGCAGTATTCACATTAATAGGTGAGGCATATACCGCTCCAGAACCTGTCATCAAAACAGCCATAGTTACTGCAGCAGCCCTAATTAAGCCACGCACCTTTTCTACATTTAAATATTGAGTCATTTTTTCTCCCGTAATCAATAAAAAATCCACGGGCACAAAGTGCACGTGGATCGTATTAAACGAATACAGAAGCTAAGAGTTGACTAGTTTTTGAAGGAGGCAGACCAATCAGTAGTTACTGATACCCCAATAATCTAATGACTCAAAATGAATTGAGCGGCACGTTGAATAAATTCAGACTCTATCTGGTTAAAGCCATGATATGCAAAAGAGTCGCAAACATTGCCTTCACTGATACCGCCTTCAATAATTTCCAGCTTTGAAATATAGTTAGCTGGCCTACCCTCTATGATTCTTTTGGTAGCTGATACTGGAGTACCCGCACAAGCATCGTCAGCATGGTGAATACCCAATACTGGGAGAGCTACATCATCGTTGAGAGATGCTGTATGAATACTTCCGGCAATAATAATTCCGCTCAACTTCCCTTTTGATTTTGCCAGCTCGTTCGCATAGTAAGTAGCCGTTGAACTACCCATGCTATGGCCAAATATCCACACTGGTAAACCAAACTTGGCTTTATAGAAAGCAACAACCTCATCCACCCGTGCAAGGTGATCTTCGCGACCGCGCAAATTTCCCCTACGCAAATCGCCTAAATCATAGGGGCTGTCCACCAGCACCGCATCAATTCCATACTGACCCCACAGATCGATGGACCGCACAAAGGTATGCCTACTTTTAACAAATCCCACCTCGGAGATGCCAGCCTTACCTCCGCCGCCAGGAAAAAGCAAAACTAATGCCTTAGGCTTCTTAACTTCAATCAAAAGGGTTCGGGTTGGCTCCTCAGTGTTATGAGGAATATCAAAAACTTGAGCGCTTACACCGAAACTGAATACCCAACACAAACATGCTAGGACTAATTTCATCTTTATCGGTTTATTTGCTATCTAAGGGATTGGCTAAAAACCCTGCATTAGCTTCTAGCCACTCGATATATCTTCCTACACCCTGCTCTACATTCAGAAAAGGTTCTGTGTAGCCAGCAGCCCTAAGCTTAGTGAGGTCGGCCTGAGTAAAGCATTGATACTTTCCTCTCAGCGCATCTGGGAATGGGATGTACTCAATCGCTTTTTCCTTTACCAGCTCTTGGAGTGTTGCCGGAGATGCTTTATCCAGCTTGCGCATAGCATTAGCTACCGCATGCGCGACATCATTGAAAGGCTGAGCTCGACCGCTACCTAAATTAAAGATGCCGCTGATTTCAGGATGATCCAAAAAGAATAGATTTACTTTGACCACATCTTCGACCGACACAAAGTCACGACTTTGCTCTCCAGGGCCATATCCGCCGTACTCACCAAAAAGTTTTACATGGCCATTAGCCTTGTATTGATGGTATTGATGAAAGGCCACCGATGCCATACGGCCTTTATGGGACTCACGAGGGCCGTAGACATTGAAGTAACGAAATCCAACTACTTGCGCTGTATTCGCTTTTTCAGAAAAACGCTTACGCATTACTTGGTCAAATAGGAACTTAGAGTAGCCGTAGATATTTAGCGGCTTCTCATGCTCACGACTCTCTACAAAAACGTCGGAGCCGCCATAGGTAGCTGCTGAAGAGGCATAAAGTAATTGTACTTTTTGAGCAGTACAAATATCAAGCAAATCCATGGTGTAGCGATAGTTATTCGCCATCATGAAAATGCCGTCTGTTTCCATGGTGTCAGAGCAAGCTCCTTCGTGAAACACCGCTCTAACCTTTCCAAAGCGACCACTTCTAAAAGCTTCTAGAAACTCATCTTTATCGAGGTAATCAATGATGTCTAAGTCGGCAAGATTGCGATATTTATCTGCAGGGCGAAGATCATCAACCGCAATAATATTTTTCTCACCACGCGCATTGAGCGCTTGAACTATATTGGCACCAATAAATCCAGCTGCGCCGGTTACGATAATAGTCACTGTAATTCCTCTGAAGTAACGGTTGCAGTCCCCAGCTTACCAACCACAATGCCCCCTGCACGATTTGCTAAAGCCATCGCCTTCTCTAGGGGCCACTTTGCAGCCAAAGCAACGGCTAATGTTGCAATCACGGTATCGCCAGCACCTGATACATCGAACACTTCACGCGCTTGCGCTTTGACATGACTCACACCTGCATCGGTATATAGACTCATGCCCTCTTCGGAGCGGGTTAAGAGCAGCGCTTGCAAATCAAGAGATTTTCTCAATCCCTGCGCTTTATTTGTTAAATCCTCTTCACTGGTCCATTTGCCAACTACTTGGCGCAGTTCGCTACGATTCGGCGTTAAGACCGTGGCACCACGATACTTTTCATAATCTTCACCCTTAGGGTCAACTAAGATCATTTTATTTTGGCTTCTTGCTTGCTCAATCATATGAGCTACTTGACCTAATGCACCTTTACCGTAATCCGACAGAATCACAACATCCGCATTGCCAACCAACTTTTCAAAACGTTCTAATTTATGAGCCAAAGCTTTTGCGCTGGGAGTCTCTTCAAAATCGAGTCGTATTAATTGTTGTTGGCGAGCAATGACACGCAACTTCACAATGGTGGGTACATCAGCATCGATTTCTAATTGACTATCAACACCACCCGCTTTTAATAACTCCACCACACGCTTACCGGACTCGTCATTACCAACAATTCCAAGAATGGTTGCCTTAGCATCGAGCGCAGCTACGTTACGCGCCACATTAGCAGCACCCCCAAGTCGCTCATCAATCTTACCAACTTGCACAACAGGAACGGGCGCCTCTGGAGAAATACGATTAGTGTCTCCGAACCAATAACGATCCAGCATGACATCGCCCACCACTAGCAGGCGTGCTTTAGAGAACTGTTCTCGATTGGCTTTTTCCATTTGCGTCTACTTTAATTATGTCTACCAATGCCATGGTACTCAATGCCTAATTCTTGCATAGAAGCAGGCTCATAGAGGTTGCGACCATCAAAAATAATGGCGCGCTTGAGTTTTTGCATGACTTGCTCAAAGTCCGGACTTCTAAAAGCTTTCCATTCGGTCACGATAATGAGGGCATCAGCACCATCTAAAGCACTCATTGGATCATCTGTCATCGATACTTGCTTGAGACCTTCTGGGTTACCCTTAAAGTCAAGCTCTAAGCAATGTATGGCTTCTGGCATCGAGACTGGATCATGGGCCACGATGGTTGCCCCACGCTTAACGAGCTCGGCAATAATCACGCGGCTTGGTGCTTCACGCATATCGTCCGTATTGGGTTTAAAAGCTAAACCCCACAGTGCGAATTTCATACCCTTAAGGTCTTCGCCAAAGCGCTTTTCGATCTTTTCTACCAAGATGTACTTTTGCAATTCGTTCACCGCTTCTACAGCATCGAGAATCTTCAGATCTCTGCCATGCTCTTTAGCGGTCTTCGATAAGGCAGAAACATCCTTTGGAAAGCATGAACCACCATAACCGGTGCCAGAGTATAAAAAGCCATAGCCAATACGTGAGTCTGAACCAATGCCTTGACGCACTGCTTCAATATCGGCGCCCACTAAGTCTGCTAAGTTTGCCAACTCATTCATGAAAGAGATGCGGGTTGCCAGCATCGCATTAGCTGCGTATTTAGTAAGTTCTGCACTTTTGACGTCCATGTAGTAGGTACGTTCATGGTGGCGATTAAAAGGAGTGTAGAGCTTGCGCATTTGCTCTTTAGCGCGCAATCCTGCTGGGCTATTTTCCGTACCAATCACAATACGATCAGGACGCATGAAGTCTTCTACTGCAGCACCCTCTTTTAAGAACTCTGGGTTTGAGACAACCGAGCACAGCTCAGAAGACAAACCTCTTTTTTCTAGTTCTTCATTAATCGCAGCCTGCACTTTGTCAGCAGTACCTACTGGTACAGTCGATTTATCGACAATTACCTTGGGCGTAGTCATGTGACAACCAATATTACGTGCTGCCGCTACAACATATTGCAAATCGGCTGAGCCATCCTCATCGGGAGGTGTGCCTACGGCAATGAACTGAATGTCACCATGCGCCACTGAGGCAGCAATATCAGTAGAAAACTGCAAACGACCAGCAGCCCGATTGCGCTCAATCATCTCTTTTAAACCTGGCTCGTAAATCGGCACACCGCCAGAATTAAGAATGGCGATCTTTTTAGGATCTACGTCAACGCAAAAGACATTATTACCCTGCTCAGCAAGACATGCGCCTGTAACAAGACCTACGTAACCGCTACCGATGATGGTGACTTTCAATTTTTCTCCAAACTCTTACATCGAAGGGCCGCTAGGTGCAGCACCTTCACTTCGTCTTGGGGAGTATGCCTCCCAATGATTACAACCAGGGCATTGCCAATAAAATCTTCGCGCCCTGAAACCACAATTACCACATGTGTAGCGAGCAAGGCTTGTTGTCCGCTGGCGCAAGAGGTTCAAAATCGACTGCAGTTCCAACAATCTCTCGGGATTGGCACTGCCCTCTTCTAGCGCAAGACGCGTTTCAGCCAACTTGGATAATGCAATCAGGGTCGGTGAATGCTGCATAACATCAGATAGCATGACATTCGCAGCCTGTGGCCCTCGAATTTTCATTAGATGTTTATGAACAAAATCAAGTAATTCACCTGTCGCTTGCGTTTTCAGTAGCTCACAGAGACGATCTAACCCTTCAGGCTCTTTGCCAATGGCGGCATGCGCGAGCATCCAGCGATCTGCTAGTAAATGCATGTATGCAGGATGCGAATTAGCAATCACACTCCAGGCTTCAATTGCTTGAGTGGGCCGGTCCATCGCCATCAAATAGTCGCCTTGCAAGATTAAAGCGCGGGCATGGTTGGGTACAGCTTGCAGCGCACGTTGTATGGATTGCTCTGCCTCGACTAAGTCCTTGCGTCGCAAGGCCTCTTGAGCAAGTTCACAGTGAAATTGTGCGATCTCAGTATGGTGCGATTTTCCTTGCAAGCCTTCAAGCTCACTAGCAGCAATGATCGCTTTTTTCCAATCATGCTCAATTTGATACATCTCCAGCAAACTTTCTTTTGCAGGCTCGGCATACTTACCATCGCCCACGCGATTTAATGAGGCCTCTGCACGGTCGAGTAATCCTGCACGCAAAAAGTCGCGACCTAATTCATAGGCGGCATGGTCACGGTCACGCGGCTTTAAGTCATCGCGATTTGCTAAGTGCTGATGCACACGAATAGCGCGTTCAGTCTCGCCACGACGACGGAATAGGTTACCCAATGAAAAATGGAGTTCAATGGTTTCTGGATCTAGCTGTGCAATTTTGACTAAGGTTTCAATCGCTTGATCTGGCTGCTCATTGAGCAAGAGGCTTAAGCCTTTAAAAGTTGAGCGCTGCTGACGCATACGTTCGCGCTCATCCATGCGATTCTCAAGGCGCAAATCCCAGCGCGCCGCCAACCAACCAATGCCAAACATCACTGGAAGCAGTAATAGCCAGGCGGTAGCAATCTGAATCATGCCGTGCAGAAATTAAATAAAAAAATGGCCCGAATGGACCACTGAGGTTGAGCCTGAATCTTAGGCACCAGAACCCTCTTTGGGGCCCGCCTGCTTCAACGGCTTGTAATCTACTCGCTCACGCAACTCTTTGCCAGGCTTAAAGTGCGGAACACGTTTTTCTGGAATCAATACTTTCTCGCCAGACTTTGGATTGCGACCAGTGCGCGCAGGACGATGATGAAGTACAAAACTTCCCACGCCACGCAGCTCGATACGCTTGCCCTCAGCCAAAGCATGAGTCATTGTGTCCAGCAAAGTTTTTACCGCTAACTCCACGTCCCTAGGCAAAAGCTGCGGAAACTGTTCCGCAAGACTCTCTACTAGTTCGGAGCGGGTAATTGCTTGTTGCTCTTGATCTGTCATGATCTATCAATAAAAAATCGCCGCTATCCTAGTGGAAAGCGGCGATATTGATTTAGCCTTGATTGTCCAATTTTGCTTTTAACAAGGCGCCCAAATTGGTTGTGCCAGACTGCGCATCACCTTGGAGCTTGCTCATTGCATCTTGTTGATCAGAGCTGTCTTTTGCTTTGATTGAAAGATTGATAACGCGTGACTTGCGATCAATGTTAATGATCATTGCAGTTACGCTGTCGCCTTCTTTCAATACATTACGTGCATCTTCAACGCGATCTGTTGAGATCTCGGAAGCACGTAAGTAAGCTTCAACTTCATCAGCCAAGTGAATAGTTGCACCCTTAGCATCAACCGCCTTAACAGTACCGGTAACTAAAGCACCTTTGTCGTTAACGGATGTGTAGTTGTTGAATGGGTCACCAGACAATTGCTTGATACCGAGAGAGATACGCTCTTTCTCAACATCAATTGCCAATACGGTGGCTTCAACTTCATCACCTTTTTTGTATTTCTTAACAGCTTCTTCGCCTGGCTCATTCCATGAGAGGTCTGAGAGGTGAACTAAACCGTCGATACCGCCAGGCAAGCCAATGAACACACCAAAGTCAGTAATAGACTTGATTGCGCCAGAAAGCTTGTCGCCTTTTTGTTGTGAACGTGAGAACTCTTCCCATGGGTTCGCTTTGCACTGCTTGATGCCCAAGCTAATACGACGCTTGTCTTCATCAATATCCAGAACCATTACTTCAACTTCAGTTCCTAATGCAGTAGCTTTGCTTGGAGCAACGTTCTTGTTAGTCCAATCCATTTCAGAAACGTGTACCAAACCTTCAATACCAGATTCGATTTCAACGAATGCGCCGTAGTCAGTTAAGTTAGTTACTTTGCCGAATAAACGGGTGTTTGGTGGGTAACGACGAGCGATACCAACCCATGGATCATCACCAAGCTGTTTCACGCCAAGTGAAACACGGTTCTTCTCTTGATCGAACTTCAAAATCTTAGCGGTAACTTCTTGACCAACAGTCAACATCTCGCTTGGGTGACGCACACGACGCCATGCCAAGTCAGTAATGTGCAAGAGGCCATCGATACCACCGAGGTCAACGAATGCGCCGTAATCAGTGATGTTCTTAACGAGGCCAGTAACCACTGCGCCTTCTTTAAGGTTAGACATCAACTTAGCACGCTCTTCACCTTGGCTAGCTTCAACAACAGCACGACGTGACAACACTACGTTGTTACGCTTACGGTCGAGCTTGATAACCTTGAACTCCATCGTCTTACCTTCGTAAGGGCTGGTGTCTTTGATTGGACGTGTATCAACGAGTGATCCAGGCAAGAAAGCACGGATACCGTTAACCATCACAGTCAAGCCGCCTTTAACCTTACCAGTAACAGTACCGGTAACGATCTCAGCTTGCTCGAGTGCTTTTTCCAAGTTCATCCATGATGCCAAGCGTTTCGCTTTATCACGGGAAAGGATTGTGTCGCCATAGCCGTTCTCTAAAGCGTCAATAGCAACAGAAACGAAATCGCCGGGAGCTACTTCAATCTCGCCAGCGTCGTTATGGAATTCTTCAACAGGAATAAACGCTTCAGACTTTAAGCCAGCGTTAACAACGACGAAGTTATGGTCGATGCGAAGAACTTCAGCCGAAATAACTTGGCCGGTCTTCATATTCGATCGGGTTAATGATTCTTCAAATAGTTCTGCAAATGATTCAGACATGTGTGTTCACTTTGTGCCGCCAGAAGGCCTGACGGGTTAGGTTAAAAAAGTCTTCAAGAAACACGCTAATGAAAAGTCGCGTTGTGGAGTTTCTTAAGACGCCAAAAACTACTGCTTACAACCAACTACCAACTAACTACTTAAATAACTACAAACTAAGCAATTGCAGATTGATACCAATCCAAAACTGTCTTAACTGCTTGATCTATCGATAAATCTGATGTTTCGAGCACTTTTGCACCGTCTGCAACCAACAAGGGGGCGGCGCCTCGACTACTGTCTCTGGCATCGCGCTCCTGCAAATCCTGCAACAAGTCCTCAAGTTTAGCAGAAATTCCCTTAGCTATCAATTGCTTATAGCGACGCTCGGCTCTGGCAGCAGCCGTTGCGGTCAAGAAAACCTTCAAAACTGCATCTGGGAATATGACGCTGGCCATATCCCTGCCATCAGCCACCAAGCCTGGTAATTGCCTAAAACTGCGCTGCAGACCAACTAAAGCCGCTCTCACCTCTGGATGAACGGCCAAAGCAGAGGCCATTAAACCGATGCTTTCCGTACGGATAGCATCAGTCACATCCTCACCATTGAGGAAAATTTGACTATTTTTGAATGAAATCAATAACTTAGGAACCAACAGACCTAATTCTGGGCCATTTTGAACGTCAATTCCCTGTTTTTCGCGCGCAAGAGCAACCAAGCGGTAAAGGGCACCACTATCGAGATAATGAAATCCTAGTCTTTCAGCTACCAAGGAAGCAACGGTACCTTTTCCTGAGGCGGTAGGTCCGTCTATTGCAATGACTGGAGGGAGACTCATAAATCCGCTTTGGGCTAGCTCACTACTTTCGCAAATTCTGCGAAATAGGTCGGGAATGTTTTTGCTACGCAATTGGGATCATTGATCTTAAGCGCATTTGGACCAAATGCAACGAGTGAGAAACACATCGCCATGCGATGGTCGTCATAAGTATCAATACCCTCAGCCGGTGACTTCCAATCACTTTGCAAAGCTGGGGCTTGAACAACAATATAGTCAGCACCTTCTTCAACAATGGCACCAACTTTTTTTAACTCCTTTGCCATTGCCGCGATACGATCCGTTTCTTTCACGCGCCAGCTAGCAATATTATTTAAGCGCGTTGGACCTTCAGCAAACAACGCAGCTACCGCAAGTGTCATTGCCGCATCTGGAATCTCTGTGCAATCAATGGTGATGCCATTGAGTTTGCCATTAGCATTTTTCACACCAGCAACCTCAATCCAATCATCCCCAGCAGCAATATTCGCACCCATGAGCGCAAGTGCATCAGCAAATGCCACATCACCCTGAATGCTGTCTTTGCCAACACCTAGAACCCGCACAGGGCCACCACCAATGGCACCCAGGGCTAAAAAGTATGAAGCTGAAGAAGCATCGCCCTCTACTGATAGCCGGCCAGGACTTTGGTAAACAGCTTCAGATGTTTTTGCTGGAATGACGAACGATTGCATATCAGGGCTAGTAACTATGACTCCAAAACGAGCCATCAACTTCAAAGTGATATCAATATACGGGCGAGAGATGAGCTCACCAATCACCTCAATACGCACAGGCTCTTGAGCTACGAGAGGCAAAGCCATCAACAAGGCAGTTAAGAACTGGCTTGATACATCACCACGTACTTTAACCACCTCTTTAATCTGAATATCCGCTGCCAATATTTTGATTGGGGGGTAACCGTCTTGCAATTCGTATTCAATCTTTGCACCCACTTGACGCAAACCATCCACCAAATCACGAATAGGTCTTTCGTGCATACGAGCAACACCAGACAAACGGTAATTACCGCCTTGCATAGCTAAGGCTGCTGTGAGGGGACGAATCGCAGTGCCAGCATTACCCATAAAGAGGTCTGCGTCCTGCACTGGAAACTTGCCTCCACACCCCTCAACAACACATACCTTGTCCGCTTTATCCGTAACGGATAAGCCTAATTGACGTAAAGCGTTTCGCATTACCTGGGTATCGTCGGCATCCAATAAATTCGTGAGGGTAGTTGTGCCGGAAGAGAGGGCTGCAAGCAATAGAGCGCGATTAGAGATACTTTTGGAGCCCGGCAACACAATCGAGCCTTGCGCCTGCTTAAAAGGTCCAATAGTGATATCTGGCAAACCACTCATCAAAGTACGTCCAAATCTTGACGTGCTTTGCTCGCCTTATTAAATAATTTTTCTAAACCTGCGCCATCACTTTCTGCAATAAGCTTGCGCATATGGTTCACGATCAAAAGATATTGATCCAACTCTTTCAGAATAGCGGCGCGATTACCCAAACAAATATCTCGCCACATTTCTGGACTAGAAGCGGCAATGCGAGTGAAATCTTTAAAGCCAGCACCAACATGACTCAACTTTTGCTCAGCATCTTCCGAGTTCACCACGCTTGCCATCAAGGCATAGGACAGCAGATGCGGAAGATGAGAGACGGCAGCATAAATCGCATCGTGCTGAACAACGCCAATTTTCTTCACATGCGATCCAACAGACTCCCAAAAGCCAGTGATTAAGGCGGTATCTTCAGGAGAGTTTTCCTGTAATGGGCAAATAATCGTCTGCTTGCCTTCGAACAAATCAGCCTTAGCGGCGCTGGCGCCATGCTGTGCACCACCAGCAATTGGATGCGCTGGCACAAATTGACAAACCTTCTTACCCAATACTTCTTTAGCAGCCAGGATGACATCACCCTTAGTGCTACCCGCATCTGTAATCATGGTGCGGGGCTCAAGATGCGGCTCCATCACTTCAAAGGCAGCTCGCATTTGAGCAACTGGCACGCAAAGCACAATCACATCAGATTGTTTTGCTGCCTCAACCAAATCGACTACACCATCAATTGCGCCCATCTTTTGCGCTTGCTCTATATTTTCTTTGCTGCGGCCTACGCCTAATACTTTAGTTACCACGCCTGCTTTTTTTAGAGCCAGGCCAAGTGAGGCGCCAATCAAACCAACACCAACGATGGTGACAGTACCGTAATTGCTTGCTGGATTAATAATGGTCATTTAAGAATATCTTTTAAGGCATCAATGAAGGCGTCATTCTCTTCAGGCAAACCAATTGAAATACGCAACCACTGCGGCAAACCATAGTTACCAACTGGACGAACAATAATGCCGCGCTTGAGCAACGCTAAATTGATGCGTGCACCCGCCTGATCGTCATCACCCACTTTCACCAAAACAAAATTTCCAGCAGACGGTAAGTATTGCAAACCCAACTCATCAAACGCTTTAGTGAGCTGTGCATAGCCTGCGCGATTCAATTCAAATCCCTGCTGCAAGAATGCTTTGTCCTGAAAAGCAGCAACTGCCGCTGCCTGAGCAAGACTATTTACATTAAATGGTTGACGAATACGATTTAAAAGATCAGTTAAGTGCGGCTGAGCTACACCATAACCAATGCGCAAGCCAGCCAAACCGTAGGCTTTTGAGAAGCTACGCGACAAAATCATATTAGGAAAGCGCTTCACCCAAGCAATTGCGTCGTAGCGCTGCTCTGGAGTGAGGTATTCGTTATAAGCTTCATCAAGTACCACCACAACATGAGACGGAACTGCCACCAAGAAGTCTTCAATCTCTTTTGCTGTGAGATAGCTTCCTGTTGGATTATTTGGGTTCGCCACAAAGACCAACTTCGCTTTATCGCCAGATGCCTTTATGGCTGCCAACATCGCCGGTAAGTCATGCCCATAAATAGCAGTAGCTGCAACTTCAACAGCCTTTGCGCCAACAGCTTGAGTGGCGAGAGGATAAACAGCAAACGCATGTTTGGAGAAGATCACTTCGTCGCCAGCTTGCGCAACAGCGCGTGCCGCTAATTCCAAAATATCGTTACTGCCATTACCCAAGGTAATCCAGTCTGTTGGCACACCTAATTTTTCAGCTAAGACATTCTTCAGCTCAAACCCATTGGAATCTGGGTAACGACCCAAATCACTTGCAGCCTTGAGCATGGCATCTTGCGCAGACTTTGGCATACCCAATGGATTCTCATTGGAAGCAAGCTTCACAATCTTGTTTTCATCTAGGCCGTATTCGCGCGCAACTTCACTAATAGGACGCCCGCCAACATAAGGGGCAATCGCATGAATATGTTTTAGACCAATCTTGGAAGTCATTCTGGCTTTGCTAATGTTGTTGTTAACTGCGGATGTTCCTGATTAAGCTGAGTGCGGATAAGAGCCGAGGTTTTTGTAGAAAGCAGCAACGCCCTTCAACTCTTCAAGCGCCTTCAAAACTTTCTCGTCATCCGCATGGCCGGCAATATCGATATAGAAGTGATATTCCCAAGTACCTTTGCGCGCAGGACGAGATTCAAAGCGATTCATGGATACACCATGTTTTGCCAAGGGCGCCAATAAGCGATGAACAGCACCAGGCTGGTTATCTACCGAGAGAACTAGCGATGTTTGATCTTTGCCAGTGGGTTGGCATGCATAGTTACCAACCACGACAAAACGGGTGCGGTTATGAGGGTCATCCTGAATTTGTGCAGCTACAGCTTGCAGACCATAGGCTTCTTGCGCAGGATCACCAGCAATTGCAGCTAAAGTGGGATCGGCAGCAGCCAACCGCGCTGCCTCTGCATTACTACTGACTGCTTGACGCTTTAATTGTGGAGCGTGCACGCTTAACCATTGCTGACATTGCGCCAATGCTTGCGCATGAGCACAGACAGTTGTTACGCCATCCAGGTTACCGCTCTTAGTCAACAAGTGATGACGAATTGGTAGCACCACTTCACCGCTAATACGCATTGATGAATCGAGCAACAAATCTAATGTGCGCGAGATAGCGCCTTCACTAGAGTTTTCAACTGGAACAACCCCAAACTGGGCTGCACCCTTCTCCACTGACTTAAATACTTCATCTAGGCTTGCGCAAGGTAAGCCGGCAATAGAGTGGCCAAAATACGTTTGTGCAGCTTGTTCTGAAAAAGTGCCCACTGGCCCAAGGTAGGCAATAGTTTGGCGAGCTTCTAGAGCTCTGCATGCTGACATCACTTCACGCCAAATAGCAGCAATGCCATCTGGAAGCAAAGGTCCTTTGTTGATCTCTTGCAAACGAGCAACAACTTGGCGCTCACGCTCAGGACGGAACACAGGAGATGCAAAGCCCCCTTTAACATGCCCCACTTCTTGTGCTGCTTTTGCCCGTTGAGTCAGCAAATCTAAAATTTGCGCATCCAGTGCATCAATTTTTTCGCGCAGGGGAGCTAAGCGCTGTTCTTCAGTACTCATTAAGCCCGCCTTTCAAAATCACGCATAAATTCAACCAAGGCTTTTACGCCCTCAATAGGCATGGCGTTATAGATACTGGCGCGCATGCCGCCCGCAGCTTTATGACCCCGCAAGGCAACCAAACCAGCTGCATTTGATTGGGCCAAAAACTCTGCGTTTAGGTTCTCATCTTTTAAGAAGAAAGTCACGTTCATGCGTGAGCGATATTCTTTAGTGACGCGATTTTCATACAAACTGCTTTGATCCAAGAAGCTGTAGAGCAAATCCGCTTTTTCTTGATTACGCTTTTCGATGACCTTCACGCCACCCTGTTTGAGTAACCACTTAAATCCAAGGCCAGCCATATAGATCGAGAAAGTCGGGGGTGTATTAATCATGGATTGCGTATTTGCTTGTACTGACCAATCCCAAATCGTTGGGGTAATGGGCATGCTCTTACCCAGCAAATCCTTACGCACAATGACGATCGTCACACCAGATGGGCCAATATTCTTTTGCGCACCGCCAAACCAAACAGCACATTGATTCACATCCATCTCCTTAGAGAGAATGTTGCTAGAGATATCAGCTACCAGCGGAACATCGCCAACGTCTGGCACATCTGGAAACTCAACCCCACCAATGGTTTCATTGGCACAGTAATGTACATACGCAGCATCACTTGATAACTTCCAAGTTGATCTTGCGGGAATCGTATTAAATTTTTCTGTCGCGGAAGAAGCGGCTAAATTTGCTGTGCCGTATTTTTGCGCTTCTTTAAATGATTTTTCTGACCAAACACCCGTCACCAAGAAATCAGCCTGGGGTCCGTTCTTTGCCAAGGGCATGAGATTCATTGGGATGGCAGCATTCTGACCAAGACCGCCGCCCTGCAAAAGCAAAATCTCATAAGAATCAGGAATATTCATGAGTGTACGAAGATCTTGAATAACCTCCTCATACACTTCCATGAACTCTTTACTGCGATGGCTAATCTCCATCACGCTCGTACCGAGTCCACGCCAATTAAGCATTTCATCGGCAGCCTGCTTCAGCACCTCTTCAGGCAAAGTAGCAGGCCCCGCAGCGAAATTAAAAATGCGGCGGTCAAAAGTCATGATGTGTCTAGTCTAGAGATAACGCTTAAGCGTCACCAGCCGTATCGTCATTAGAATTGGTTGCTGGATCTGCAGATGGATCAACCTCTTCTGCGTCATCGGCATCGTCATCTGAATCACTCTCAGCAATACGTTGCAAACCAGATAAACGCGTACCCTCATCTACGTTAATCAAAGTAACACCTTGAGTAGCGCGACCCATTTCACGAATTTCAGAAACGCGTGTGCGAACCAATACACCGCCGGTAGTGATCAACATAATTTGATCCTCTGGCGACACCAAGGCAGCAGCAACCACTTTACCGTTACGCTCAGAAGTCTGAATCGCAATCATGCCTTTTGTGCCACGCCCATGACGGGTGTATTCAGCTATTGGCGTACGTTTGCCGTAACCATTTTCTGTTGCAGTTAATACGCTACTTGGAATCGCAATGCCATTTGCATCAACCACAGCGGCCTCAACACCTTCCGCAGCCTCTGCTGGAGCAACCAACATTGCAATGACTTGATGGCCATCACCCAAGTTCATGCCGCGCACACCGCGCGCAGTACGACCCATTGGACGAACATCATTCTCATCAAAGCGCACTGCTTTACCAGCATCTGAGAACAACATGACATCATGCTGGCCGTCTGTAATGGCCGCACCAACCAAGAAGTCATTTTCATTCAAGTCAACTGCAATAATGCCGGCCTTACGTGGGTTAGAGAAGTCAGACAAACGCGTCTTCTTCACAGTACCCAAGCTAGTAGCCATAAAGACGTACTGATCGTCTTGATAGCCCTTAATAGGCAGAATTACCGTAATCTTCTCACCCTCAATTAGCGGGAACATATTGATGATTGGTTTACCGCGAGACGTGCGGCTTCCCTGTGGAACTTCCCATACCTTCAGCCAATACATGCGGCCACGATCAGAGAAGCACAAAATGGTGTCATGGGTATTAGCTACGAATAAGGTATCAATCCAATCCTCATCTTTAGTAGCGGCCGCTTGCTTGCCACGACCACCGCGTTTTTGCGCGCGGTATTCACTTAGCGGTTGACTCTTCATATAACCAGTATTCGAAAGGGTCACCACCATATCTTGCGGCGTAATTAAATCTTCGGTGAAGAGTTCAGTTGCATTCATTTCAATAAATGAACGACGACCAGTATCGCCACCTGCAATACCAAATTCAGATTGCACTTCTTTTAACTCGGACTCAATCACTTGAGTGACACGCTCCGGCTTCGCTAACAAATCAAGCAAGTCAGAAATTTCTGCCATCACTTCTTTATATTCGTTAACGATCTTGTCTTGTTCGAGGCCAGTCAAGCGTTGTAAGCGCATCTGCAAAATTTCTTGCGCTTGACTATCAGATAGGCGATACAAGCCTGTCGTTTGCATGCCGTACTCGGGCAACAATCCTTCTGGGCGATAGGCATTGCGGCCGCCTGGCGTATCCGTCTCAGCGCGCGCCAACATCTCGCGCACCATCGATGAATCCCATGCTTTGCCCATCAACTCTTGCTTAGCAATTACAGGGTTCGCAGCAGCTTTAATAATCGCGATGAACTCATCAATATTTGCTAATGCAACAGCAAGTCCCTCTAAAACATGTCCGCGATCGCGTGCTTTACGTAATTCAAAAATCGTGCGACGTGTCACCACTTCTCGACGATGCTGCAAGAAGTACTCAAGCATTTGCTTCAAGTTCAACAAGCGTGGTTGGTTATCTACCAACGCCACCATGTTCATACCGAAGTTATCTTGTAACTGTGTACTCTTATACAAATTATTGAGAACGACTTCAGGCACTTCACCGCGCTTCAATTCAATCACAACGCGCATACCGGATTTATCTGATTCATCACGTAAATCGGAAATGCCTTCTACTTTTTTCTCATTCACCAACTCAGCGATACGCTCGAGCAAGTTCTTTTTATTAACTTGGTATGGCAATTCATCAACGATGATCGCTTGTCGCGCACCCTTGTCTAAATCCTCAAAGTGAGTCTTCGCTCGCATAACAACACGGCCACGACCAGTACGGTAGCCCTCACGAACCCCTTGAAGGCCGTAAATGATGCCCGCAGTCGGGAAATCGGGGGCTGGAATGATCTCAATGAGCTCATCAATCGTGCATTCTGGGTTGTGAAGCACGTGCAGACAGGCTGTAACCACCTCATCCAAGTTATGGGGCGGGATATTGGTTGCCATACCTACAGCAATGCCAGAACTGCCATTTATCAGCAAATTAGGCACTTTGGCAGGCAGAATCAGGGGTTCTTTCTCACTACCGTCGTAATTTGGCCCAAAATCGACCGTTTCCTTGTCTAAATCGGCCAAAAGCTCATGGGCTATCTTGCGGAGGCGGATCTCGGTATACCGCATTGCAGCAGCGTTATCGCCGTCTACGGAGCCAAAGTTACCCTGCCCGTCAACCAGCATATAGCGCAGGGAGAAGTCCTGGGCCATCCGAACGATCGTGTCATACACCGCAGAATCGCCATGCGGATGGTATTTACCGATTACATCGCCAACTATACGGGCAGATTTTTTGTAAGCTCGGTTCCAATCGTTGTTTAATTCATACATCGCGAATAAGACCCGGCGATGAACCGGTTTGAGGCCGTCACGCACGTCTGGCAGGGCTCTGCCGACGATGACGCTCATTGCGTAGTCCAAATAGGACCGCCGCATTTCGTCTTCGAGGGATATTGGTAGTGTTTCTTTAGCGGCTTGTTCCATCTAGAAATAATATCATTTTGATGACAGGTAGGCCCTATGCTAAGATTCTGTCAGTTTGTACGAAATTGAGATGTGTCGCTTTGCAGTTTTTGCATCAAGGTAGGGCGAATTACATTTAAGTTTGACTTTAATTAAAAAAGAGATTTTTGAGGACTAAAAATGAACAAAACCCTAAGAGTGTTGCTGGCTTCTGTTATCACTGTTTCTGCTACTGCAGCAATTGCATCTGATAACTGGGAAAACAGCTCTGGCTTGAACTGGAAAAACGGCGATGGCACATTGTGCTGGCGCGACAACAACTGGACACCTGCAACTGCAGCTAAAGGTTGTGATGGTGCATTGACTGCTGCTCCTGCTGCTTCTGGCGTTAGCCAAAGCAAAATCACTTTGCAAGCTGACACACTTTATGACTTCAACAAGTCTGACTTGAAACCAGAAGGCAAAGCAACTTTGGACAAAATCGCTGCTGACTTGAAGAAAATCAAGTTAGAAGTAATCATTGCTGTTGGTAACACTGACAGCGTTGGTACAGATGCATACAACATGGCCCTCGGTCAGCGTCGTGCTCAGTCAGTTAAGACTTACCTGACAAGCAAAGGTGTTGACGGTAGCCGTATCTACACAGAATCTAAAGGCAAGAGCAATCCAGTTGCATCTAACGCAACTGCTGAAGGCCGCGCTAAGAACCGCCGTACTGACATCGAAGTTGTTGGTACAGCAGCTAAGTAATTCTTTTTACTTGTAAAAAAGCCCGCTTCTAGCGGGCTTTTTTATTTCCGCTATATTCATAAACTTCTCCTACAGCCTTACAACTAAGCAATCCATATGAACGTTGACCAATCAGAAATCGCCAAATTTAGCGCCCTAGCCCATCGCTGGTGGGATCCAAATAGCGAATTCAAACCGCTTCACGCTATCAATCCTTTGCGATTGGGATGGATTAAATCCTTTGTGACACTAGAAGGCAAAAAGGTAGTGGATATCGGTTGCGGTGGTGGCATCTTGGCAGAATCCATCTCACAATCAGGCGCAGATACCACTGGCATCGATTTATCTGAGAAAGCTCTTAAGGTTGCTGAATTGCACGCATTAGAAGTAGGTGCAAACCTCACTTATCGCTCAATCTCAGCAGAAGCATTGGCTGAAGAACAGCCAGAGCAATATGACGTTGTGACTTGCATGGAAATGCTTGAGCATGTTCCAGACCCAGCATCTGTTGTACGCGCCTGCGCAAAACTCTGCAAACCTGGTGGCACACTATTTTTTAGCACCCTCAATCGCAGCCCCAAGTCCTACTTATTCGCCATTATTGGCGCTGAATATATTCTGAAATTACTACCCAAAGGAACTCACGAATACGCCAAATTCATCAAACCTTCTGAGTTAGTAGCGTTTACCCGTCATGCAGGCCTAGAGATGCTTGGCATGAAAGGATTAAGTTACAACCCACTTACTCAGGTTTACAGCTTAAGTGACGATGTGGATGTCAATTACATGATTGCAGTTCGAAAGTAATTTAACCGTGAGCAACCTTTCCAGTCCTTATGCCGGAATCTTTTTTGATTTAGATGGCACCCTAGCGGATACGGCACCCGATTTAGTTGCTGCGACCAATAAATTACTCATTGCTCGCAATCTTGAGCCTAAGCCTTATGAGTTTCTGCGTCCTTACGCATCGGCTGGTGCCCGCGGATTGCTCGAAGGCGCCTTTGGCATTGCCCCTGATCATGCGGATTTCATTGCATTACGTGATGAGTTTTTTAGTAACTATGAAAATGCACTGCTGGTGGACAGTAAATTGTTTGCTGGAATTGATCGCTTACTCGATCAAATGGATCAAGCCAAACTCCCCTGGGGAATTATTACCAACAAAAGTGAGCGTTTTACCAACCCCTTAACTGATCTTATGGGACTACGCCAGAGGGCTGTTTCCACTGTATCTGGTGACACCACGCCTTATTCAAAGCCGCACCCTGAACCCATTCTGCATGCAGCCAGATCAACCAATATTGATCCCACAAAATCAATCTATGTTGGAGATGACATTAGAGACGTTGTAGCAGGCAAAGCAGCCGGCATGAAGACGGTTGCAGCCGCCTATGGTTACTGTGGCTGCAAAGAGCCTCCAGAGGCCTGGGGAGCAGATTACATCATCAATACCCCGCTCGATTTACTGCAAATCATCTTTCCCAATAGGGAATAGCCAAAAGATATTGAGCAATTTCAGGGCAGCGGCCTTAAAATAGGAACTCTTATGCATGAACTCCGGGGTCGACATGGTTTCGACGTGGATTACAAAGCATCAAGGGCATACCGAGGACCCGTTATCTCGTAAATCAATGGGAATGTTTTAACTGCAAACGACGAACGTTTCGCACTAGCCGCTTAATTGCGGTTGCCCCTGAACTGATTCTCTCTTGGGTCAGCTAGCGCAAGCTAGATCAGGGTCATTTACAAGAGATAAGATCATTTCATGTCACGGGGAATGATTCGAAAACTAAGTGAATCGTCAGCAAAGAACGTGTCAGTCCGTGCTTAACTGATTAAATCAAATGATATGACTAAGTATGTAGAACTTGTTGTGGAGGATTTGCGGACGCGGGTTCGATTCCCGCCGACTCCACCAATTTGAAGTCTCTAACAGTCAAACGCCACCTTCTTTGGTGGCGTTTTTCTTTTCTTAAAACATGGTTATGCACTCAATCTTAATTAAATTGATAACTCATGCCAGCCTGAAAATTCAGGGGTGCGCCAGCAAATATGCCATCTGGGCTGCGACTAGAGATATATCGCTTATCAAAAAGATTGTTAATTACTCCAAATACTTTCCAATCTTTATTGATCGCATAGTTAGCACTCCAATTCACTGTTGTAAATGCAGGGATCTCACCCAAAGTACCGATGGCATTTTCTACAACCGTATTTGCTGAATCAGCATATTGTGCTGAAACATAATTGAGGCTGACTAAAGTATTGAAACTATTCTTTTCGTAACTAAGTCCCAAGTTCGAGGTCAGCTTCGGAGTGTAGGGAATGCGATTACCATCCCTGCCTAATGAGTTCGTGCCTACAAACCTTGCGACTGGAATGTAGGTGGCGTTACCGCTAACTCCCCAACCACGCCCTAATAGATAGGCTAAAGATGTCTCGGCGCCCTGATGCAAACTTTGCCCACCATTCGCTTTAGAAATTCCCGCAGCCAAACTTTGATTCACAATTTGGTTGCTAAAGTTCATGCTAAAAATCGCTGAATCATAAGAAAATCCACCCGATCGACCGCGTAAGCCGAGCTCCATATTGGTTGACCGTTCTGGCGCTAACTGCTGATCAACCCCCTTGTCATCAATCGCACTCGCTAATTGTGCTGGTGCGAACCCTTTGTAAATGCTGCCATATACTTGCACTTGAGGAATGACCTGCCAAGTCGCACCAATCTGTGGAATAGTTTCCACATTCTTAGCGCTACCACTCTTGTTGGTAATGACATTCGAACGCGTTTGGTTGTAACTCTCCACGCGCACTCCGGGTATTACAGCAAAATCTTTCGTTAATAAGAAACGATTTTTGGCATACATTGCAAGCGAATTAGCTTTATTGTCTTCATTGAATGAAACTCGACCAGAGTAAGCGGTTGTTTTAGAGCTCACTAGTTGATTGATTTGAGATTCAGTATGCAAGCGAATACCAAACTCTGCTTCATTTGAAATTCCTAAGGCCTTATAGGCATGACTGATTCGAGAATCTAAACCTAACATCTGAAACTCTCGATTTCGACCTACTAGACAGTCTGCACCAATATTGCAAGGTTTAAAGATGGTGGCATCTTGGGTTCGATTCACAATACTTTGTCGCCAATAGTCTCGCGATAACTTACTCCAATACATCAAGGTATTAATCTTGGTATCTGGGCTAATTTCCAGCGAGTGATTGATATCTACCGCATTTCTTTGGGTTATGAAGCGATCATTGGGTGCTGGATTATCTTTACTGCGATTAATGTATTGATTGGGACGAAAACCCACATAGGATGTATTGATGTTGTTATCGTAATGGGTGTATTTCAAGCTGAGCCACTGATTTTGTGCAATCTCAATGCCACCCTTCATCAAGATGTCATACATCTTAAAACCGTTACCCTGGTATCCATTCGACTCAGATTGAATCAGATTGATGCCCCCGATTGCACCATTTGATGATGACTTACCTCCCGCCTCAATCTCCGCCAGACGATACCCATAATTTCCTACCTTGCCAGTTAACTTAAATCCCTGAGAGGGCGTTTTACTGAGGTAATTAACAACGCCGCCAATATTCGATGGCCCATATTGCAGACCTGAGGCACCTTTCAAAACTTCAATGCCACCAATTCGCTCTACTGGTGGGCTGTAGTACGAAGCATTTGAAATAAATAAGCTTGGCTGAATTGGAGCCCCATCCTCGAGGAGCAATACTTTTGTGCTCCGACCTGGACCTAAGCCACGAATGCCAATATTCGGAATAGCCCCCAAGCCACCTTCATCACCGCGAATATTGACCCCAGGAATCGTCTTTAAGACGTCCTGCAGCGATTGAGGCTGCAACTCCTCCATCTTCTTTTGATTAATAACATCAACCGTTCCTGGAATTTTGCTCAAGGCATTTTCCTCGCGGCCAACAATATCAATCCTAGGTAACTCAATATCCTCAGCACACACCCAGTTTGAAAATGAGCTGCCATACAACAACGCAACCGATGAGAACCAGGCCAGCCTGTTTCGAGAACGAAAAACTACTTGATGCTTCATATACCATCTCCAGTGATAAAAATAAAAAATCGCTGGCTATATGCATATGAAAATGCTCTTGCTGGCTAGAAACTGATTCGATTGCTACTTAGTCAATATGAGTTTTCCCAGTTTGGTAATGCGCAATTGATATACCTGTCCATCATGCAGAATGCAGATCTGCTTCATGTGGCCCAATAGCGCTTCACTAGAGATTGTTTTTGACAAAAAATAAGAGCGGCATTCATCTTGTGGGTTGGTGGTTGACGCAATCTTCTTGATCAAGAACTACCCCTCCAATATGAATTGCACAGGAGTCTGAAAGCACTGCAAGGAAAGACTGACAGAATTGGCTGCAACTGGAGCAAATCTCCACTGCGCTAGGGTTGTTAAGGCTGATTGATCCAAACTATGAAAGCCTGAGCTCTTTGAGATGCCAGCCTCCCCCACAATACCTTGCTCATCTACGCAGAGCTTTACCATCACCAAGCCCTGCTCCCCCAGTCTTTTACTGCCCAAAGGGTAATGGGGTTTGGGGTTATGTAAAGTTCTCCTAGGTTCACCACTCGCCAAATGACCAACGCCATCAGCACCGTTAACCGATGAAGCCTCGTTCATATGCGTTAAACCGAGATTTTTCTTGCTTGCAAATGCATTGGACTCGGACATGGTTGAGGATTTTTTTAGCAAAGAAGGTTTTGAGTTCTCGCCTACTAGATTGATCGCCAGCACCCCTGGCAAGGATGATTGCTCACCACTAAAAGACCCAGATAGAAGACATAGCAAAACTAATAGATGCATTGCTACTACGCCTGAAATCAGAAAAATATTTTAGATAGCAAACTACAGTGCAAATCACTTCCTTAAAAGATGGATGAGAAATCTCAAGCTAACTTAACGATAAAAATTGTAGTAAGTTAAGTATTGCGCCCGATGATTTTAAGGACGCTACTGTAGATAAACAACCATGATCCCAATGGGGACGGGACTTGTAGGGATATTAAATGTGTTACTACTTTATGGTCAGACGCCAGAGAGACGTGACTTCTTTAGATCTCGCTAAATGCAATGCATCCGTTTTATCAAATACTTTTTGATGGGTAGGTTTAGTATCTAAACGTGTAATCACCTTCAAACCAGCATGCTCAATCCAATCCAAAAGCTGCTGTCTAGATCGCAATCCTAGATGTTCCGCTAAGTCAGAGAGAATTAACCAGCCCTCACCACTTGGAAGTAGATGATCTTTCAGGCTTCCCAAAAAACCCTTCAGCATCTGACTCTCAGGGTCATATACCGCATGCTCTAGAGTGGAGCTAGGTCTTGCTGGTAGCCATGGTGGATTACAAACAATAAGCGCAGCCTTATCTTCTGGGAAAAGATTAGCCTTACGAATTTCAATCTGCGCATTGAGGCCCAGTTGATTGATGTTGTCTTCGGCACAGGCAATGGCTCGATCATTTAAATCAGTCGCAACAATCTTCTGAATATCCCGCAAAGCCAAAACAACCGCCAACACTCCAGTCCCCGTTCCAATATCAAAAGCTACAGAACTTTGTTTTGTAGCCGCTGGTAGCGGGGCTTTCAGTACTATATCAATGTACTCACTTCGCACTGGAGAGAAAACACCATAGTGCGGATGAATGCGAATCTCTTCATCACCTCTAGTAAGAACTTGCACGCCTGTCTTGCGCCACTCATGGGCACTTATGACGCCGAGGAGTTCACGCAGAGAGATAACATAAGGCGCAGTCTGCTCACCATAAGCCTCTAGGCAAGCCTGAGCAACATTTGGGGCGCGCCTCAATGAGATGCTGTGGTCAGCATTTACCTCTATCAAAATCATTCCCAATATACGGGCACGCTGTGATTGAGCAAGGCGATGTAGATTGAATGTATCTAGAGGACTTTTGACTTTATCTTTAGCAAGTCTATCGACTCTAGTGGACTTCTTAGAGGGTTTATCCACTCTACGTACCAAAGCCTGCATAAGTTGCCGAGCATTCTGGAAGTCGCCCCTATAGAGCAATGCGGTACCTTCACAAGCGAGTCGATACGCAATATCAGCAGTCAGAGTGTCATCAGCGATCTGAATCTTTTTGTGAGGCGCTATGCCATTTTCAGAATGCCACTGAGCAGAACGGACTTGTTCACCCTCTTCCCACTGAAGGGTTGCTAATTGAGTCACCTAGGAAACCACAAAGCGATTGTTTTGATAATCATCAATGGCCTGTTCAATTTCTGCACGGGTATTCATTACAAAGGGGCCGTATTGAACAATTGGCTCATGAAGTGGCAAAGCAGCTAGAACAATAAATTGCGCGCCAGCTGAACCTGCTTTGGCTTTTAAACGATCGCCATCCCCAAGCACAATGGCGGCTTGCTTTGGCGCCGGCATCATTGGTCCACCTATTTCTAGCTCACCTTCATATACATAAACGAAAGCATTGAGCTCTTTAGGAATGCGATGTTCAAATTCCGCATTAGAGGGCAAGTGCACATCCAAAAATAAAGGTGAAGTGGTAATGCCTTGAATGGGGCCCCGCACTTCTTTGTCATCCTGCTTATAGGTGCCAGCAATCACCTTTACTGAGCCGCCATTGCTTAATTCAATCTGCGGAATGTCTTCAACCTGAATATCTTTATATCCAGCAGGCTTCATCTTTTCTTTTGCCGGCAAGTTAATCCACAGCTGAAAACCGCGCATAGCGCCGCTTACCTGCTGTGGCATCTCTGAGTGAATAATGCCGCGCCCTGCAGTCATCCACTGCACGCCACCCGTCTTCAAATGCCCTTGATTACCCAAATGATCTTCATGCAGCATGTGACCTTCAAGCATATAAGTCACTGTCTCAAATCCCCGATGGGGATGGGCCGGAAAACCTGCTACATAGTCATTCGGATCATTCGAAGAAAACTCATCGAGCATCAAAAAAGGATCTAACCTGACTTGATTCTGACCACCAAGGCTACGGCGTAACTTCACACCCGCACCATCAGAGGTGGCAATTCCAGGAATGATGGTTTGAATATTGCGGATCATCTTCTTTGAATTATTCTTCCGTCAAGCAGGAGGATGATCTTCCGGGTTCACGTCTAGCGCGATCAGGAAGCGCGACACCATGTTGTATGCAGCAATCACTGTGACTAACTCAACTGTATCGGTATTACCTAACGCCTTTTGCAAACGCTTCATCAATTCAGGGTCCACTTTGATGTTGCGCGTCATCTGAAAAGTTAATTCGGCTGCATCATTTTCAACTGGAGAGTACAAATTCTTTGGAAAATTTGGTTGGCCAATTAGTCGCAAGCCCTGAACCTGTTCCTCAGTGCCGCCTGCCTTTTTGAACGGCGGCGCATGATGAAAGAACTCATACTCAGCACCATTGAGAACGGCCACCCCACACATTGCCAATTCACGTAGTTTTGGATCTAAGGAGAGATTATTGCGAATCTCGCCAATAAAATGATTCCAACCCTCGGCGATGGGAATGCTATGTAAGAGCATGCGGTCTAAATTAATAAACTGACCGCCACGTCTTTTACGAATGGCGGCCACTAACTCAGCTGGCTCAGCCAAATCCATTGGCTGATATGGGATTAAACGTTCTGTCATAAATCTCTCTGATGAATGTTTCCTACTGAGCAGTTTCTTTAATGTTGTTTTCAATAACAAACTTACCCCAGATACCAATCTGTTTGCCAATGAAATCTTGAGCAGCTGCAGGAGTTCCACCAACAATTTGAATTCCTTGAGCCTTAAACTTTTCAGCTACCGCTGGTGTTTTCAATGCTTTATTTAAAGCTTTATTCATGGCATCTACAACTGCGGTTGGTGTTTTACCTGGCGCCAGTACTGCCCACCAAGCTGGAGCACTAAAACCTGGGAAGCCACTTTCAGAAATCGTTGGCACATTTGGTAGGGATGGCGATCTTTTAGCAGTAGTAATCACCAATGGAATCACGCCACCGCTATCAATATGAGGCTTTACTAAAAATTCTGAGCCGACCGCCAATTCAACTTGGCCGCCCAAAGCGTCTTGCATCAAAGGGCCGCCGCCACGATACGGTATGTGATTCCAATCAAAACCCGCCTGCTTAGCAAGGCGAGCCATCGCTAAATGCCCGAGGCTGCCAATACCAATTGATCCGTAACTAAATTGCTTTCCCGTTTTAGAAAGATCGACCAATTGCTTAAAACTAGTAATGCCCGATTTTTTGCTAGCAACCAAAACCATGGGGGACGTGCCAACCAAAATTACAGGGGCAATGTCCTTAATGGAGTCATACGGAAGTTTGTCTTTGAGGCTAGGATTAACGCCATGGGTATCAAACACCACCGCGAAGGTATATCCATCAGGATCTGAGCGCGTCATCGCTGAAGTACCAATCACGCCTGATGCTCCACCAACGTTCTCCACAATCACGTTCTGCTTTAACTCTGACTGCAAGGCTGGTGCCAATACGCGGGCAACTTGATCAACTGAGCCACCTGGCGGAAATACCGCAATCAAACGAATTGGCTTTTGGGTAGG
Organism: Polynucleobacter sp. MWH-UH35A; assembly: GCF_018687075.1. Lineage (NCBI taxonomy): Bacteria > Pseudomonadati > Pseudomonadota > Betaproteobacteria > Burkholderiales > Burkholderiaceae > Polynucleobacter > Polynucleobacter sp. MWH-UH35A. Next base: position 1,421,203 of record NZ_CP061285.1, read on the forward strand.
CCAGGTACCAACACCTGCGCCTTGACCCAAGGCATACGTACTTAGCCCCAAAGCCATCAAAGCCACTAAGACGCTGTTTTTAAAGGTTCTTTTGATTATTTTTGTTAAATCCTGCATGGATTTGTCTCCTATTGGTAAGAACTGAAGATTAACACCCCCTTAGCCTATTTGCTCGATAATGCTGATGTAGCCCAGTGAGAGAAAGATGAAGTCGATTCTAAATATCGCCGCCTATTTATTTGTCAGCCTAGATGGCCTGCCAGAGCTGCGCGCCAGAATGCTGGATGAATGCAATGCACGCCAACTCAAGGGCACTATCTTGTTGACGGGCGAAGGCATCAATATGTTCCTTGCTGGTAAGCCAGGTGAGCTGCGCGGATTTCTAGACTGGCTCAGGACAGACCCCCGATTTGCACCACTACAAGCCAAAGAAAGTTGGTCTGAAGAGCAGCCATTTAAAAAGATGCTGATTAAGCTCAAAAATGAAATTATCCGCATGAACCACCCAACGATTCGCCCGGAGGAAGGTCGTGCCAATTTCATCACTCCACAAAAACTGCAGGAGTGGTTAGATCGCGGCACCGATGATTTAGGTCGCCCTGTTGTCATGATAGATACACGAAATGCCTTTGAAGTCGATTACGGCACTTTTGAAAACGCTTTGCATTTCAATATCGAAAAGTTCACCGAATTCCCAGCTGCCATATCCGCGCATAAAGAAGAGCTTGCAGATAAAACCTTGGTCAGTTTTTGTACTGGCGGCATTCGCTGCGAAAAATCAGGGTTGTATATGCGGGAGATTGGCATGCAGCACAGTTACCAATTAGAGGGTGGGATTTTGAAGTACTTTGAAGAGGTTGGCTCCGCACACTATCAAGGTAGCTGCTTTGTCTTTGATGAGCGCGAGGCCTTGGAACCAAACCTCGATTCCATACCCCTAGAGCGCTCTATACGGAAAAAACTTAAAGCGAGTTCTGCCTAAAGGGTAGTAAGCTCAGAAATAGTAGAATTACCAAGTAGTAACAAAGCTGTACAAAACTAATAAAACAATAATTCGGACTCGAGACATGTCTAAAACGATTAATCGGCAAAAGCCGATTTTTTTATCATCCCTTATCTGCGCATTTCTAGGGATGGCAATCCATTGCACTGTACAAGCGCAAAGTGCAGTGCCAGCATATCCAATGAAACCTATCAAACTCATTGCACCTGTAGCTGCTGGCGGTGGTTTAGATAATATTGCGCGCGCTGTTGCGGAAAAGCTCTCACGCTCCATCGGCCAAACTGTCGTTGTAGAAAATATGGGCGGTGGCGGTGGCTCAATCGCCTCCCAAGCAACTGCTAAAGCACCGGCTGATGGCTACACCCTCATGATTGCTTATGTTGGGACGCACGGCACCAATCCAGCCGTTCGAAAATTACCTTACGATGCCCTCAAAGATTTCACCCCGATTGGCATGATTGGCGCTACGCCTAATGTGCTCATCATCAATCCCGAGCTACCCATCAAAAACTTAAAAGAGTTTGTCGATTACGCCAAAAAGAATCCTGCAAAATTAAGTTACGGCTCAGCAGGGCCTGGAACACTTACTCATCTGGGCATGGAGCAATTCAAATTAGCCGCGGGAATATTCATGGTGCATGTACCGTATCGCGGTGTTGGTCCTGCTTATACGGACTTATTGGCCGGCCAAACCCAAGCAATGTTTCCAACCCTGTTTGCAGGGCTTCCTTATATCAATACCAATCGCGTGCGCGGTTTAGCCATTACTGGATCTAAGCGTAGTTCAGCCGCCCCTAATATTCCGACCTTCAAGGAGTTGGGTTACAGCGGTTTTGATGGTCAGCAATGGTACGGTTTAGTGGGTCCAGCTAATTTACCGCCAGCTATTGTTACAAAGCTAAATACTGAGCTCAACAAAGTCTTGGTGTTGCCAGAATTTTCCGAAAAGATGACTAGTGAAGCAATGACGCTGATGCCAATGACCCCATCTCAATTTGCGAACTACATCAAAGAAGACATTGCACGCTGGGCAAAAGTAGCCAAGGATCGCAATATTGAAATTGAATAATCCATTTACAAAAAAATAATTCATTTAAATTTACTAAATCAATAGGGACTTTTATATGTCACACGCAATTGCAGCGGCGGCCGATCTCAATGCACCACCTGTTACTAAAATATTGGCTGAATTTGTTAATGCCCATCCAGGCCAAGGATGGACTCCTGAGGTTGAACACGAGGCGCATCGCACATTCTTAAACTGGCTCGGTTGTGCTATTGGTGCTGCCAATCATGAGAGCGTTGAATCTTCATTGGCTGCTATTCGTGAATTTCAACCGGCGCCACAAGCCAGCATTCTCGGACGTAAAGACAAAGTGGATATGGGCGGTGCAGCACTCATCAATGGCATCAGTTCACACACTTTTGACTTTGATGACACACACCTTAAAACCGTTATTCATCCAGCTGGTCCAGTAGCATCTGCAATCCTAGCCTTGGGTGAACATATTGGCGCTAACGGTCGCCAAATGATCGACTCTCTTGTTTTGGGAATCGATGTTGCCTGTCGCGTTGGCAATGCCATGTATCCAGACCACTACCATCGCGGTTGGCATATTACCGGCTCTACTGGCATGCTAGGATCTGCTGCTGCCTGTTCACGTCTAATGGGTCTCGATTTACAAAAAACAACGATGGCTCTTGGCATTGCCGCCTCACAACCAGTTGGTATGCGTGAGCAATTTGGCACGATGACAAAACCATTTCATCCAGGCGGTGCTGCTCGTGCAGGCCAACTTTCTGCATTACTAGCAAAGCATGGCTTTACTGCAAGCCCCAAAGCACTGGAGGCGGGTCGTGGATATATGCAGACTGTTTCTACAAAATGTGACTGGTCAGAAATTGATCGCGCCCTAGGAAAATCTTTTGAAATCTCCTTAAACACCTATAAGCCATTCGCTTGCGGTATCGTAATTCACCCAGCCATTGATGCCTGTGCACAATTACGGGCTCAAGGCGTTAACGCAGAAGATGTAGAACGCATTGAACTGCGTGTTCACCCATTAGTGCTTGAGCTCACTGGCAAAAAAACACCGAAAGATGGTTTAGAGGGCAAGTTCAGCGTTTACCACGGCTGCGCAGTAGGTTTGATTTTTGGTCAAGCTGGTGAAGGTGAATATGCCGATGACATCGTAAACCGTCCTGACGTTATCGCTTTACGTGCTAAAGTAAATGCCACTACTGATACCTCTATTAGCGAAGCGTCAGTTGACGTAAAAGCCTTCCTGAAGAATGGCAAAGAAGTGCACATCTTCGTGAAGAATGCGATTGGCTCTGTAGAGAACCCAATGAGTGACGCAAACTTGGAACAAAAGTTCACCAGCTTAGCGGAACCCATCATTGGTAAAGAAAAAACCCGCCAGCTGATTTCCGCTCTCTGGAAGCTCGGACAAGCGCCTGATCTCAAACACATTCTAAATCTTTGTACTCCAGACTAATCTCAACTGAAAGTTTTTTATGGCTTCACTACCTAATATTGTTGTACTTGGAGACTATGAACGTGCGCTTCGTCGGTTCTCTAACTGGGATAAGTTAGATCAACAGACGAATCTCACTATTCATCATGAGCCTTTACGAGATGAAGCGCTATATGAAGCCGTTAAAGATGCAGATGCCATTGCCATCGTAAGAGATCGCTCTCCATTTAACGAGGCAATGATTGCGCGCTTACCAAAGCTGAAGTTTTTAATGTTTACAGGTGAACGTAATGGCACTCTTGAGGCATCAGCCTTGGTTTCCAGAAACATTCCCATGGCCTGCACACCCGGTGGTCCATCTAAAGAAACTACCGCAGAGCTAACCTGGGCTCTCATTTTGGGGGCCTCTAAGCGCCTCATTGAAGAAAACAAGCTGATTGCCTCAGGCGGTTGGCGTGATGCCATGTCGCTTTTGCCAATGCTCTCTGGTGAACGTTTGGGGATTATGGGTTTGGGTGCTATTGGTAGTCGTGTAGCCCGCGTTGGTGCTGCATTTGGTATGGAGGTAGTTGCATGGAGCCCTCGCATGACGCCTGAACGTGCCGCTGCTGAAAATGCAAAAGCAGTCAGCCTAGATGAACTCCTTAAAACCTCTAAAGTAGTGTCTATGCACTTGGTGGCGGGACCTGGAACAAAGGGTCTTATTAGCGCAGATCAATTAGCACTCATGCGTCCAGACTCGATTCTGATAAACACCTCCCGTGCTGCACTGATCAATATGCCTGACCTCCAGAAAGCATTGGCTGCAGGCAGACCAGGTCAAGCGGCGGTGGATGTTTTTGATGTGGAGCCTCTCCCAGAAAAAGATAGCTTACGCAACACACCAAATCTCTTAGTAACCCCACATCTTGGATTTATTGCCGAACCTATTTTTGCAACCTTCTCCAAAGGCATTACCGAAACATTGGAAACTTGGTTAGAAAATAAACCGGTGCCACATCCATTTAAGCCCCAATAGAGTCGCAGTAAAACTGCCAAAAATTCACATGCCTACTCAACCGAAGACCCTAACCCCCAAGCAGCTCTTTCTTGGCTTTAGCAAAATTGGGATGTCTGGGTTTGGTGGCGTACTACCTTGGGCACGGCGCACGATTGTTGAGCAAGAGAAATGGCTCACTTCCGAAGAATTTAGCGCCATGCTCGGCATCTGCCAAATTGTTCCAGGCCCAAATATTGTGAACCTCGGAGTATGTGTAGGCAGTCGCTTTGCTGGTGTGCCTGGAGCCTTTGCAGCAGTCATGGGCTTAATGCTGGGACCCGTAGCCATCGTCATTTTGCTTGGAATTCTGTATGAACATTACAGCTATATGCCCGTGGTTCAGGGCTTACTCAGAGGCATCTCTGCAGTAGGAGTGGGCCTTATAGCCAGCACAGGTTTCAAAATGATGCGTACCGAACTGAAATACCCGCCGATGCTCTCTGTTATTTTCTTAACCATTTTAGCGGCGACGTATTTTCATTTGGGTCTAGGCTGGGTAGTATTGCTTGCATCTCCACTGGCATTTTTTTTGGCATGGAAGAAGGTAAAGAAATGATTGGAACTCTCGTCAGCCTCTTTCTCAAACTTTCAGCCTTCTCCTTAGTTGCGTTCGGAGGAATCAACGCTCTCCTGCCAACACTCTATGATTTATCAGTAAACCAAGAGCACTGGATTAATAGTCAAACCTTTGCTGATTACTTTGCTATTGCGCAAGCTGCACCTGGTCCAAACTTAATGACCGTCACACTCATTGGCTGGAAAGTAGGTGGCGTCATCGGCGCAGCTATTGCAACACTGGCGATTGCCTGGCCATCCTCAATCATGATCTATTTCTTGCAGCGCTCTATTTTGGGCATGCGGGATATTCAAAAGCAAAAAATGATTCAAGCAGCTGCTGGCGCTCTAGCGGTAGGTCTAGTGTTATCAGCCGCTTGGGGTATTGCGCTCCAAATCAACACTGGCACGGCCGCCTACTTATTGACCTTTGGCACGATTGCAATTACCTTACTTACACGCTGGCATCCGCTCTACCTCATTGCAATTGGCGGCGCATTGGGTGTCTTGGGATTTATTTAAACGTCTTATGGAAAACATATGAGACTGATTCAACACTTCACCATTTTTCTAGTGAGCTTGCTCTCTGTTTTCGGCAATGCTTCTTTTGCACAAAACAATTACCCTAATAAACCCATCAACTTCATCGTGCCTTATGGCGCTGGCGGAAGTGCTGACTCTCGAAGCCGACAACTCGCACAAAAGATGAGTGTTTTACTCAAGCAACCAATTGTGGTTGATAACAAACCTGGTGCTGGCGGCAATATTGGTACAGAAGCGATTGTTCGATCTGCGCCCGATGGCTACACCATTGGCATGGGAAACTTTGCGCCAATGGCAGTGAATAAAACACTTTTTGGCAATTTACGGTATGACCCAGAAACGGATTTAACACCTATCATCTTGATTGAAAAAGGTCCCTTGGTCTTAGTAGTGAATCCCAACTCTCCTTACAAAACTGTGCAAGATATTGTTGCAGCGGCCAAGGCAAAATCCGGTGTTTTGACATTCTCTTCTGGCGGCATTGGTGGCAGCCATCAGCTCTCTGCGGAATTGTTTGAACTCAATGCTGGCATTCAGATGATTCATGTACCTTATAAAAGCGGATCAGCTGCTTTAACGGATCTTATGGGTGGTAATGTGGATCTCATGTTTGATCAAATGTATTCCGCTGTACCAAGCATTCAAGCAGGCAAGATTCGCCCACTTGCTATTACCAGCAAAAAGCGCTCGCCTCTTTTGCCAAATGTTCCAAGCTTTGCAGAATTGGGTTACCCAAAGGTTGAAGTACTCAATTGGCAGGGATTAATTGCACCAAAGGGCACGCCAAAAGCCATTATTGATAAATTAAATGCTGCTGCAAATGAGGCGCTCAAGGATCCGCAATTACGTGAGCTCATGCTTTCTCAGGGAAATGAGATTGGTGGTGGAAGCCCTGCTGAATTTGCCACTCTGATCAAGTCAGAGGCAGCTAAGTGGAGTACAGTAGTCAAGAGTGCCAATATCAAGCCGGAGTAATCACTGGCACTCAATACTGAATCACTGCAGAATAAAAAAAAGGGGGGCTTGCCCTCTTTTTTATTTAAGCGCTTGGTAAGTCAAGATGCCCAGGAAGGTCAATGCCAGTGAACCCACTAGGTTCATAAGTGCTGTACCCAAAGCCCAGGTAAATTCTCCGCGCTGCATAAAGCCAACAACCTCAGCTGAAAAACTAGAGAAGGTAGTGAGGCCTCCCAAAAAGCCAGTTACAACTAAAAGCTTCCACTCAGCAGAAAGATCAGGGTTGTTGCCAAAGAATGCAACTGCGATACCGATCAAATATCCACCAACCATATTGGATATGAATGTTCCCAAAGGCAAGGATGATGCAACGCCTGCAGTGAGCAAATTAAAGGCTGCCCTTAATAAAGCGCCAAAACCCGCCCCAAAGAAGATTGCAAAAATCGATAGCCACATAATCCGCTCTTTATTGAATTGAAAAACCCAGCATGCTAATAGAACTCATCTCAATTCCATCTGTAAACACTTTCGCTTGCTCACCCTCTTGCTGCAAAGCCAGTGTATATAAAGCTGGCCAATAGTGTTCAGGAGTCGGAATGGAAAGGTGTGCCGCATCACCATAACTCTCCCAATCGATCAAGGCATCATGATGATTGGCACGAATTTCTGAAGCAAAAAATTCATTGAATTTTGTTGCCCAAGGATAGGGCTCTGCCCCTGCTTGCCAATGGATCGTTCGCAAGTTATGCACTATATTGCCACTGGACAGAATCAAGATATTTTCATCACGTAGAGGACGCAACTGCTTTGCTAGCTCGTAGTGCTGACGCGCCGACATAGAGCCATCCAAACTTAACTGCACCACCGGCACGCTGGCATCTGGGTACATGTATTTGAGAATAGACCACGCGCCGTGGTCAACACCCCACTCATTTTCTTCGAGCACTACAGGGACATTTAATAAGGCCTGAACACGATCCGCCAAAGCTGGACTTCCTGGCGCTGGGTATTGAATATCAAAGAGTGCTTGCGGAAATCCGCCAAAGTCGTGAATCGTTTTTGGTTTTGGCATTGCAGTAACCCAAGTACCTCGAGTTACCCAATGCGCTGAAATTACCAATATAGCGTCAGGGCGCTTTAACGATTTTCCAAGAGCCGACCACGCCGCTGTGTAGCGGTTGGGCTCTATGGCATACATTGGACTGCCATGGCCAGCAAATACTGCAGGTTGGCGATGGCTAGTCATTAATGCCGATTAACCGAATACGTAACCTGTGTGAGCTGCAACCAATGCAAACAAAATCGCCAAGCTAGTAGCGGCTCCCAACATCACGATCAATGTAATGATCTTTTTGTTGATTTCTTCTTTTGATTCGTTATGCCATTCGTTCATGCTAAATCCTCTGTAAACACATTAATGAATATGGTAATTATCCACTATCGACCGCGTCCAGCCTTGCGCATCATGCCTTTTCCACCACCAAAACCTGCCTGAGGCCTTCCAGCAGGTCCTGAGGGGCCTTTTGGGGCGGGCGGACGTACCGGTGGCTTAGCTACAGCCGCTTTTACTGGGGTTTTTGATTCAGGCTTCTTTTCGTCAGTCACTTTGAGCTCCTATGGATATCATATTGCCATGATTACCGACTATTCTATCCAAGCCGTCGCCATTAATGCGATTCCTTTGATTTTTGCCATCACCATCCACGAGGCGGCCCATGGCTATGCGGCCCGCAAATTTGGGGACAACACCGCTTATATGCTCGGTCGGGTCAGCCTGAATCCAGCCAAACATATAGATCCTGTTGGCACGATCCTGATTCCACTGGTCTTAATTCTCACGGGGTCCCCCTTTTTAGTGGGTTATGCAAAGCCAGTTCCAGTTAATTTTGGCCGCCTCAGAAATCCCAGAATTGACTCCATTTGGGTTGCTCTAGCAGGCCCGGGATCTAACTTTATTCAGGCACTGATCTGGCTCGTACTTCTAATAGCACTGGTTGGGTTCGGGATTGATGAGAAGTTTCTGATCTCCATGTCTCAAGCGGGCATCACTTGGAATTTGGGCTTACTGGTATTTAACCTCTTTCCTCTGCCACCGCTCGATGGCGGCCGAATTCTTTCAAGCCTATTACCAGCTCGTCAATCGATAGCACTTGGACGACTTGAGCCATGGGGTTTCTTTATCGTTCTGGGGTTAGTATTTACAGGAATCATTGGCGCCCTTTGGATAACCCCCTTGATGCACTTCTTTGAATGGCTCATCCTTTTGCTGACCAGCCCACTTAGAATGCTGTTTTAAGTCGAGCAAAAAGTACTTTTCTGGGATATGCTCAGGCAACGCAACTCACTTGATTAACGGAGAACCATGATGAAATTACAGAAATTTGTTCTAGCAAGTATCACAACTGTTTTGACGATTGGCACAGGTCTCGCATTTGCTCAATTCCAAAAACCAGAAGACGCAATTAAATATCGTCAAAGTGCATTTACGGTCATGGCAAATTCATTTGGGAAAATTGGTGCTGCTGTGAAGGGTGAAGCTCCTTATAACAAGGATGAAGTTGCAAAAAATGCAGCCATTGTTGCCACTCTCTCCTCATTGCCTTGGCAAGCTTTTGGTCCAGGCACCGAAGGTGGTAAAGCACAAGCAGATGTTTGGTCAGATAACGCTAAATTCAAAGCCGCTGCCGACAAGATGCAATTAGCTGTTGCGGATTTAAATAAGGCTGCCCAGTCTGGCGACTTAGATAGCATTAAGAAAACATTTGGCGCAGCAGGAGCAACCTGCAAAGGCTGCCATGATGATTTCAAAAAGAAATAAAAGGAAGTGCTGCCTTGGTTGGTATTTACTTTGTAACTAAGTAGCCCACCGCCACCGCGATCACGCTTAAAAGCACCAAGGCAAAACCGCGCTGCAGAACTCCATCCTTGGATGCGCGACCCAAGTCAGCTGGCAAATATTTTGCCTCCTCACTTGGGTCAATTTCTTTATCGCCACTAATCATTGGCTTAATCAGATTCTCACCTTTAAACTTTTTGTAAGCCCAAATGGCTGCAATATGAATAGTGATGAGGGTATAAATCACCACCTGGTTACCCTCGTGAATCTCCGACAGAAATGAGACAACCCAGCCTGGCACGTATTTTGCTAAAGGCCCTTGGAAAGCGATCTCGTCGTCTACAAATAAACCAGTGAATACTTGAACGCTTAGTACAAATAACAAAGCAAAAACTGATATTGCACCAATAGGGTTGTGACCAAGAACTTTTGGTGAACTTCCACTTAAGTAGTCCAAGATCGCTTTTTTAGTCGGGAAGAATGATGCAAAACGTGCATGGGTTGAGCCAACAAAACCCCAAACAATTCTGAAGATCAATAAAGTTAAAACACTGTAGCCAAAATAAGCATGCCATTGAATTGCATTACCGCCGAGATTGACGCTTATCAAACTTCCGACAATGCAAAGCACTAATAGCCAATGAAATAAACGGATTGGCAAATCCCATATGCGAATGATTTTCTTCATCCCTAAAGGATAACTCGCTTCTCCACTAAAATGGAGGGAATTCATGAATCCTTGGCAAAGCGTTTAACGCCCTGCTGCTGTACCGCATTGTTGCACCCGAAAGATATACCGCTTGCTATTTGATTTCGGGCAGATCTTTTTGAATAATCTTTAAGCCAGCACGCAAAGCCTTTTGATAGCGCTCACGCTCCGCTTTAATAGTCTCAGCGGTCCACTTAAAAAAACCTTCGCCGGTTTTCATACCAAACTTGCCGCTAGCGATGCGATCACTCAAGCACTTTGCTATCGTTGGGGAGTTATTCAGTGTGGGATAAATCGTTGCACCCCCAGCACCATGCACCTCTAAGCCCGCATGATCTCTTTGCATTGCTGGACCTGCGGCGATGTAACGAAAGCCAAAGCCGAAACGGACGGCCTTATCAATATCTTCTGGCGTACAGATGCCTTCATCAACCATGGAGAAGGCCTCGCGTGACAAAGCATGCTGAAGTCGATTGGCTAAAAATCCAGGAAGATCTTTTTTAACAGTAACCGGCACCATTCCGCACGCAGTCATCAAACGTGAAAGGCTGTCGCCAACCATAGCGGAAGTCTTTGCACCATAAACCACCTCGACGCAAGGAACCAAATGTGCAGGCATAAAGAAATGCAGGCCAATCATGCGGGCAGCTGTTTTGAGGCCATTAGCAATCTCACTAATCGGAAAACTCGTGCTATTACTTGCTAAGACCGCCTCCGGTTTTGCATATTTCTCCAGCTTAGCAAACAGCTCACGCTTAATATCCAAACGCTCCGGCACGCACTCAATCACCAAATCGATATCAGACCAATCCACTTCCTCAAGCGTACCCGCAACCGATAGCAAATGAATGCGATGCTCATAGCCAAGTTCGGTCATGGTATTGGCAAAATAATCAGGCAAGAGGGCTCGGCGCTCGGTAGTAGGCTCAACGACTTGAACGGCGCAGCCGCCACGCGCACAAACCGCTGCAACATCTGCACCCATCGTGCCGCCACCCACAATGACCACCTTAGTTTCGGCTGGGGTAAATAACATGAATTCTCTCCTAAATAGGGGCGGACTTTTTCCAAAAAATCCTCTTACAATGAGATCATTATTTCAATAAAAAAGTTAGTGAGACATGATCCCCGTCAATTCGGTGCTGCAGGTCGGCCATTTCCCTGAAATTATGCAAGCAGAGATAGATAGGCGCTTTACCCCTGTTCATCACCTCGATCCAAAAGCGCCCACCCCGGCCGGCGATTTTCAGGCCATATTAATTCGCTCCAACACCCAGCTGCCGCAGATCCTAGTGGAGCAAATCCCCAGCATTCGTATGGTGGCAACTTGTGGAGTTGGCTATGACAACCTCCCTTTAGCCTTTCTAAGGGAAAAAAATATCAAAGTAAGCAATACACCTGGCGTGTTAAACGATGCCGTATGCGAGCTTGCTATTGGCATGATGCTGGCCTTACTCCGCCAATTACCCGCAGCCCAGGAATACGTTAAGAGTACTGCTTGGTCAAAAGCGCCATTTAGATTAACCACCACTTTGGCCGGTAAGTGCGTGGGCATTGCTGGGATGGGTCGCATTGGGCAAGATCTTGCCAAGCGGCTAGAGCCTTTTCAGGTAAGGATTGCCTATTCAGGCCCTAATCAAAAGTCATTACCGTACGACTACCATCCAGATCTCCAAGAATTGGCCAAGGTTTGCGACCTCTTATTCCTAGCCTGCCCCGCAACGCCTGATACTAACAAAATGATTAACGCCAAGGTTTTGGAGGCTTTGGGTCCCTCAGGATATTTAATTAATATTGCCCGTGGAAGCGTGGTGGACGAGAGTGCACTTTTATATGCGCTGCAACATAAAAAGATTGCTGGCGCCGCTCTCGATGTTTTTGAAAACGAACCCAACCCTAATGCCGCCTTTCTATCTCTTGATAATGTATTGTTAACACCACATATCGGGAGCGCTACCTCGGAAACACGGATAGCCATGACTAACTTAGCTATAGATAATTTAGAAGCCTTCTTTAAAAACCAAACACTTCCATCGGAAGTAAATAACTAAAACAACGGAGCCAGTATGACGATTTCCCTGCACCCTTCAACCTTACCCGCAGTGTTGTCCCCAGTAATCACACCATTTAAGGCAGACGGTAACCCAGATGCTGCGAAACTATTGAAGCAATGCAAATGGCTTGAAGCCAATGGTGTTGGTCAAGCTATATTTGGCACCAACTCTGAAGCAAATTCAATGTCTGCCCCACAAAAGATGGGCACATTAACGGCATTGATTGAAGGCGGCCTAAATCCAGATCATTTAATGCCTGGTACTGGCGCAACATCGATTGATGCAACGGTCAACATGACTCGTCACGCCGTGAATCATCAGTGCGCAGGGGTATTAATGCTGCCACCCTTCTATTACAAAGACGTTTCTGATGATGGATTGTTTGCCTATTTTTCTGAAGTCATTCAAAAGGTGGGTAGCACTGCACTTCAGATTTATATCTACAACATTCCGCCAGTAACTAAAATAAATTTGAGCTTATCTTTACTGGAGCGTTTAGCCAAAGAATACCCAAAGACTGTTGTCGGCATGAAGGATAGTTCTGGCGACTGGTCTTACACAGAATCTGTTATCAAATTATTAGCGCCGCACGGCTTCCGCGTATATGCTGGCAGCGAAGTATTTCTGATGCGCGCTCTGCGTGCTGGCGGCGTTGGCTGCATCTCCGCCACCGCTAATGTGAATCCAAAGGCTATTGCAGATTTGGCAGCGCACTGGAGAGAATCGAATGCAGATGATCGCCAAGCAGGCTTAGATCAAGTACGCGGAATTTTTGCCAAGTACCAAATGATTGCTGGCATGAAAACTGCTGTTGCGCATTACACCAATGATCCTGAGTGGCTCAGAGTACGTCCACCACTCATGCAGTTAAGTGCTGATCAACAAGCTCAACTGCTTAGCGAGCTGAAGGCAATCAACTTCGCTATGCCGGGTCTGTAATTTAAAAAACTAAAAAATAATTAGGAGACAACCATGAAACTATTAAAGGCCATTGCTTTATCGCTAAGCTTACTTTGCGCAAGCGTGAGCGCTCAAAATATTTCTATCGCAACTGGCGGAACAGGTGGTGTTTACTACCCGATGGGCGGTGGCTTAGCCTCCGTCCTATCCAGCAAAGTTCCTGGGATGTCCGCTACTGCAGAAGTCACTGGGGGCTCGGTAGACAACTTAAACCTCATTGGTACAGGCAAGCCATACGTTGGCTTCTCCATGGCTGATGCCGCTAAGGACGCTCAGATTGGCGAAGGTAAGTTTGCTGGTAAAAAAGTAGATCTACGCACACTTGTGGTTCTTTATCCAAATCTAATGCACGTGGTAACAGTAGATTCCACTGGCATCAAATCTATGAAGGATTTAAAAGGTAAACGCATTAGTACTGGTGCTCCTGGTAGCGCTACAGAAGTGATGGCCTTTCGCCTGCTAGACGCAGCAGGCATAGATAAAGATAAAGATGTCAAACGTGAGCGCTTAAGCGTTGCTGAATCTGTTAACGCCGTTAAAGACCGTAAGATTGACGCCTTCTTCTGGGTTGGTGGCTTACCTACTGCCGCAGTAACTGATCTTGCCAATAGCCCAGGTATGAAAATTGTCATGGTAGACACCTCGGATGAAGTGCCCCTCATGAATAAGAAATATGGCAATTTATATTTCTCTACAATCATTCCAAAGGCTATGTATAGCGGCATGTCTAAAGACAATAAAGTGGCAGCCGTAGCCAATATCTTGGTTGTAAATGCCAATATGCCAGATGATCAAGCCTATAAGATTGTCAAAACGATGTTTGATAACAAGATTGATCTCGTGCGCACCCATCAGGAATACATGAATGTCAGCCTGGAAAATCAGAAGGCGAAATCCACTCCTGTTGACTTCCATCCAGGCGCTTTAAAGTACTTCAAAGAAAAGAACGTCAAAGTTAATTAAGCATGCAATTGCAATAAGGGGTGAGTGAATCTCACCCCTTTCGTTTTACAGCGGACTCAAATACAGCACCGCATAAATATAAAAATAGGTTGAGACATGAATCAAAACGTTATCGATAATGAAACCCAAGAAAAATTAGATGCCTTTATCAAACAAGAAGAGGGTGACTCTAATGACTACAAGGGCCTTCTAGCAAAATTCATTACCCTGGTAGCGGTTGGCATGTCTTTGTTTCATCTTTATGCCGCTTATTCAATTGTTCCAACCCAGCAATTACGCGTAATTCACGTAGCTTTGGTTTTGTTCCTAGTTTTCTTAAGCTTCCCTATTGCGGCTCGCTTTAAAAATCGCCTCATGATCTGGGATGTGCTATTTGCGCTTGGATCAGTAGCAATCGCTTATTACATTTTGAGCGGTGGTGATGACTTCATGGACAGAAATACCGCACCCAACTCGACGGATGTCATGATTGGCATCGGTTTAATTCTCCTGATTCTTGAAAGCGTCCGAAGAACCAACGGCATGGTGTTGGTAACAGTCACAGTCTTGTTTTTGCTCTACGCTTTATTTGGCAATTACCTACCGGCGCCCTGGACACATAAAGGTTATGGCCTTGATCGTTTAGTAGGTTATATGTATATGACCCTCGAGGGCATTTACGGCACCGCCGTAGACGTGTCTGCAACCCTCATCATTCTCTTCACCATTTTTGGCGCTTTCTTGCAGTTCACAGGCGCAGGTAAATTCTTTATCGACTTCTCCTTTGCGGCCATGGGCGGAAAATCCTCTGGCGTTGGCAGAACTATTGTGATGTCTTCATTCTTACTTGGTGGGCCATCAGGCTCAGGTGTTGCCACTACGGTTACCGTTGGCTCTGTTGCAGCCCCCATGCTAGATAAAGTGGGTTACGAAAAAAATGCGGCTGGTGGACTTTTAGCAGCTGGCGGCCTAGGGGCTATCATCTCCCCGCCTGTGCTAGGTGCAGCTGCATTCTTGATTGCCGACTTCCTCAAGATTTCCTATTTGGATGTATTGCTCATGGCAACCATTCCAACCATTCTTTTCTATCTTGGCTTATTTGTCATGGTAGAAATTGATGTACGCAAATACGGTATGAAGAACATTCAATTTCAGTCTACTGAGACTGCATGGCAACTGACCAAAAAATATTGGTTCCATTTCTTCTCACTCATCTCTATTGTGGCATTCATGCTGATGGGCTTCTCGCCTGTGATGTCGGTATTTTGGGCGACAGTGGTTTCAGCTCTATCGAGCATGTTGCGTGAAGATACCGCCATCATTCCATGGGCATGGTTTAAAGGAAAGGAACCCATTCTTTCCGGGATATACAACTCCAACCTGACTAAAGCGCTTGCCTCTGGCTCAACAGGGGTCTTGGCGATTGCCGCTACGTGTGCTGGTGCCGGTCTGATTGTAGGTACTGTTACCTTGACTGGTCTTGGCCTGAAATTCAGCTCCATCGTGATTCAGTATGCAGGCGGCTCACTCTTGCTCACGACTATTTTCACCGCCTTGGTTGTTTGGGTGGTTGGCCTTGCTGTTCCAGTTACCGCCTCCTACATTATTTGTGCAGTAATCGCAGCACCAGCTTTGATCAACTTAGGTGTACCTGCATTTGCTGCGCATATGTTCATCTTCTATTACGCAGTTCTTTCAGAAGTCTCCCCTCCAACTGCACTTTCGCCATTCGCTGCAGCAGCGATTTGTAAAGGCAACCCCTATAAGACCACCTTACAAACTTGGAAATATGTTGCTCCAGCCATTCTGGTTCCATTTATGTTTGTATTGGATAAGTCTGGTGTGAGCTTGTTATTAATGGGATCAACTAATGCGTTGGAGCAAGCTGACTGGATGCAAATTGCTTGGGTTTCCTTTACGGCAGTGGTTGGCATCATCTGCTTAGCAGGGGGACTGCAAGGTTGGTTTATTGAGAAGACCAAGATTTTTGAACGCATCATCATGGTGATCTCTGGTGTCGCCCTAGCCTATCCCTCTACTGAAGCAGATCTCATTGGCTTTATTGGCTTTGGTCTTGTCCTGGTGACACAAACTATTACGCATTTTAAGTTTAACCCCAGATCTTCTTAAGAAGAAGCATTTCTGAAAAGCAATAAAGCCCGCAATTGCGGGCTTTATCTTTATCTAGGAAAGTAGGCTAGTCTAGATCAGGCAATTTTGGTCCAGGCAGCCTTGCCTGCATACTTATTCACAGCAGCTTCATCAAACTCAAATCCCAGCCCAAGGGACTTATGCAGGATCAAGTCCCCATTTTTGAAGGCGAGCTGCTTGTTAATTAATCTACGGAAGTTCAGGACTTGATCATCTAAGAAAAATTCAACGAAGCGGGCATTGGGTGTAGCAGCCACTAATGGCGCATGTAGGTCGTGCATCCAATGAGGGCAGACAATCACCCCCTTCAAATCCGCATATGCAGAAATTCTGCGCCATTCGGTAATGCCCCCACAAACTGCCGCATCAGATTGCAAGATAGCGGCACCACCAGCATCTATTAATTCTCTGAAGCGCCAGCGTCCCGCCTCCATCTCACCAGTAGCTACGTTAATTTTTGTTTGCTGTGCCAATGCAGCATGCAAATCAATTGCGTCTGGCGAGAATGGCTCTTCAATCCAATAGGGGTTGTAAGCTTCAAAGCGACGCACATACTCAAGCGCAGTTGGCAAATCACGCCAGGCATTGTTAGCATCCAGGGTAAGCAATACATCATCGCCTACCGCTTTGCGAGCAGCTTTAACACGCGCCTCTTCTTCAGAGGGGGATAAACGCCCCACCTTCATCTTCACCGCCTTAAAGCCCTGCTTTACGTAAGACTCCATTTCTTTGCCTAGCTTGGCTGGGGTTTTGCCTTCCAAATAGTAGCCGCCACTAGCGTACGCAGGTACGCGATCATCCACAACTGAGCCCAAATATTGATGCAATGGCAATCCGACTGAACGTGCATTTAAATCCCATAGGGCTGTGTCCAAAATGGAAATGCCCCGCATCACCGCACCAGCACGACCTTGAAGAATGGATTCGTTATACATCTCCATCCAAAGACCTTCACTGCGGTGACTATTTTGACCAAGCAGTTTTGGAGCCAGTAATTGTTCTACAGCAATCTTGGCGATATCGCCACCAGCACTGCCGACGTAACAAAAGCCGATGCCTTCATTACCATCCTTGCTGCGAACTTTTACAAGACAGTAGTGACGCTCAGAAACAGTGCGGGTAGAAAATGAGGTTACCTTATCCAAAGGTACCGCCACTGAGGCAACTTGAATGGATTCGATAATCGGCATCTAAACTCCTTAATCAAAAAATGATTGTATCGTCACAGATTTAGTGAAAAGTGGCAAAAGTGGTATCGCCATAGGTGCCGGTCTGCCGATAAGCCAGCCATTGGGGCAGCTTTTAAATTAATCTCAAATCAAGACTGCATTCATTTTGCTGCAGCACAACATATTTATTCAGCTTCGCCCCCACATTATTAGATAATTGAGGGGTGAATAAAAAAGTATCTATTCGCTCCCTAATTACCAAGGGAGTAACTATTTTGTCTGGCTGTGCCTTGCTTTGCTCGACCCCGGGCTTAGCTTATGCAGCTCAAACTCAAAATACAAATCAAACCCGCCAGAAGGTTGTTGTTCAACCTTCCAAGCAGGTTGGCTTCAAGGATAAATCGGCAGGTGCGGGCTTAAAGACCAGCAGCATGAGTCTCAATCCATCCCTCTTCCAGCGCAAAGCTCCAGATGAGCTCATGCTCGATAGCGATGCCAACTTAGACTACCGCGTAAGCCAAGGTTGCCTACGACGCAATTTTAATGAGGACAATCTTCCCGCAAGCGTGGGCATCAATAACCGTCAGTTCAGCGAATTTTTTAAGAACCAGACAAAAACATTTTTTGATCATATGCGCGGCGAATGCATTCCCTACGCTGTTGCTTTTGGCAGTCGAAATCGCTTTGATTCTTTAAGCATTATGAATGGCCCCATTCAAGATAGTAAAACCGAAGTGTGGACTTTCACACCATCAGCGGTTGGTGGATTTCTAATACAGCAGGATTACCTTAAAAATGAATCGAAGCGCCTCACTGAAATACGCATCCCCTTAAGAGATGTTTTATATGATCCACGCAAAGTGAGCGATCAGTTACCAGTCGAACTCGTTTGGGAATTAAATTCCCTGATCAAACAAATTTATCCAGAAGAAAATAATTCACTCGAAAATACAAACAGTGTTGTACGTTTGATTGTGGATTTCGGTGATCGAGAAAAATGGGCCCAAATTTGGGCTGCAGAGATTATTGATCCGACCACTAAAGAGGTTTATGCGAACGCTTTTTGGATGGAGCGTGGCGATATTCCCGGAGGATTCTTTACGGGATCCGGGGAATCCCTTGAGCGCTCCTTCTGGACTAACCCATTAAGCTATCGACGTATTTCGAGAGGCGTCGGCATGGTAAGGGCCTCCCCTGGGAAGCGCAGCAAGACTGTGGCGCCAGCAGTTAAGGGCACAACTCCAACGACTGCACCAGCAGCAGCAAGCAAGCAACGTTATCGCGCTCATATGGGCATCGATTACTCCGCACCTATAGGCACTCCAGTATTTAGTGTTGCTAATGGCAGAGTGGCGCATATTGGATACAGTGGCGCATTTGGCAACTTAATAATTTTGGAGCATCCTGGCAACTACCATACCTACTACGCTCACTTAAGTAATTACAACGTTGAACTCGAATTGGGTAATGAGGTAAGGCGCGGTTTGGAGATTGGCTATGTAGGATCAACCGGAAGATCAACCGGACCACACCTTCATTTTGAATTAAGGAAAAATGGAGTTTATGTTGACCCGTATGGCTCCAAGACACAACTAGATTTATGGTCTATGCGCGACAACGAAAGTGGACAACTCACTAGAGAAATTCTCTTGCTCGGCAGCCCCATAAAGCATAACTAAGCAATAAAAAAGGGTCCGCTTGGACCCTTTTGTGCACTTGTGGGTAATCTAGCCCAGAACCAATACCGGCAAAGTGGAATGGATGATCACTTCATGCGTTTCGCTGCCCAACAAAATGCCTTTAAGGCCTGTGCGCTTATGCGACGCCATGACGATAACGTCGGCTTTGGCCTTTTTCGCACCATCCAAGATACCCTCGGAAAGATTGCTATTAGAAATATGCAAGCTTTTTGCTTTTACGGCAGCACCAAGTGCAGTCGCAGCTTTCTTAAAGACATCCTTAGCATAAGCCTCACATACCTTGGCATGCTCTTTTTGAGAGATCCCATAGCCCATTGTGCTATCTGAATAGACCATTGGTGGCAATGGATCAGAAACATAGACCAGCGTCACTGCAGCGCCATCCGCCTTGGCTAATGCAGCCACTTTTTTCAAGGATTTTTTGCTGATATCTGAGCCGTCTACCGGCACCAATAAATGCTTAAACATATTGACTCCTCTTAAATTGAACTTCTAATCTTCTCTTTCCATCATAATACTTATTATTAGTCTATAAAAGAATAAAGGTAACTTAATTGCTAAAGAATTTGGCTATCTACCTCTCATTTTTAGTCGCCCTCATTGCAATCGATTTGGCATGGCTCTTAGGTCTTGCAAAAAACCTCTACCGTAACGAAATGGGCGACCTCATGGCAACTGAACCCAAGCTACTTGCTGGGCTCGCCTTCTACCTCTTATATTCGCTGGGCGTCTGCATTTTTGTTATTGGCCCAGCGCTATCAAAACAGTCCTGGATATATGCACTGCAATATGGAGCACTGTTTGGTCTATTTTGCTATATGACTTATGACCTAACCAATCTTGCCGTGGTCAGAAACTTTCCAGCGCAATTGGCTTTCATTGATATTGCATGGGGTAGCTTTGTGACAGCTTTATGTGCAGGATTTGCCTATTGGGTTGGCAACCACATCTCATAATTACGCACGACTTAAATGACGAAGAAATCACAACCATGTTTTTTCACCCTCGGCTACTAGAATCATTTTCTGGATATAACCGCATCCTTTTTACAAAGGATGTTCTCGCTGGAATAACAGTTGGGGTTGTTGCACTCCCTCTAGCCATGGCTTTTGCAATTGCCAGCGGATTAAAACCAGAGGCAGGTATCTTCACCGCCATTATTGCTGGCGGGCTTATTTCCTTGCTTGGCGGCAGTCGCGTTCAAATTGGAGGGCCAGCTGGCGCCTTTATTGTGATTGTTTACGGCATTGTAGAGCGCTATGGCATTCCGAATTTATTGCTAGCAACTGCCATGTCGGGAGTATTTTTATTTTTGATGGGCGTATTTCGACTTGGAACACTCGTCCGCTTCATTCCAATCGCCGTCATTATTGGTTTTACCAACGGCATTGCTTTTCTGATTGGCTTATCCCAAATTAAAGACTTTTTTGGTTTGCAGATAGAAAAAATGCCTGCTCAATTTTTTCAGCAAATTTACACACTCTACATGGCTGCAGATACTTTTAATCCCGTAGCCATTGGCATTGCCTGCGGTAGCCTTGCATTATTAATTTTTTGGAAAATATTTCAGAATCGCTTAGGTTGGTTATCACACTTACCCGGCACTGTAGTGGCAATGGTAGTGGCAACGATAATTACCAGCCTTCTTAACTTGCCCGTAGACACTATTGGCAGTCGATTTGGCGGCATCCCATCGGGGCTTCCCGCTTTTGAATGGCTACCGATCAGCTGGGGCAATGCGCAATTTATGGTGGCGCCAGCTTTAACGCTTGCCTTGTTAGGGGCAATTGAATCCTTACTCTGCGCCCGCATTGCTGATGGTCTCAACCATGATCGCCATGAATCCAATCAAGAACTCATGGCTCAAGGCATTGCCAATTTCACCATTCCATTTTTTGGCGGGATGCCAGCAACCGGCACGATTGCTCGCACAGTTACCAATGTTGAAAGTGGTGCTTCCACCCCCATCTCTGGCATTGTGCACGCCGCAACTTTACTAATCATTGTGTTGTTTGCAGCACCTCTTGCGAAAAATATTCCTTTAGCAAGTCTGGCGGCGATCTTGATGTATGTCGCCTGGAATATGGGGGAGTGGCAGAAATTTATTGATCTCAAGCAGTTCCGTTTGCCTTACCGCATCACCATTCTGAGCGTCTTTATTCTGACGGTTGTCTTGGATCTCACCATCGCAGTTCAGGTGGGTTTGTTGTTAGCTTTTATAACCTTCATCTACCGGATCTCTAGCCTCTCGCGCTGTGAGACTGCTCTAGCCAGCGACTTTCCAGGACTGAGTAATCAGCAAGGAAGAATAGATGCTTATCGCATTCATGGCGCTATCTTTTTTGGAGCAGTAAAGCTCTTAGAAAAGATTGAAACGAATCTACCTTCACAAACACTCTTGCTGGATTTAAAAAATGTAATCTACATCGATACGTCAGGCATGGATACGATCATGGAACTCGCGCACTTATGCAAAATTAGAAATATTCGCCTGATCATTTGCGGTTTAGCTCATCAACCACTGGAGATGGCAGAGCGCAGCGACTTTATTACTTCGCTACCACCAGACTCTTTCTATCCCGATCTGAATTCTGGAATTGAAGCAGCCGCAACCTAGAGATAGCATTAAGAAATGCAGAAGCCACCTTTTAATAAGGCTTCTGGCAAAACCCAGGCTCGATATAAACCAAAGCCACCTGCAATCAACAGAAGCGATGCGGCAAAATAACGTACCCAACGATATTGGCCAAATTGAGTGAGTGCCGCAGAAAACTTAGAGATTAACAATAGATTAGGCAAAGTGCCTAAACCAAATGCCAACATCAATGCTGCCCCAGTAACTACGTCACCCGATAAAAATGCGAGCGGCAGTACGCTATAAACCAATCCACAGGGAACCAAGCCCCAGAGCATGCCGCTAAACCAACGCGAAGGGCCGCTGGCCATACGCCCCAAGTATTTTGCCCAGTAAGCAGCAATTTTGGAGCTAATCCACCTTCCTCCAAGCAAGCCCTCGGATGAGCCTACCCTCAAAAGACGAATTCCCATCCATATCAAAATCATAGAGGTCAGCGCAAAGAGTGGGCGCTGGATCGGAATCAGATTTTGCTGCCAGACAACCACGCCAATAGCGGCAGCCAAGGTGCCCAATAAGACATAGGTCGTTATACGCCCCAAATGCATAATCGACTGGAGGTAAAAAAGCTCGGATTTAGACCTTAAAGGGGCCTCCAAAGCAATGGGGCGCTCGATAGCTGCAGCAATACCGCCACACATAAGGGCACAGTGCCAGCCACTCACAAGGGCGCCCAAGAATACAGCGATAAGAAGGCTGCTTGTTAGCATGAAATAGGCAAAAAATAGGTGAAATCGATAATTTCCATATTAATAGAATAAACTCCTCATATAGATACATCCAAATATGAATTACAAGCCCACCGATACCCCAACTAGCAAATGCTCAGTATGCGTGCTGGGTCAGTTTTGCCTTCCCGTTGGATTAAGTAGTAGCGAAGTTACAAAAATTGATACCCTAGTTAAAGAACGCGTTCACCTACAAAAGGGTGAAAGCCTCTATCGCCACGGTGACCCTCTCAGCTCCGTCTATAGCGTCCGCTTTGGCACTCTCAAAACTGAATTCTGCCTGCAAGATGGTCGGCAACAAGTCATTGGCTTTCATCTACCAGGGGAAATCTTAGGCCTTGATGGCATTGGTGAAGGTCAATACCAATCAGATGCGATTGCATTAGAAGAGAGTGAAGTTTGCATTATTCGCTACGAAGCTTTTGAAGATTTAGCCCGCCAAATTCCCGTTCTACAAAATCAGTTCCACAAAATCATGAGTCGCGAACTGACTCAAGATCAACGTCACCTGCTTTCTCTTGGCACAATGCGTGCGGAAGAAAGATTGGCTGCATTTTTATTAAGCCTGTCTCAACGCTTGGCAGCACGAGGCTATCTGAATCATGAATTTGATTTGCGCATGAGCCGCAATGATATCGGCAGTTACCTCGGCATTCAGATTGAGACTGTTAGTCGCATGCTTTCACGCTTTGCAGAATCCGGCCTCATTCAGATTAAACAACGTCATATCAAACTCATTGATATGAATGGCCTATACGAACTTGCCGGCATCCCAAACCCAGATCGTCACGACTGTATCAGTCCAGAGATTCCCATCAAACCGGTTTAAATTAAGCCGCGATCTATTTCTTTGTTATCTGGGGATTCAATACCCGGAAGAATGTAGGCAGTCAGAGCACTGGATACTGCACAGAAAGTCCAAATCACAAAGAATCCAATGGTGTAGATACCCTCATCAGAAATTTCAGGGTGGTAGCCAAAAAATAAAAGGTCTTGCGGATGAATCACCGTAAACAACAAGCCTTCAGCCATGCCAGCCACCAAAAAAGAAGGCCATAAAATCCAGATCAGCAAGCGGTACTTCATTTTTGAACCTGCGTATCTTTAATCTGCTCAACTTTTAAACCCTGCTTCACCACGCCATCACGCAACGGCTTATCAGCATGCATATTGATTGCTAAATAAATAGTGATGATGCAACCAATCATCGCAACCGCAGGACCGCTGATCAATAACCATGGCCAAAGTTGCTTAAACCAAGGCTTAGTAATTTGCTGTTCTGTCATATACATCCTCTCCATTGCTCTAGGCTTAACGGGGAATAATAAAAGTCGATTTCTCATCACGCGTTCTGGTAATCATCTCATTTCCAGACATTTCGTGAGCGACAACATCAAAACGAATCGGGTAATTACCAGGATCATTTACGCCAATATCGGTACTTACTTTAATTGGCATCAATAAATTGCTGGCTGGCCCCACCTCAATCTCAGTCACAACCTGACCCTGCGAATTCAGCACTTTAAGCCCATCTAAACCAAGAGCTTTTACTTGTACGTTCATATTATTTTCAGAGGCATTCATGATCTGAATGCGGTAAATATTTTCAATGCGCACGCCATCAACCTCACGTGCTAGGGCACCACGATCACGCATCACGTCCACCCTTAATGGGTTGCGGGTGGCCAACGATACCAAGAAGGCGCCAGTAAGCACAGTAATAAAAGCTGTGTAGATTAATACGCGTGGCCGTAAGATGTGACGAATGGCGCTTTGATTGGATTCCCGATCCTCGATTGCTCTCTCGGTTGTATAGCGAATCAATCCTTTAGGGTAATTCACTTTTTCCATCACCTGATCGCAGGCGTCAATACAGGCGCCACAACCAATACACATATATTGCAAGCCATCACGAATATCAATTCCGGTTGGGCAAACCTGCACGCAAATACTGCAGTCAACACAATCGCCCAACCCCAAAGAATTATGATCAGCAGATTTACTACGGCTACCCCTAGGCTCACCACGCACTTTGTCATAAGTAACTAAGAAGGTATCTTTATCTACCATCACGCTTTGGAAGCGTGCGTATGGGCACATATATTTACAAACTTGCTCACGCATAAAGCCTGCGTTACCCCAAGTTGCAAAGGCATAAAAACACAACCAGAAAGTCTGCCAAGGGCCTAAAGATAAATGAATTAATGCAGAACCCAGAGTGGTGATTGGGGTGAAGTAGCCAATGAAGGTAAAGCCCGTCCAAAATGCGACTAGCAACCAGAGGAAATGCTTAGTAATCTTGAGGCGCCATTTTCTAAAGCCCCAGGGCCACTCCTCGCCATCTAAACGAATACGCGCAAAACGGTCACCCTCAACCTTGCGCTCGATCCACATAAAGATTTCGGTATAAACCGTTTGAGGGCAGGCATATCCGCAGAAAAGTCGCCCAGCAATCGCAGTAAATAGAAAGAGTGCTAAAGCAGAAAGAATTAAGAGGAGCGTGAGATAAATCACGTCCTGCGGCCACAAAACAATGCCGAAGATGTAAAACTTACGCTGAATTAAATCAAAGAGAACAGCCTGACGACCATTCCAGCTAACCCATGGCAAACCATAAAATAGAAGCTGGGTTGCAAAAACAAGAATAAAGCGCCAACGAGCAAATAATCCCGTTACTGAGCGCGGATAAATCTTACGCCGGACTTCGTAAAGAGATTCTTCAATTATCTCTATCGGAACAGGTTTGCCACCCGGCGGAAGATCTGCCACTGAATACCCTACTTACTTAGCTGCTGCTGGTTGCTTATTGTTAGATAAACCCCACACATAGGCTGTTAGCAATTGAATTTTCTCAGGGCTCAATACTTTGTCCTGAGCAGGCATCATTGCCATACGGCCTTTAGTTACAGTCTCAACAATGGTCGCTTCTGAGCCACCATATAACCAGGTCTTATCAGTAAGATTAGGTGCGCCTAATGCAATGTTGCCCTTACCATCAGCACCGTGACAGGCTGCGCAATTTGCTTTGAATACTTCAGCACCACGCGCCACTTTAATATCATCTGCTGGCAATCCAGAAAGGCTACGAACATAGTTCGCCACATCCACAATTTGTTTGCTATCGAGCTGTGGGAATGGAGGCATTACACCGCCACGACCGTTGGTAATTGTAGTTTTGATGTTTTCTGGTGAACCACCGTAGAGCCAATCACCATCAGTTAAGTTTGGAAAGCCTTTTGCACCACCAGCATCAGAGCCATGACATTGAGCGCAAGAGTTCAAGAACAAACGCTGGCCCATCTCACGCGCTTTCGGATCTGCAGCAACCTGCTGAATGTCCATGCTGACATATTTTGCATAAACTGGCTTTAATTCATCATTAGCAGTCGTCATCGACTTCATGAGGGATCCATCAGTGCTGTAACCCAATACACCAGGGAAAGAACCAAGACCTGGGAACAGGACCAAATAAACCAATCCAAATACACATGAAAGCAAGAACATCCACATCCACCAGCGTGGCAATGGATTATTCAGTTCGCGCAAATCACCGTCCCAGACGTGGCCAGTGTCAGCAACTGCGCCATCGGCAGTATGAACAACCTTAGCTTTTCTTTGTGAAAACAAAAGCCAGATACACCAAAAAATTCCGACTAATGCCACTAAAGCGATATATACACTCCAACCGCCACTAAAAAAGTCACTCATGATTTGTCCTTACTAAATTCATCTGGAAGATCAAATGGAAGTTCTGCTGATTCCTGATTTGCTTGCTTTCTACCAGGAGACCATGCCCACCAAACAATTCCTACAAAAAAGATAAGGCCAATTACTGTAGAAAAAGCTGAGAGGTAAGGCGTGATCTGTTCCATTTGATTTATATCGTTTTAATTAAAATCCCAGCCTTTACTTGGCCACCACTTCATCAACAACGATGTATCTACGATTTACACCAAGACCCTGAAGATAGGCAATTAATGCATCCTCTTCAGTCTTGCCTTCTAACTCTTTAGGTGCATTTGCAATCATTTCCTCGGTATAAGGTACACCCAAACGAGTCATCGCAATCATATGAGACTGTATTGAAGAAGCGTCAGCAGCATTCTTCTGCAACCAAGGGTATCCAGGCATATTGGACTCAGGAACCACATCGCGTGGATTGCGCAAGTGGATACGATGCCAATCATCAGAGTAACGAGCGCCTACACGAGCCAAGTCTGGACCAGTACGCTTACTGCCCCATAAGAACGGATGATCAAATACAGACTCACCAGCCAATGAATAAGGGCCGTAACGCTCTACTTCTGAACGCAAAGTACGAATCTGCTGCGAATGACAGCCAACACATCCTTCGCGCTGATAAATATCACGACCAGCTAGTCTCAAAGCGGTATATGGAGCAACTCCTGGACTGGGCTCAGTAGTAGTGTGCTGAAAGAAGAGTGGCACGATTTGCACCAAACCCGCTATCGACACAACAATGATTGTGGCAATAATTAACCAACCAACGTTTTTCTCAAGCGTTCCGTGGGAAAAGAATTTATTTTCGCTAGACATTTTCTTCTCCTTTTAGTGTTCAGCAACGGCCATAGGAATAGGCGCGTTTACAAAAGTTTTGCCTTGCACGGTTTTGAAGACGTTGAACGCCATCAAGAACATGCCGCTTAGGTAGCACAAGCCACCCATCAAACGAATGACGTAGAAAGGATAGGTAGCTTTTACAGACTCAACAAAGCTATATGTCAAAGTACCATCTGGCTCGAATGCTCTCCACATCAGACCCTGCATAACCCCAGCGATCCACATAGCGGCAATGTATAAAACCACGCCGATAGTAGCAATCCAGAAATGCAACTCAATCCACTTGGTGCTATACATTTCTTTTTGACCAACCAAACGTGGGATCAAATAGTAGAGGGAACCAATCGTAATCATGGCAACCCAACCCAAAGCACCGGAGTGAACGTGACCAATAGTCCAGTCTGTGTAATGAGACAAGCTGTTCACTGTCTTAATAGACATCATGGAGCCTTCGAAGGTAGACATACCGTAGAAGGACAACGCCACCACCAAGAACTTCAAGATTGGATCACGACGGAGTTTGTACCAAGCACCAGACAATGTCATGATGCCGTTAATCATGCCACCCCAAGATGGCGCTAGCAAGATCAAAGAGAATACTGTGCCAAGAGACTGAGTCCAGTCAGGCAAAGAAGTATGTTGCAAATGATGAGGACCTGCCCACATGTACGTAAAGTTCAAAGCCCAGAAGTGAACGATGGACAAACGATATGAGTAAATTGGGCGCTCAGCTTGCTTTGGAATGAAGTAGTACATCATGCCCAAGAAGCTAGTGGTCAAGAAGAAGCCGACTGCGTTATGGCCATACCACCACTGAACCATCGCATCTTGTACGCCAGCATAAGCAGAATATGACTTCCACAATGTTGCAGGCATTTCTAAGTTGTTAAAAATGTGCAGAATAGCAATAGTCAAAATGTAAGCACCGAAGAACCAATTAGAAACATAAATATGCTTCGTTTTGCGTTTCATGATGGTGCCGAAGAACACTACTGCATAGGCCACCCAAACTAAGGTGATCAAAATATCAATAGGCCACTCAAGTTCTGCGTACTCTTTTGATGTTGAGATGCCCAATGGCAATGTCACGGCAGCTAAAACAATAACCGCCTGCCAACCCCAAAAGGTAAAAGCCGCTAATTTGTCACAAAACAAACGCGCCTGACTTGTGCGCTGCACGATGTAATAAGACGTTGCAAACAACGCCGATCCACCGAAGGCAAAAATCACTGCATTGGTGTGCAGTGGGCGTAAACGACCATAGCTCAACCAAGGAATGTTAAAAGTGATTTCAGGCCAGATAAGCTGGGCTGCGAGGATAACCCCCACGAGCATGCCAACAATTCCCCAGAGCACAGTAACAATGGCAAATTGGCTGACAACCTTGTAATTGAAGGTATCTTGATTACTCCCCACGGTAAGTCCCATGGTTTCTCCTTTTTTGTGACCAAACAGCGACATAATCCAAATAGACTGCTCTGATTATCAAAGTAAGGCTATAGAGAGGGTTTGATCTATATCAAAAAGGATGGGGCAAATTCAGGCCAAGCAAAAATAGAATTCGGATAAATCTTAAACTATTGATTTATATGAATATTTTAGATAGCAGTTACTAACTTATTTCGCTTCTGGAGTATCGTCATCCATCAGAATAGCCTCGCCAGGGCCGTCCAAATCATCAAATTGGCCGCTTTTAATAGACCAATTCAAGATCCAGACCAAAAGACCAATTAAAAGCAAAGAAATGGGAATAAGAAGAAAGAGGCTTTCCATCCCTATAGTCTAAGCTTTTCGCAGGCGCCAGGCATTCAAAGTGACTGCAAGCGAAGAAAGTGACATCCCAATTCCAGCAATCCAAGGATTCACCAAGCCCATCATTGCAGCAGGAATGGCTATGACGTTGTAGGCCAGAGCCCACCATAAATTTTCTTTAATAATAATTTGAGTCTTATCTGCCAAACGTAAAGTTTTAGCCAGAGGCTCCAGTGAAACGGACGTCAAAATGGCATCAGCCCCTGCAGCTGCTAACGGTGCGCCCGCACCAACTGCAATAGAAACATCAGCACGCGCAAGTAATGGGGCATCGTTCACACCATCACCAATAGCCCATAAAAAACGGCCATCATTTTGCAAACGCTCAATGTAGTTATATTTATCTTCAGGTGTGCACCCGCCTTGATGGTAATCAATGCCAACATGATTGGCCCACCAAGAAACCGTCACAGGATCATCACCTGAAACCAAATGCACAGCAATATTTCGAGACTTCACTACTTTTAAAAATTGCTCAAGCCCTGGTCTCGGAGTATCCAAGAAAACAAAGCTAGCAATCAATCCTTCCGCATCCATTAAATGCACTTGGCCATATTGCCCTATATGGGCACCCTGCTCTATACCCAACCATGACGCACTTCCTAAGCGATACGGGCCTGACATTAAACCTTTACCCAGCTGATTTATTACCGGTTCAGGCAATTTAGGCAGTAATAAGTTTTCCACCTCTGCAGCGCGCATTAAAGAAAGTGCCAAAGGGTGTCTCTGACCTTGCTCCAAAGATGTCGCTAAAGCCAATGCGTCTTCACGGCGATAGCCTACGCGTAAATTAATAATTTCTTGCAACTCAGGTTGACCCATCGTTAATGTACCCGTCTTATCAAGCACCAGATCCGTCGCCTTCACCAAACCCTCCATGACATGACCACGTACGATCAGTAAACCCAACTTAGTGACAGCACCTTGTGCTGCTGCCATCGCCGTAGGTACGGCAAGAGATAAAGCACAAGGACAACTAGCGACCAAAACTGAAACCAAAACAGTCCAAGCACGACTTGGATCAAAGACCATCCAAATTGCCGATGAAACAAATGCACTAAATAATAAAAAAGCAACAAAATAAGCAGTCCACTTTTCCGCCAAACTCACCATTACTGGCTTAGCAAGCAAGGCTTGATCCAATAATGAAGCAATGCCTGCAATGCGAGTGGATTGCCCAACGGCTTCAATTCTCATGAATAATGGATTCAGAATGTTATGCGTTCCTGCGTATACACGGTCCCCAATTTTTTTCTCAACGGGCTTAGACTCCCCAGTTAGTAAAGACTCGTCTAAAGCGCTTGCGTTATCAATTAAGACGCCATCTGCAGGAACCACTTCGCCAGGGGATACTCGCAATACTTCACCAGGATTGCAATTAACAACTGGAACAATTTCTATCTCTTGTGATGCTGGGTAATTCAATGCACGCTCACAAGTTGCAGGCAATTGTTTTGCTAAGGCTTCGGCTCCCCCTTGTGCATCTTGTCTTGCTAACAACTCTACATATCTTGCCGCCAAAATAAATGCGACAAACATGGTGATGGAATCAAAATAGCTCTGCCCGGAACCCCTGATTAAATTGATGGTTCCAGCAGTAAAAGCCAAAGCGAGTGCTAAAGCAATTGGCACATCCATACCCAACATGTGCGTTTGCTTAAATGATTGAATACTCCGCCATGCAGCCTGAAATATTGGCCCAGCTGAATACACCATAACCGGCACAGTCAAGATCCAACTCGTCCATCCAAGAAGAATTTCGAATTCAGGGGTGATATCAGCGCCCACATAAGTAGGCCATGCATACATCATGACCTGCATCATCCCCAGCATCGCTACGCCAAGTCGTAGAAGTAAGCTACGTCTTTCCTTTTTTGCCCTATCTAAGGATTGGGAAGGCTCAAATGGCCAAGCTTCGTAACCAATACGCTCAACCTCAAACAGCAATCTTGCTAGACTCGTTTTGACTGGCGAAAAACGCACCATGACTTTTTGAGTAACGTAGTTGATTTGTACATCTTGAACGCCCGCGTTACGGCGTAAATGTTGCTCACATAACCAAACGCAAGCAGCACAACGAATTTTTTCCAAACGAAGAGTGGTCTCTAAACTATCTGCGTCTCCAGATGGTCGAGTAAAGCGACCACGTAATGACGGATCATCATAAGGCTTGAGTTTTTCTGGAATTTCATTGCTTGCAAGATAAGCTGCCGGCTTCTCACCAGATTGTGATCTTCTAGCATAAAACACCTCTAAGCCTTCGCCATGAATCGTTTGTGCAATTGCCATACAACCTGGACAACAAAATGATCTGCGCTCCCCTCCTAATTCCGCCTCGATTAATTCGCCCCGAAGAATTTGGCTTGCGCAGTGATAACAAACTAATAAATTCTTTTCGTTTGTCGAAGGACTTATTTGCTGACTCATCTGATTACTCATACTCGCACCGCACTACCCCAACCTCTGCGACGCTCATACAACACAAACAGCACACCCCACATGACGACAGCGACATAAGCCCATACCCAAGCTGCTTGGGAAGAACGGGAACCAGAAATATCCAGCACAAAACCAAATATCGCAGGACCTAATAAGCCGCCACCAAATCCCATTAAAGAGTGCAAACCCATCGCCGCACCCTTGATATTCTCTTGCGCACTAATTACCAAGCCAGCAGTGAGCGTTGAAGAATCCGCCATAATGAAAATGGCATGTCCAATAGCCAATGCAACAATCAACCACCAAGATTGACCTGTTGAACAAGCAAATGCAACACCCAAGACAGCGCTAGTCAGCATCACAATGCACACCCACTTTTGACGCCCAACCTTTAAGGCAATTTCATTTCCCAATATGGATGCAGGCACACCAAAGAAATTAATCACTCCAGCCAAAGTCGTCGCTGTTAAAAAAAAGTTTTCACCAGAAGCAATAGCACAAAAAGCAAAGAAGGCCACAATCCAGCTTCTAGAAGCAAAAAGCTCAAGGGTATGCGCAGTGTACCCAAAGATAAATCCTGAAGCGTTTTTGTCCTGTAAAACTAGTTTCCACTTATCCACTGGAAAAATGTCGTGGAGACGAATATGCACTGGCCCCCGCCATTTCTCATGTTGCAATGCTGGAATCAATAACAGAACAATGAGGAATGCGCTGAATGGGCCAAGGGCAATCAAACCAAATACATACCGCCAGCCGAATGCACTCAAAATCCATCCTGAGCATAGATACGAAAATCCGGTACCGATACCGAAGAAGGCAGTATAGAAGGCGATATGCCTAGTTAACTCACCAGACTGAATACGATCGGACAAAATTTTGAGGCCAGGCATATAAGTACCAGCGAGGCCAGCACCATTGAGCGCCATAAATATGAGTGCCGTCCAAAAGTTATGGGCCAATAAACCCATACCCAAAAGACCACAAGAAGCGGTGAGGCCACCTACCAAATAAACTTTACGGGCATCTACCCGATCGGTTAATGCTGTAGCCAGGGGAACGGCAAGCATGTAGCCAAAGAAGAATGCGCTGGCAATCAAACCCGACTGCAAATTACTGAGATGCCAATCATCCTGCAAGGCAGTCAATACTACTGCGTAGCAGGCAAAGCCCAATAAGGCACAGGTTTGTGCCATGAGCATGAGAGGGGTGTAACCTGCCGAACGAAAGCGCATAAATAGTTAGTAGAAACGTGAACTCATTCTACTCGCCCAGAAAGAAATAGACCCGCTACACTACAGAAAAGATGATGGAGACAGCATGAAAAACAAATCTTTGGCAGTTCATTTATTACGGATTGGGGTCGGCCTACTGATTGGCTTTCTGAGCTCCATAGCCTATGCAGATAATTACCCATCTAAACCCATTAAAGCCATCGTTCCGTTCGCTCCTGGAAGCACAACCGACCAAATTGGCCGTGCTTTTGCAGCCAAAATGTCCGAGTCTTTGGGTCAACCGGTAGTGATTGAAAATCGCCCAGGAGCAAATGGCCTGATTGGCGCTGATTTTGTGGCCAAGGCCCCTGCAGATGGATACACGATCCTGATAGGCACCAACAGCACGAATGCCGCACTGAAAAGTCTTGTGAAGAATTTACCTTATAACCAAGATACTGCTTTTACACCGATTGGATACTTTGGGTCAGCTCCACTCATTGTTGCTGTTAATAATGATATGCCTGTAAAGTCGCTCAACGGTTTTGTATCTCTTGCAAAAGCGAATCCAGGAAAAATCACTTTTGCTTATGCAAGTACGTCCCAGCGTGTTTCTTCAGAAATGTTAGCGAGCTTTGCGGACATCAAAATGACTGGGGTATCTTACAAGAGCGGTCCCAATGCAATGACTGATTTAATTGGTGGCCAAGTCAATATGTTTACATCGGACTTTGGAGTGTCTTTACCGCAAGTACAAGCAGGAAAAATCCGCGGCCTAGCAGTAACTTCTTTGAAGCGCTCCCCTGTAATACCGGAATTACCCACTGTGAATGAAGCGCTAGGCACTAAAGGCTACGAACTGATTGCTTTCTTTGCGGCCTTTGGCCCTGCAGGCATGCCTAAGGACGCCATTCTCAAGCTCAATCAAGCCATTAACAATGCCGCTAAATCAAAAGATCTTGTAGAAAGACTTTCTGCGAACGGTTTTGAAACTCAACCTGGCACACCTGAGGCACTTGGGCAAAAAATTAAACTAGAAACTGCGAAGTGGGCGAAGGCTATTAAAGAAGCTGGCATGGAGCCCGAGTAAATTTAATACTCTTATTGCTGACTACGATTAGGTGATTCTTGAAAGCCGTTAGAGCGATAAGTAAGAACCAAGGTATCCCGATAGCCATAATTTTCGAGAGGTTGAATCGGTGTTGACTCATGAATCATGCGCTGATCATTCATTAATAATAGCGACCAGGGTTGAGTCAGAGTAAAACGCAAGCCTGCAGAACCTGTCGCATCAAATATTCTGGTCTCACCACCTTTAATGCCAGATCGACCCAATAGAAAGACGGCCACAAAATCAACCCCATCGCGATGAGCGCCTTCAGGTGTTGGCCTCCCAATACCATCGGTGGTATCAATCCGAAATTGATGCGCCTCTACAAACCAAGTTTTTACCGGCTTTAGACCATTCAGAATATGAGCCAGTCCGAGCAAGACTGATTGCCAAGCAGAATTGCCGACTAGCTCCGCCTGAATTGGCTCAAACCACCGCTCAATCCCCCCATGCAATGCGTTGTAATCAAGTGATTGCCAATGTGCGCGATGCGGAACAATGGCGAGTTTATCGCCTTCAATCTGATAGCTGGCATGACGACGAAATCGATAGCGACCGCCATCCTTTAAATAGGGATCCCGCGGCAGTTTTTCCCAAAACTGAGTAAGGTCCTGAAGCGCAGATAAGGCAACATGACTAAACTCAGCTACAGTCTCAGCAGAAACGACGGCAAAACCGTCATCTCGCAAAGATTGATCAATCTGCTTCAGAGGGGTTAATGGAGGCTCAAGACCAGCGATCGTCATCACTCTATTTTAGGCTTATGCACAACAGATTCCTTCATTATCTTAATGAACCAAGTTCAAGCGCCCGCGGACCTCGCCCACGTGCCCCTTGAGGTCATATAACTCTTTAGCATCCAACATCGATACCTTAATGTTGCCAACTCGCCTCTCAATATCAGCAAGATCTTTAAAGTTTTTTTCTTTCAAGGCTGGATTTTGGGCATTTCTTTCAATCACTTTGAGCTCCTCATACACCTGAGCCAACTTCAAGCGTAATAAGAAATTCTTGGTTGATGGAATATAAGTAAATAGAGGAATCAAAATGACCAATAACGGAATCACAATCTTCACAAAGCGACCCGCCCATACTGCAGTCCAAAATGGTAAATGACGATGTAAGAAAGAAGGACCATCTTTTAAATAGATTTCTGCATCAACATGCAGAGGGAAATCCAATCCAGAGCTAGATGGAAACTCACCCACTTTTTGTAAGCGTGAATAGGATTTCAAGATATCGTATGAGGCTCCTAGCAAAAGAGAGACTAGCGCTGGACTGACATTTTCATGGGCAACCAATGTTGCTGTCGCAGCCATTACCTGAATATCTTGACGTGGCTGATCATGTGCAATACTCAATAAGCCCCGAGGAACAGTAACCTTAGATAGATAGGTGAGGCTCCTGGTGTAAGCGTCAGCCTGGTCAAAGTTCATCAAACGTATACCGGGGATAGAATAAAACTTTCTCAAAATGGGTGCTTCAGCTGCTGCCACAATGAACACTGCATCTAGCTCGCCATTGCTAAGCTTCATCATTGCATCATCAGGCTTGAGTCTTTCTGCCCCAATCTCTTTATCAGTGATCCCACTTGTTTGTAGCAAATCTTTAACAAGTGCTAAAGTCCCGCTTCCCTCATTCCCGATTGAAACGTGTTTACCCTTGAGTTGACTCAATATCTTGAGTTGACCGCCCTCACTTTTAAAAGCACCTTCGCGATACCAAACCCAAATAGGTTCATAAAACATTCCCGCAACTGAGACCAACTTTGGATACTCAGCTAAATTAGCAACGCCGCCCTGCACCATCGCAAAATCAACCCCAGATTTAGGATCATTTAAAAGCGCTAAGTTATCCAAGGTTCCACCAGTAGAGCGCACCTTGAGATCTACACCTTCTTTAACTAACTCTGCTTTAAGACGCTCGCCAAACTGATAGTAAAGCCCCGTAGGGAAACCAGTGGCCATTTCAATTGACTTCGGTGGCGGAGGAACCAAGATCCACAGTACGCCAAAAATCAGGATAAGAAGCCCAAAAAAGGCTGCTGCTAGAGCCAAGGGGTTATAAATTTGTCTTTTGATGAAGTTCATTAAAGTCTCTTTAGTTTTTGGCATTATGCCCCGAGCATCGCAATCCGAAAAGGTTTCAAAACAGATCAAATAATTCACGATAATATGGGGCTTTTAGAAGCCTTTAAGACCCTCATGAACTCAGCAAAAACCAAAGTTGCCCTAGTCACTGGCGCAGGAACCGGCATTGGAAAAGCCGCAGCAAAAGCCCTTCTTAAAGGAGGCTATCAAGTTGTCCTTGCAGGGCGTAATTTGGATAAGCTAGAAAAAGCAATTGCGGACATCGGCGGTACTCAAAGCAACTGCCTTGCGGTTTCCTGCGATGTTGGTAAACCAGATGAGGTCAAAAAATTATTTGCAGCACTTCATAAGCAGTTCGGCCGTATTGACGTACTTTTCAACAATGCTGGTATGGGTGCGCCCGCTATACCCATGGAAGATCTGACGTATGAGCAGTGGATGAATGTGGTCAATGCCAATCTCTGCGGCGCTTTTCTATGCTCACAAGAGGCAATCCGCATGATGAAAGCGCAATCTCCACAAGGTGGCAGAATCATTAATAACGGCTCAATCTCAGCACATGCTCCACGACCAATGTCAGCGCCTTATACCGCCACAAAACATGCCATCATGGGTTTAACCAAAACAATCGCTTTAGACGGGCGACCATTCAATATTGCTTGCGGTCAAATCGATATCGGCAATGCCGCCACAGAGATGACCGAAAGAATGGCCGCCGGAATTATGCAAGCTGATCAATCCATCAAAGTAGAGCCACGCATGGATGTTGATCATGTGGGAGAGGCTGTACTACATATGGCTCAGCTCCCACTCGAGAGCAATATCCTATCTATGACCATTATGGCTACCAACATGCCATTTGTTGGCAGAGGTTAAGCTTACTGGCGCACTTGATTTACCAGTAAGCGAGCGTTATTTACGCCAACCTGAATGGTTTGTGCTGTCGAGATTAAATCTCCCGATTCTGGTTTCGCCATCCCGGTTTTAGAGATGCGCACCTCGATACTTGCCTCAGATAATTGAGAGAGTGGTGCACTAGGATTTATCGCCAAAGAATCATTCAAAGTAAAGTTCATCGGAAAATCGTTAGCAGGTATTTTTAAAACAGCTACCGGCATACGCTCTCCAGGCTTGCGTGCAATCACCATCACAACATCGCCAGGCTTAACCTTAGATTTGAGCTCAGGGGATAATTCAATCTTGCCACTAATCGATTTACTTGAAGAAACGGCGGGTGCTTGAGCTTTGGGAGTAGAAGAAGCTAAGCCGCCTTTAGTACGCGCCTCAGCAATCGAGCCCTGAATAGCGCGCGCCTCTTCAGTTTCTGGCGGCACTTGCTGCGCCAACTTCTCCCAGGCCTGCACTGCAGATTTGTAATTACCAGCCTCGTAAGCTGCTGTTCCTGAAAGCCACAATGCCATTAAGTTATTAGGATCCAACTTAAGAGCCTGATTAATCAATTGCAATGGCTTGCCAGCAAAGTTACCGTTTGCATTAGTCGCCAAGACATCCGCATAGTCAGCCAATAACTGCGGGTCAGAATCAATAAAGCTGCCTGCGCGCGCATATGCTTTAGCAGCATCTTCGTTGCGGCCCAAGATACGATAGGATCGCGCCAGCATTGCCCAACCTTTTAAGTTGCCTGGATCTTTTTCCATCTTGGTGGCAAATTCAGCCACCATTTTTTCAACACCCTCTTGAGTAACTGGTTTCTCAGAGTTTCTTTGAGCTACACGAACAACATCGCCTAAAGAGAAATACAGCACGGAAGATAGCAAAACAATAAAGATGCACAGACCGATGACTGTTTTCTTTGAGGACCCTTCAATCTCTCGATCATCCTCTTCAATCGTGTCCTGAAAAAGGCGTTGACGCATTTCTGCATGAGCAATTTCATAATCAGCAGAGCTAACCATGCCAGCGGCGTGCTCTGCTTCCAATTTATCTAACTCTTCCCTATAAATGACAGCGTTCATCTGGCGACGAGATGTTGCTTTACTCTTCGACGGAAAAATAAAGGGACGCAACAGCAATACCAAGACCAAAATCAGGAGCAGTAAAGCTGGAATAAAGAAGCTGGTCACTGAATTCATCCTTCTTTCTTGTCGGCCGCATTGAGCATGGCATCAATCTTTTGGTTGTCTGCATCAGTCAGAGTGACATTGGGAACGCTATTATTTCTGCGTCGCAAATAGGTCAATAAACCCGCAATACCAATCAACAAAATAACAAAAGGACCAATCCATAGCAGCCAGGTCAGCGGCTTGACTGGTGGACGGTACAAAACAAAATCGCCATAACGCTCGACCATAAAGCTACGAATTTGATCGTCACTCTTACCCTCTTTAATCAGAGTACGAATTTCTCGACGCAAATCATTCGCCAAATCAGAGCGTGAACCAGCCAAAGATTCGTTTTGACAGACTAAGCAACGCATTTCTTCTGAAATACTGATCAATCGCTGCTCTGTAACAGGATCATCCGCCAGTGGCGCAGCTTCATTAGCCATAGCAGCGCCCAAGCTAAAGATGCAAATAGCCACTAACAATAATTTCTTCATGATTTCTGAAGCTCACTAATCATGGGATAAATTTTTTGCTTTAATAAATCCATGGTGAGTGGGCCGATATGTTTAAAGCGAATGATGCCGGCTTTATCGATAATGTAGGTCTCAGGGACACCATAAACTCCATAGTCAATACCAACCCGGCCATTGCCATCAAAAGCGGATAGCGTGTATGGGTTGCCTTGTTTGGCCAGCATTGCTAACGCATCTTCACGCTTATCTTTATAGTCCAAGCCAATGACTGGAGCTATTTGAGATTTGGCAAGCTCCACCAAAACGGGATGCTCTTCACGACAGGCAACACACCATGATGCCCAAACATTCAGAATCCACACTTGACCCTTCATGCTTGCAGGTGAAAAGGTTTTACTTCCTTCAGCCAACTGCGGGATTTCAAATGCTGGCGCGGCTTTATTAATTAATGGTGAGGGCACTTCATGCGGATCGCGATTCAAGCCAATAGCTAGAAAGACAACTAAGCCCAGGAATAAAAAGAGGGGGATTAAAAATTTTGCTTTCATAAAAACTTATTCTTTAACTTCAAGCGATAACGCTTATCTGACATAGCCAATACCCCGCCCAAGGCCATTAATAGACAACCGCCCCAAATCCAATCTACAAATGGCTTGTAGTAAACGCGTACAGCCCAAGACTTATCACCCAACTCTTCACCAAGGGACACATAAATATCACGAGTCAGGCCAGCGTCAATCGCTGCCTCCGTCATTGG
The DNA here is from genome assembly GCF_018687075.1 of Polynucleobacter sp. MWH-UH35A. Taxonomy (NCBI): domain Bacteria; kingdom Pseudomonadati; phylum Pseudomonadota; class Betaproteobacteria; order Burkholderiales; family Burkholderiaceae; genus Polynucleobacter; species Polynucleobacter sp. MWH-UH35A. The sequence continues at coordinate 1,460,201 of NZ_CP061285.1, forward strand.
CATGGTGGATGAAAAATAACTTCTCTTCTCGGGATAAAGACTGATTTGGCTACTGCCATTCTTTGTCAGCAAAAATGTGCCACGCATTGCCTGGTAATTTGGTCCGCGAGCGGCATTGACGCTTTGTAGCTGAATTTGATAGCCCCCAACAGTAACCGTATCGCCAGCCGACATACGCACATCTTTTTCTTCTTGATAAGCACCGACCATCGTGATGCCAATCACAAACACTGCAATACCGAGATGCGCAACTTGCATACCAATAAAAGAGCGTGTGGGCTTACCTGCTTTAGCTTGGCGCATGATTTGCATGCAGCCTGAAGCAATCACCCAAAATGCCAACATGAAGCCCATGCCCGCAAGCCAAGTAAATTGACCCATGATCAATGGAATCGTTACACCAGCAATGAGAGCAATCAATCCAGCAAGCCATAGGCGCTTGATGATCGTTAGCAAGTTACTTTGCTTCCAGCTAGCCCAAGGACCAATACCCATTAATACCAACAAGGGAACCATGATAGGAACAAATACGCTGTTGAAATAAGGCGGCCCTACAGAAATCTTGCCTAAATGCAAAGCATCAATCAGTAATGGATATAGGGTACCGAGCAAAACTGATCCTGCCGAGACCACCAAGAAGACATTGCCAAGCAAAATAAATGTTTCTCTAGAGCTCAAGCTAAATTTACCGCCCATAGAGCTCTTCGGTGCACGCCATGCATACAACATTAGAGATGATCCAACCACTAGTGACAAAAAGATGAGGATAAAAATGCCGCGACGCGGATCAGTCGCAAATGCATGCACTGAAGTCAGCACACCAGAGCGAACTAGGAAGGTGCCTAGTAGCGACAAAGAGAATGCCGTAATTGCCAAGAGCACAGTCCAACTCTTGAAGCCACCGCGCTTTTCAGTAACCGCCAAAGAATGCAATAAGGCGGTACCAACGAGCCATGGAATAAATGAAGCGTTCTCAACGGGATCCCAGAACCACCAGCCACCCCAACCCAATTCGTAATACGCCCACCAGGAGCCAAGGGCAATACCCAGGGTTAAGAAAACCCACGCTGCAGTAGTCCAAGGACGCGACCAACGCGCCCATGCGGCGTCTAATCTTCCTGATAACAATGAAGCGATTGCAAAGGCAAATGCTACTGAGAAGCCAACATAACCCATGTAGAGCATCGGTGGATGAAAGACCAAACCAGGATCTTGCAGAAGTGGATTTAAAGAGCGGCCATCTTGCGCTGCTGGCAATAAACGCTCAAAGGGATTTGAAGTAGTTAGAACAAACAACAGTAGGCCACTGGTAACCAAGCCCAATACACCGATGACACGCGCCACCATAAAGTCATCCAGCGCCTTAGATAGCTGCGCAACCAAAATAGTCCATGTAGCAAGCAAAAAGATCCACAACAGTAGCGAACCTTCGTGACCACCCCAGACTGCACCCAATCGATAGATAACCGGCAACTGTGAGTTCGAGTGCTCGGCAACATAGAGCACAGAAAAATCATTGACGTAAAAACTCCAAGCCAGTATTCCGAAGGCAATGGCAAGCAATAAGAAAACGGTTTGCGCAGCAGGACGCGCCAGAACCAGCCAGTCGCGGCGACCGAAGTGCGCACCCAACAGGGGCAATACCCCTTGAATTAAAGCAATACAAAGCCCTAGAACTAATGCGTAATGCCCAAACTCAGGAATCATTTAGCGCTTCCATTGTTGCTGCCATTTTTTTGAGCCTGATCCAAGGCATGCTTAGCTTCTGGAGGCATGTAGTTCTCATCATGCTTAGCTAATACTTCGCTAGCAATAAATTCACCATTTGCATTCATACGACCTTGAATCACTGCGCCCTTACCTTCTTTAAATAAATCTGGAAGGATGCCGGTATAAGCTACAGGGATATCTTTTACGAGATCGGTGATCACAAAATGCACTGTTAAACCATCGCGCTTTAATGAACCGTCCTTAACCATGCCGCCAATTCGAAATGCCTGCCCTTGAGGTGCTTTGCCAGCAACCACCTCACTCGGGGTTACATACAAGGCAATATTGCTATTAAGTGCATTCAGAATTAATAGTGCGGCTACGCCGATAGCGACCAGCGCTGCAACAATAATCACTGCACGTTTATGTCTAGGCTTCACTGACTAATCTCTTTATCAAACTGCTCCGCAAATTGCTCTTGCTTTAATCTGCGAACAATCGCTTTAAATCGAGCACGCACCAATAGGGGTTCCAATACCAACACAAGTGCGCAAATACCAAAACTGCTCCACACATACAGTGCGTAACCACCCATGGCAAAAAACTCAGAAGGGCTATTCCACATCAGCTTTTCACCTCATTTAATTGTCTCACCCAATCGGCATGGGACTCGCGTTCCAGAATGATTGCCCTTACCCGCATTAAGGCAACTGCAATGGAGTATGCCCAAAAACACAGAGCCATCAAAAGCATCCCCCACAGCATGGTTTGAGCCATGGCAGGCGCCTTAGTTAATGAAACAGAGGCTCCCTGATGCAAGGTATTCCACCACTTCACCGAGAAATAAATAATCGGCACGTTCACTACCCCCACCAATGCCAAAATGGCACTCGCCTTATCAGCTCGACGAGGGTCATCAATAGATGCCCGTAAAGCAATAAAGCCGAGATACAGAAATAAGAGAATGAGCTCTGAAGTCAGGCGTGCATCCCAGACCCACCAAGCACCCCACATAGGTTTACCCCAGAATGCTCCAGTCCACAAAGATAGGAATGCCATCCATGCGCCTATTGGAGCAAGGGCTTGCGCCATCATGGCAGATAAGCGCGTATTGAACACAAGCCCTAGCCCTGCCCATGCGGCCATCACTAAATAGATGAACATAGACATCCATGATGCGGGCACATGAATAAAAATGATCCGATAGCCCTGCCCCTGAACAGCATCAACCGGCGCAACAAAAAAACTGATCCACAAACCGGCAGCGCCAAAGAGAAAAGTGAGCGCCCAAAAGAATGGAATGAGCTTACCCGCCACCGGATAAAAGGTACTCGGGCTAGATAACTTAAACCAGTTAACTAAACGGTGATTAGAAAAATTATTTACCTGACTCATTCAATCGCAATCTTTACAGCGGCACTAGTAACCCAAGGAACAAATGCTAAAGCCAAAATCAATAATGCGCCTAGCAATGAAAAATGGCCTGATGCATCCAAACCAACACTATTGGCATAAACAGCGCCTGCGCCAAAAATCAGCACGGGTATGTATAAAGGCAGAATCAATAAACTCAGCAAAACACTGCTTCCTCTGACCCCCAAGGTCAATGCTGCACCGATAGAGCCTATCAAGGATAGCACTGGTGTACCCAACAAGAGAGTGCCCATCAGCACATATAAAGAGCTAGCATCCAGATCAAACTGAATACCAATAATTGGAGCCAAAATGACGAGTGGTAAGCCGCACACCACCCAATGGGCAATCATTTTTCCACTCACCAGAAGCATCATAGACTGGGGCGATAAAGCAAGCTGCTCTAATGAGCCGTCTTGATAGTCTGCTGCGAACATACGGTGCAACCCCAACAAGGTTGATAGCAATGCTGCAACCCAAAGAACACCTGGTGCAATTTTTCGCAGCAAGGCCGCATCTGCACCAATACCCAGCGGAAACAGGCTAGTCACAACGACAAAAAAGAAGAGAGCTGTGAGCACTTCGCTCTTGCGACGCATCACCAAGAGCAAGTCACGGCGGATGATAGCGAACAAGGCTTTCATAGATCCAATACCCTCACATGAGGTAGATCCACTTCTTGATGGCTGGTTAAAACTACCAACCCACCTTGCTCTACATGCTCAGTAATAAGCCCTTGTAAAGCTTTGATCGCATGAATATCCAGCGCATTAAATGGCTCATCCAAAATCCACAACTTCGCTTGACGAGTCAGCATACGAGCCATCAAAACACGGCGCTTTTGTCCAGCCGATAAACAATTAACTGGCAAGTGCTCGCGCCCTCGTAAGCCAAAACGCCAGAGTGCAGCTAAAGCTTTGTCGCCTGGTAGGTGAATATCATCAAGGGCAGCATAGAGCTCTAGATTTTCAAATGCGGTGAGATCCTCTTTTAGGGCATCGCGATGCCCTAAAAACAATAGCTCGCGATGATAGGAAGAAACGTCCCGAGTAATAGATTGACCACCCCACAAAATCTCCCCAGACTCTGGCGCAGCTAAACCCGTCAGCAGTCTCAGTAAGCTCGTTTTACCAACACCATTCTCACCTCGCACGTGCAGGCATTCCCCGCTGGAGACTGTTAAGTTGAGATTCTGAAATAAACGTCTTTCACCACGCACGCAGCAAAGCGCTTGCGCTTCAAGCGCAAAGGCCAGATTACTAGAGGGGGAAGAAATATCGACTGTCATGTAGGGCAATGGCTTGATTCAAACCACCCCAGGCATTGTCCAAGAGCCCCTAGGGACTGTCAAACCAGCAAAAGTGGAATTAAGGAAATAATCCCTTTCAATTCAATTACTTATGAAATTATAAACCGAGTCGAGCAACAAAGAAAAAACCACCCGAAGGTGGTTTTTTCCATCAAATCAAGTACTTAGCTCATACGCAGATCACTTAAGACGCTTAGTAATTTCTGCAATACGCTGTCCGTAGAGTCTGGCAGTCTCTAAGTCGCCAGCATTGACCTCATCAGCACTCGCATCTGAAGGGGTTTGCATCATCGCACCAGCGGACGAACCAACATAGTTAATGTCATCACGCTTAGCGGCTTTGGAGTTGGAAGGCATTAGTCCAGTGCCCACCCACAAACCAGAATGTTGCATTGCCAAAGTAAAGAAATAATGCAATGTGGAATGCTTATCACCATTCATGGTGGCTGAGTTCGTAAAGCCACCGAAGACTTTATCTTTCCATTGTTGAGAGAACCATTGCTTAGAGCTTGCATCAGCAAACTTTTTAAATTGCCAGCTCACCGTTCCCATATAGGTTGGAGAACCGAAAACAATTGCGTCTGCTGCATTGATTGTTTCCCACTGTGCGTCGGTCAAATTACCTTCGGCATCAATGGCCACCAATGTAGCGTTAGCGCCTTTTGCAACTGCCTCTGCTTGTTTTACTGTATGTCCGTAACCACTATGAAATACCACGGCGATTTTTGTCATTTCTAATTTCCTTTAAAAATAGCTTACAAATTTTTGCTTTATTTACTTCTTTGCTTCACATCTTGCGTCAATGGAGTATCCACCTGCGCCAAATACAGTTAATAAAAACAGTCCGCCAGCCATACTGAGATTTTTCATAAACATGATATTTTGGATATAAGCCTGCTCCGGAGGAAAAGCCCAGAAGTTATGAAATATAAAGGCCGCGAGAATCGAAAATAAACCCAATAGCAGGCCGGCAACACGGACTTTATAACCAAGAACAATGGCGAGCCCACCAAGGATTTCTAAGGTAATTGTGAAGCCCGCAATTACCATCGGCATTGGAAGACCTTGAGATGCAATATAGGCCGTTATTCCGTCAAATCCCATGATCTTTGAAAAGCCTGCCGAAATAAATATAGCCGATATCAAGATTCTGGCGAATAACACTAATGGTTTTGATGCTGCATTCATGTTTACTCCTGTTAATAAATTAGTTTGTAAAAATTTTATTGATAGTCACTAAAGACTTAGTAACCTCTTCTAATTCGCTTTTGCTTAATTTTGAAAATGCCTTTTCTAAATGCCGAAGGTGCGCTGGAAATACTTTTTCAAATAACTTCTGACCTTCTTTTGTTAAACCAATCATCTGACTACGCGCATCTTCTGGATTGAGTTTCCGCTCCAAAATTCCTTTTGCCTCAAGACGCTCAAGCACGCCCGTAAGTGTTCCCTTAGTAACCAGAGTTTTTTCGCCCAACTCCTTACATGTCATAGGCGGCTGATTGCCCAATGTTGCAATTACATCGAATTGAGTCGTAGTCATTCCCATCGCCTTTAGATCGGGCGCTGAATACCGCTCAAATGATTGATACGCAGAAACAAGGTTTCTAAGGGTGGGTAAAAAATGCATTTTTATCCTAAAAAGTACTAATTAGGACTAGTTTAGTACTAATGCAAACTAATTGCAAGCGCAGACAATAAAAACCCCACCATTCAGGCGGGGATGCAATGCGATGTTTCTAAATATTTATTTCCAGAATAGCGAAATCTTTTGTGGGGAGTCCGGTTTTATAGAGATCGCCCTCTTTTGCATCACGCCCTGATATGTTGCCTCAATCACATAATCACCAGACTCAAGATTAATCAACATAAAGGGACCATCTGCTTGGGCAGTAAAAATAATCTGATTCTTGGAGTTGATGATTTTGATACCAGCTCCAAATATCCAAACCCCTCTACCATTTTCAATTTGCGACATCTCTAATAGTAGGGGCCACTGCTTTGACTCGGAAAGAATAGCGGTTGTCTCACCTTCGCCTACGCCACCAGTGATGTAAGAAATTCCCCCTGAATATTGTGTATCTGGAATTTGTGCCAAAGACCAAGAACTCAGAAAAATTAACTGGGCTAAAAGAATGATTTTCAGTAGTGTTTTCATACTTACATATTACGACTGATTGAGCGATAAAAAAAGCCCCGCAATGTTGCTACGGGGCTCATCTACACTAGACCGCTTAAGCTTAGGGCGTCATCACAATTGCACCGGAAACTTTTCGCCCTTCAGCAGCACGATGAGCATCGGCCGCTTGCTCTAGAGAAAACTTGGCACCAATTTGCACCTTAACTTGCCCTTTGGCTATTGCATCAAATACTGCTTTAGCATTTTCTTTCAATAAAGCAGAAGTTGCATTGTGTGGAAACACAGAAGGTCTCGTCAAAAATAGGCAACCTTTTTTATTTAAGATTTCAGGCTGAATCTCTGGGGCAGGTCCAGATGCCGCACCAAACAAAGCAACCGTACCAAAAGGAGCTGCACATTCTAAAGAACCTAAGAAAGTCGTTTTCGCAACAGAGTCATAAACTACATTAGCCTTTTTGCCGCCAGTAGCTTTAATAACTTCCTCAATCCAATTGGCTTGTGAATAGTCAACCACCGCATCGCAGCCCGCTTCTTTAGCTGCTGCAAACTTCGCTGGTGACCCAACGGTACCAACTACAAAGGCACCCAAAGCTTTTGCCCAACCAGCCAAGATTTGACCAACACCACCAGCAGCAGCATGAACAAGCACTACATCACCAGCTTTTACTTTATAAGTTTTTTGCACAAGATATTGAGCCGTCATTGCTTTAAAGAAAACAGCGGCAGCCACTTCGTCTGATATGCCGTTAGGAATCAAAACCAATTTATCGGCCGCCACATTACGCGCACTTGCATAGGCGCCAATACCAGCGTTCATATATACAACATGATCGCCAACCTTGAAGTCTGTAACGCCCTCACTAACAATCTCGACCACACCAGCAGCCTCATGACCTAAGCCAGTAGGCAACTCTAGCGGGTAGATACCAGAGCGTTGGTATACGTCAATAAAATTGAATCCAATTGCAGTTTGACGAATCTGCACCTCACCCTTAGCAGGTGCCGGCAATTCTTTATCGATTACCTGGATTACGTCAGCGCCACCCAATTGATTAAGACTAACAACTCGAGCTTTTGTCACATGTCACCTAATTATTTTTTTATTGAAAAAAACATCATACTGTAAGGGCATCAAGAGAGTCCTCTTCGATCACCGCCCAAGTACTGTCACCCAACTTCTTAACAGCCATTGAGTATGTCCAGCCGTCTGGAATACCGCAACTCCACTCTTTTGGCCCATTCTGAATTAATACATTGGTGCTATTTCTAGCATCGTAGTAGAGATGATAAATTTTGCCGTGGATGGGGTTAAAACTAAATTTGGCGCTATGTACCATCTCAGTTGTATCAAGCCTGGCTTGCAAAGCATTAGCTTGCTTCATTAGCACTTCAGCCTGCTCCATAATGCGGTCGTATTCCAATTTGGCATTCTGCCGCGCTACGTTCACTGCCTTATCTTTTTCTTCGGTAACCTTGATAGGTGCAAATACAGGGGCACCTACTTCCATAGGATATTCAATCCCTGCGTGCCGTGCTGGATCGGTATCTTCGATTCTCATGCAATGCCCTGTATGTAATGATTTATTGAAGGGATGTGATTACTTAATCAAACTGGGATTTCCAGCGTAATTGAAACTTGCTTGAATTTCTGATTCATTTGGATCTCCTTAGATTAGGCGCTCAACGGCGACTTTTAGGAAAGTGTGACACAAATCGTGCGCTTTTGCTTAGCGCTTATAGAAACTCAAAGTGACCTCACCTAATTCAATCCCAAACTTGCTCATCTTGGCCTTATTGAGCATTACATTAGGGGTGACGAGGTACATCCAATCATTAAATTGAACGTTATATATAGTGCCATCAACTGGTAAGGCAAGGGTATAGGTCCAGTTCAGTGCATTTCCAGCTAGTTGACCCTGAGCATCCCCCACCACGTCATCGGCTCTGCCCAGATATTGCCCTGGGGCTTGCTCAGTTAATGTCCAGATACGTTTTTGTTTGGTGCCGTCAGAGTATTCAAAACTCTCATCTAAGATACCGACTTTTTTTCCATCAACCATTGTCCAATTTGCTTTGATTAAAACGGTAAAGCGTTTTTTCACTTCACCACTGCGATCGGTAAAGATGCCATAGGCATTGATTGTTCCGGAAAAATATTCACTTAAATCTAGGGCCGGTTTCTCAGAAGCATATTGAGAAACTTGTGAGGAAGAACATGAAACCAAAAGCAGCGCACACAAGACGGGCAATATAAAGCGATTGAAAATAGGTTTCATTGATTAGCAAGCCTCATTAAAAATTGGTGGCGGGCAAGATTGTCCAAGCAATTCCGTCCTAAGCTTTGGGGCACTCGTTTTAGGATCCAACCAAATGCCGAAAAATGCTTTCGGAAATTCAGGGCCAGGGATTTGTGCAATTTGCTTTCCATCGTGATAGAAAGTCGTCCCCTGCTTGGGCGAATAGATAGCAGTCAATGTATGTCCAGATTCCACATTTGGCAAAAAGGCAGTTAACTCCCTTCCCCAAAGTGCTGCCTGAGCATCCGGCACGCCAATGCGCTTCATTTCTTCAACGCTCCGATTGGCAATAGAAACTCCAGAAAAGGATTTTTCATAACGCATCTCTAACGCAAACTCAGGAGAGGATAGTGATCCGAGTCGATAAAAGGAGGCGTCATAAATATGCAGGCCCCACCAAGTTAATCGCCCACTGCCTTGAAGTTTTGCAGCACTTAAGTGCGCAGGCAAATCCAAAGGCTCACGAGCAAAGCTGGCGGGGACTAGAAAACTCAGAAACACTGCAAATAGAATAAGGCGTGCGGTTTTCATGATGGGCTTGATTTGGATCTCACTAAACGCAAAGCTGCCGGCCCCAAAAGACTAGAAATAGCATGCCGATTCTTGGCAAAAAATAGATAACCAAGCTTAAAAAATGGTTGTAGCGGTTTGCTTGAAAAGAACCTAGCCATACGAGGCAAATTCGCACGACGATAGGCTTCAGGAAAAACAGAAACACCTTGAATCAATTTGCCACTTGCAAACTGACCATACATCGCAGCCAAAGCAGCTTCGCAAGAGACGCCCACTTTTTGCGGATCAAACTGATCTGAGTTAATGTCAACAAAATCCAATAGATTGTCTTGATTGCGGCCGGACAGAAACAGAATCTCAGCCTGGCACAAAGGACAAGCACCATCGTAAAACAAGGTGAGTTTCTCTAATTGAGTCATGATTGAGCAAGTTTACGGCTTATTTAATAAACTGGCTGACACAAACATTTTCAGGTTGATATGCAAAAAGATATTGCGCTAAATGTATTTGGCGAACCCCTCATTCCCTGCTCCTTTGATCCATTAACGGGATTTTTTAGGGATGGCTGCTGCAAAACCAATGAAGAAGATGTTGGTAGCCACTTAGTTTGCGCAATCGTGACCGAAGCGTTTTTGCAATTTAGCCTGCGCAAAGGGAATGATCTCATTACGCCAAGGCCAGAATATCAATTTCCTGGTTTGGTTGCAGGGGATCAATGGTGCTTGTGCATCAATCGCTGGGTTGAAGCTCTCCATGCAAATTGCGCCCCACTTATCAAATTAGAAAGCACTCACATCAAAGCATTGCAAACGGTGCCATTAGATGTCCTGAAGGAATATGCGAGAGAGGTATGAAGCAAGTGTGAAGGCCTTTTATACCGACCATTTTGTCTTACCTCTGCCAGCAGGTCATCGCTTTCCCATGGAAAAGTATTCTCGCTTGCGGGATTTGGTGGCTACCTTAGAAAAGGTTGGGCTTGTAGAAGCACCAGCAGCAACTGATACGCAAATTCTGTATGCCCATGACCCAAGTTACCTTATTAGAGTAATTGAAGGAAAACTATCCCCACAAGAACAGAGGGAGATTGGCTTTCCATGGAGTGAGCAAATGGTGGAGCGCTCACGTCGCTCTGCAGGCGCCACAGTAGCCGCTGCTAAAACTGCCTTACAAGAAGGAATTTCTGCTAACTTAGCTGGCGGCACCCATCATGCCTATCGAGATGCTGGAAGTGGATTTTGCGTATTTAATGATTCGGCGATAGCGGCACGAACACTGCAAAAAGAAGTTAATCCATCTCTCAAAATTGCCATTATTGATCTGGATGTACATCAAGGTAATGGCACTGCATCAATATTGCAAAACGATGATTCCATTTTTACCCTCTCTATTCATGGAGAAAATAATTTTCCATTTAAAAAAGAAGAGAGTGATCTTGATTTGGGTTTGGCGGATGGCTGCAATGATGAAACCTATTTGCACTCCCTAGAGAAATGCCTTGATCAACTTGATGCGAGGTTTAAGCCAGACTGCCTCATCTTTCTAGCTGGTGCTGATCCCCATGAAGGCGATCGACTGGGGAGATTAAAAATCAGCCAAGAGGGAATGCGCCTGCGTGATGAAATGGTGTTTCAGTATGCTCTAGACCGACAGTTGCCTGTCGCCCTTTCAATGGCGGGCGGCTATGGCAAAGAAATTGGATCTACTGTAGAGATTCATTTTCAGACCATCAAAACCGCCCTGCAATTTCAGCAGCAGTATTAATCTTCTTAAAGCCTTACCCCTTCTTTTTAGGTGCATTTTTAGGTGTTGCGAGATTGCTCACATTCTCGACACTCTTCTCAAAATTTGTAAAAGAGTCGGCCATTGCGGCACGAATCAATTCAAAATTTTGTAGTGCGCTATTGAAGGATGTCTTAAATACCGATACATAAGCCTCGCTACCCAGCGGTGCATTATCAGTTGCATCATTCACAAAGTGAATGAGATCAGCCTTGGATTCCTGAATCATGGTCTCTGCAATTTCGGCTAACTCTTTATTACCACTTTTGAGTACTTGCAATAATTGATTGTGATAATGAGATATTTCTTTGGCAGCATCTTGCAAGACTTCTGCATGAACATACTCAAAGGCAGCTTTTGGGTCTTGAGTTTTCATCAGCTCCGATACCCGCTTCTGTATCATTTCGGCCAATTCTTGCGTAGCTTGTTGATTAATCTGCGCAATCGCCTGGGCACTTTCGATTGCTACTCGCCCAGCAGCTTTGGTGGCATCCACAGCTCTTTGTTGCCCCGCCATCGCATTCATATTAAATGGTTTTTTGCTCATATCGACCTTTCAGATGGGTAAAGTCATACACCAATCTACTCCGGTTCAGGCGAGTTTCTATAGAGGAATACCAGTAGATCAATCCCGTCAAATGAAAAGCCCTGACTGTTTCCACCCAGGACTTAGAAGAAATGAGTTACGAACTACTTCTTTTTAGGCAGGCTATTTAAAGTCGCCGCATCATTGAGTTGCTGATCTACTAAATAGAGGGTTCCACCGTAATTAGCTTGAAGATCATATCCGGAGAGGCCTACTGTGTAAAAAGTGATTTCAGGATTGAAAGATCGAATTGTGCCGCCCGAGCCAGCGGAGAAATTCGCATCTACGTCAATCCCCCCTTGATTACCATCAATCGAAGTCAATAAAAATTGATCAATAGCGCCAGGCGTCTTAAAGATTACCACTTGATATTGATTTTGGTAGCCCGCCCCTAGACCTTCACCCGTCTTAAGCGCCTGCATAAAAATTGGATCTTTGCGTCGCTTATCAAACAAGACACCTTCGCCACGGGCAACCACTATCAAAACAATATTCACGTTAGTGGTAGTAAAAACCGCATAGCCAGCAGCCTGATTAATCTCTTTTTGAACTTCTGGCTTTTGTTTAATCAAGGCATCCAGGCCAGTCTTAGACATCTTCAATGTGGCATCACGCTTTTGCATGATTTCTGCGGGAGTGAGCGGCTTGCCGTCTTGACCAGTAGACTGGCATCCCGCCAAAAATGCTGAGGCAAGTATGGAAACTAATATGCACTTAGAAAGCGTATTGAATGGGTTGGTCATTGTAAAAATACTCAAAGAAATTATTGAAAAAGAACTTATGCAACCTGAATAGTCATCGGCATCAAAAACTGGTTTAGGAACGATACATCGGCCTCAGCAGGCTTAGTCAATATATAAGACAAAATACAAGCAGCCAAAATAACAAGCGCGCCCGCTACCAGCGTCCAACTTTTGATATTTGACTTCAATCTAAATCCTCGTATTTATTTTTGCTCTTTCTATTTTAAAGGCATACTAGACCCACTATGAAAGCATCCTTCTGGACTCAATACTGGCACCAAATTGGCGCAACTCAAAGAATGTGCATTGTTGCGTTTGCTGGATTGGGATCTTATTTCTTGCTTCCAGCCAGCCAGAGTGAAGTTGTTCGCTTAGCTCTCTCATGGGTGCTTGCTGGGAGCCTCTACCTCATACTGACATACATCATGATGTACTTCTCCACTGAGGAGAATATTCTTGATCTCTCAAAAAAAGAAGATGATGGCGCACCCATGATCCTGCTCATTATCGTGCTGGCTTCAGTAGCGAGCTTGGTGACCATTGTGATTATTTTTTCAAATATCAGAACACTTCCAGGCAATATAGCAATGCGCCATATTGGGCTGGTGTTAGCGACCTATGTAATTTCTTGGTTGTATGTACACACTGCATTTGCCCTGCACTATGCACATGTCTACTACCAAGAGCTTGAAAAATCGCAAGTTGCACCACTGCAGTTTGCATCTACACCAAGACCAACTTATGTAGACTTTCTGTACTTTTCTATTGTGGTCGGCATGACCTGCCAAACAGCGGACGTCAATATTGCGAGTTCTAGAATTCGGTTTTTGGTCATGATTCAAGGAATGACTGCTTTTGCATTTAACGCATCTTTACTTGCATTAGCCATCAATCTTATTTCAGACATAGTGGCTATGAATTAACCCAGTCACAAAGCAAAAGCCAACCCAAGGGTTGGCTTCGCTACCTAGAAACTAATGCGAGGTGTTTTGTTTAGGTATTGGTTACTTCAAAATAACCAAGGTTGCTGTAGCACGAGCACCCCAGCCTGATGGACCACCCGGTGTGTTACTGACGTAATAAATTGGGCCTGCACCGATAGACAGTGGCACGCCATCAATTACCATCAACTTGGAAACACCCGCATACAGAGGATTTGAAGTGCGACGCGTATCGTAGTTATAAGTCGCCTCCATATTGGCTGAATAAGTCCAAGCATCATGTGTTGTATATGCCAAAAATGGCTCTCCGAACAGATTATTTTGGGTGCCAAATGCTGGATTACCACCCACATTCCAAGATTGGTAGCCTAAAAGACCATAAGTCCAGGGACCATGGCGATTGAGGACCACTGCAGTTACACCTGCGCCAGTTTGCTGGGAACCAAACTTGCCGCTATTGCCCGATGGAGACTGAGCATAGGGGCCAATACCCCAAATCCATGAAGAATTCGTATTGGGAGCATAGAAAGATTCGAGCGTGACACTAGCAATCCCATAACCCGAGTAGGAACGACCTGGAGCATATTCAATACTGGTCTCTCTTACCCCTGCAACAATCGGACGCACAATAAAAGTATCGCCGCCGCCTAAATTAAATGGCATCACCGGCTGAAATAACAGTGTTTGCTCTGAGCCACCTTGATTAAGCCCCACACCACGACTAAATTCGTACTGCAGTGGCACGGAAATCATATTCGCAATTGGATTTGCTAACTTCTTGGCAATGTCTTCTTTATCAACTTCTTTTTTAACTGGGGTTAAAGCACCTGATTGCTCAGCAGCAACAGTCCCAGCCCGTGCCGGAATATCTTGAGCGTATGCAACACCAGATATTGCAGTTACCGACAAAGCGGTGATTAAAAGTCTTGTAAACATGTGGGTATCTTTAATAAGTAAAAATTAGAATTTAAATGTCACTGAGAGCTGTGGGCCCTGCATAGTAGTTTTTTGCAGAACGGCGCCAGACTTCATATCGTAGTAGAGCGCACGATAGGTCAATGAAGCATCAATCAAGCTATTAAAGGTTTTGCCAACACCAGCCGCTACCTGCCATGTCAGATTTGTAGTGCCCCCACCGCTGCCAATATCAGCGTAGGCAGGAATATACCAACTAGAGTCAGCAATACGATAGCGCCCTTTGGCACCAATGATCGGATCGACTGTAGAAGTTTTACTGGAAATCGTTTTTGAGATGTTCGTACCATCTAAGTTGCCATTTAATGTGGCAGTAATATCAATTGCTCGAACACCCAACAATCCATCAACATAAGCATCCTTGCTGTTTACAAAAGTATATGTTGCGGCACCAGTGAGCACGGTTTGTTGCAAAGTAACTTTATCGGCAATATGAGCAGCGCCACCATAAACAGGAACTGATCCAGAGTTTTGCAAGGTTGCCGAAACTAGGTCGCCCATAATGCCCCAGCTTCCATAGTGCGCTTCAGCAGCAATCATGCCGCCAGACTTTAAATCGCTCAGCACGTTACTGGAATTCATGTCCGCAGACTTTGCGAGACTATTGTTAAAGTTTAATGTGCCTTTAATGCCTGGAGCCCACACATAAGGAGTCACTTCAAAGCGCCACCCATCAGAAACTTTTGGGAGCGGCGAGAGACTCTCATCAGCATGAGCCAAACTCATATTTATTAAAGCTGTCGATGCCGTGAAAATTGCTGCCAAAATTTTCTTATTCATAATGATTTTATAAGCTAGGGTTAAGAGGTAAATAATTGATGCTAATTTTGAGTGCCATTATAGACTGCAAGGTCAATTGGGCTGGGCTTAAACGCTAAAAGTTATATGAGATTTTTGCGTAAGTAGACCATTCGTATTGGGGATAGGTTTGGATGACCTGTTTGCTGGCGCCCACAGCAAAAACCCACTGTTTTGCAAAGCGATGGGTCACCATGGCATCAATTGGCACAAACCAGCCCCCTCCGGCTGAGTTATAGACTGCCCCGTTTTCATCCCAAAAACGCAACATCGTGTTTGGAGATAGCTGAAAGCCAATAGTAGGAAAAAGCTGCAACGTACGCATTAATGGAGGCTGATTTGGGTTGGCTGTAAAACTATTGTTTTTTCCATCGAAACCATACATATAACGCACCAGCGGAGAAAAATCCGTTACATGAAGCAAGCTAGTTACCTCTGGAACAAAAGACCACCCTAGTTGAGGGCCCACTGCCCACTGCCCATTATTGCCAAATGGGAATATCACACGACCACCAACCAATGCTCCTAGGGGTTTTAGGAAAGTACGGTCCTGCCCCCAGATAGTGATCAAGGTATTGCCTGCACTGTACTGCCCAGCATTATTGGCAGATGAAATCGAGTTGTAGTTTGATGCGTAAGCAGTATCAAATCGAATACGCCCACGCCAATCACCCGCTTCTAAAGGGTTGTAAAACCGCATCCTAAGAATATTTTGATAGTTATCGCTGCCATCGTAGTTGTGATAACCCCAAAATTCCAGAACCCTACTATCAGTCAGCTGCTGTGAATCATTGTCGAATTTTGAAATCGGAACCAATAAGTCTTCAGCCCAGCTTACTGAAACAAAAAGACTTAAGAGGAGCGATAAAAGTATTTTCATGAAAGGCAATGCCACCCGAAAGTTGCATTTATGACGTTATTTTCTAAATAGAAGCACTATAGCTGAAGGACGCCCTAAGCCATTCATGCGCGCCCAGAAGCCTATTAATGGCTCAACAACCCCAAGAGGTAAGGCGCAAAAGAATGTTTATCTATAAAATCGATCATAAATATCAAATTTATTCATTAGACAAATAAATAAGTGAGGTTCAAAATTCGTACAGTTGCAAAAGTTACTAACGCAATTCATTAACCAACACTAGGAGCACAGTATGTCCATTATCAATACCGCAGTACAACCATTCAAAACTGAAGCATTCCATAACGGCAAGTTCGTCACCGTTACTGATGAAACTCTCAAAGGTCACTGGTCAGTACTGATTTTCATGCCAGCAGCTTTCACTTTTAACTGCCCAACAGAAATCGAAGATGCGGCTGAGAACTATGCTGAATTTCAAAAGCTAGGTGCAGAAGTGTATATCGTGACAACCGATACTCATTTCTCACACAAAGTTTGGCATGAGACATCACCTGCCGTTGGAAAAGCAAAGTTCCCACTCGTTGGCGATCCAACACATACATTGACAAATGCTTTTGGTGTTCACATCCCTGAAGCTGGCTTGGCTTTACGTGGCACATTCATCATTAATCCAGAGGGCGTGATCAAGACTGCAGAGATTCACTCAAACGAAATCGCTCGTGATGTGTCTGAAACATTGCGCAAGCTAAAAGCTGCACAGTACACGGCCGCGCACCCAGGCGAAGTTTGCCCAGCGAAGTGGAAAGAAGGCGCAGCTACATTGACACCATCTCTAGACCTCGTAGGCAAGATCTAAGTTAAAGCCTTAAACAATAGACTCTCTTAAGAGAGTCTATTGGAGAGGACAAGAGCCTGCCCAATAGACTCACCTAAAAATACCAAGGAATTCATCATGCTCGATACCAATATCAAATCTCAGCTAAAGGTGTATTTTGAAAAGATTGTTAGCCCAATCGTTCTCGTAGCTAGCGTGGATGACAGCGATAGCTCAAAGCAAATGCTAGAGCTCTTAAACGAAGTGGCTGAGCAATCTGACAAGATCATTGTCAAAACAGATGGTGCTGCCGAACACAAGCCTAGTTTTACCGTTAGCACGTTAGATCACGAAGCACGCATTACTTTTGCAGGCTTGCCTATGGGTCATGAGATGACCTCATTCATCTTGGCAATCCTGCAAGCGAGTGGCTACCCAGCAAAAGTTGAGCAAGAAATCATTGAGCGCATCACCAAACTTGATGCAAAACTCAACTTCCAGACATTCATTTCCTTGTCATGCCACAACTGCCCTGACGTTGTGCAGGCCTTGAACTTGATGGCAGCCCTCAATCCAAACGTCACTCATGAAATGGTTGACGGCGCCCTTTACCAAGGCTTGGTAGATCAATACCAAATCATGGCCGTACCAACCGTGATTTTGAATGGCGAAGTATTTGGTCAAGGCCGCATGAGTGTTGAAGAGATTGTTGCCAAGCTCGATACTGCCAGCCCCAAGGAGGCGGCTGCAAAGCTCTCCGCTAAAGATCCATTTGATGTGTTAGTGATTGGTGGTGGCCCTGCTGGTTCTGCTGCTGCAATTTATGCCGCACGGAAAGGTATTCGCACCGGTATCGTTGCTGAACGCTTTGGTGGTCAAGTAATGGATACCATGGGTATCGAAAACTTCATCTCTGTAAAAGAGACCGAAGGTCCAAAACTAGTTCAAGCACTTGAGCAGCATGTGAAGAGTTATGAAGTTGACATCATGAACTTGCAGCGCGCTAATGCATTGCGTAAAACCGCAAATGGACTTGAAGTGGAATTGGCTAATGGTGCAGTTTTGAGCAGTAAATCAGTCATCATCAGTACTGGAGCACGTTGGAGAGAAATGAATGTTCCTGGCGAACAGGAATACCGCGGCAAAGGGGTCGCCTACTGCCCCCACTGCGATGGTCCCTTATTTAAAGGCAAGCGTGTAGCTGTAATCGGCGGCGGGAACTCTGGCGTTGAGGCAGCAATTGATTTAGCAGGCATTGTTAGCCATGTCACCTTGATTGAGTTTGATAGCAAACTGCGTGCCGATGCCGTCCTACAGAAGAAAATGGCAAGCCTGCCAAATGTCACCGTCATCATGAGTGCGCTTACCAAAGAAGTATTGGGCGAAGGCGGCAAAGTAAATGGCTTGCGCTATCTTGATCGCATCAATAATACCGAGCATATGATCGCGCTTGAAGGCATCTTTGTACAAATTGGATTATTGCCCAACACCGATTGGCTCAAAGGCACTATTGACCTCTCTAAACATGGTGAAGTGATCGTTGATGCCAAAGGTGAAACCTCATTACCAGGCGTATTTGCCGCCGGTGATTGCACGACAGTTCCATACAAACAAATCATTATTGCAATGGGCGAAGGCGCAAAAGCATCTCTCGGTGCATTTGATTACTTGATTCGCTCATCTGTTGCCGAGCCAGAAGAAGCGGTTGCCGCTTAAGAGTTTCAAGAGCGTCTGTATTAAATCAAAGGGGTCTTAGGACCCCTTTGTTATCAATAAATGAATTACCTGTTATTCAGGCTATCAAGATATAAATTACACTGAATCATCTTTTCGCACTATAAAATTCAAAGGAGTATGAATGAGCTTGATCGACAAATTACAGTGGCGTTATGCAACCAAGAAAATGGATCCTACAAAATCCGTACCTCTAGCAAAGGTAGAGCAAATTCTGGAAGCTATTCGTTTGACTGCTAGCTCTAGTGGTTTACAGCCCTATGAGGTCCTTGTGATTACCAATAAAGCGATTCGCGAAAAAATCAAAGCAATCTCATGGGATCAAACCCAAGTTGTGGATTCTTCTCACCTGCTCGTTTTTGCTGCTTGGGATACTTATACGGCCGACCGGATTAATCATTCATTTGATATGACGGAGAAGTTACGCAACTTCAAGAGCGAGGCTGGTGACATCTATCGCCAAAAGCTTCTCGCCGGATACACCACAAGAGATGCTGAAACCAACTTCAATCATGCTGCAAAGCAAGCATATATTGGCCTTGGTACCGCCCTTATCGCCGCCGCTTACGAACAAGTGGACTCAACACCAATGGAAGGTTTTGATGCTGCTGCTCTAGATGAAATCCTCGACCTCAAGTCAAAAGGATTACGTAGCGTTGTGATGCTACCCCTCGGTTACAGAAAGACAGATGAGGACTGGTTAGTAAACCTGAAAAAAGTAAGAAGGCCCAAGGAAAACTTTATTACTTGGATAGAGTAGATACAAAAGTGCCATGATAAAAGCCAGCCAGCGTGCTGGCTTTTTAACTTACAACCCATGAATACCTCAAATTTCCCATTAACCTCTGTGGGGATTGATCTATATCAACGTATCCGTAGTGGATACTGCTTAAATGTTTCAATCTATTCATCACTACTTCCACTCTAGAAAAGGCGTATCCCATGCACAGCCGATTTAAAACCGCCCTTATTAGCTACCTAACACTGCTGATCTGTTTTAGTCATTCTATCCAAGCGTCTGAACAAGCTGATACCGTTTTTATCAATGGTCAGATTGAAACACTTAATGCAAAACAACCTAAAGCAAGTGCTGTGGCTGTTAAAGATGAAACGTTTATAGCAGTTGGGTCGAATCAAAAAATAAAAGCATTCATAGGGCCCAATACCAAGGTAATTGATCTTCAGAAGAAATTGGCAGTCCCTGGCTTGGTAGATGCGCATACACACCCCATGGAAACCATTTGGCTCAAAGAGACATGGGTTGATGCCCGTTATCCAGGTACACCCTCAGTGAAGCAAGCGCTGTTGAATATTGCCGCACGCGTTAAAACAACACCACAAGATCAATGGATTTATGTTGCTGGGGTCTCTGCTAGTGAAAATAAGTTTGCAGAAAAGCGTCTCCCCACTAAAGCAGAATTAGACCAAGTGGCTCCGAATAACCCAGTCATCATGGCTAATGGTGCGCACATGGCAATTGCTAATAGTGCCGCTCTTGTAAAAATGGGAATCAAAAAAGGGGTAACAAAACTCCGCCATGGAGCCGGCGTACTCGCTGACAAGGATGGCGAACCTAACGGCGTTATCACCGATGGCATGGGTGACATTCCTGGCAGCCCAACCCCGCAAGAAATCGCCCGCTATTACGCAACCGATATTGCTAAATTCTGGAATTCCTATGGTTTCACTTCCGTGATGGCAATCACACCAGCTGCCGCAATACCAGTAATGCAAAGTGTTTCAGTCAGCACCCCCACGCCGAATATTCGCTATACCGCATCAGTATGGGCTGCGCCGAATGGCGAAGGCATGCCAAAAGATTTAAGTGTTTTTGAAATGCCCAGTAAGGCAAATCCCGCCTACTACCGCTTTGCTGCAATCAAAGCATGGGTAGATGGGGAGAATGATTGCAGAACAGGCTTCATGTATGAACCTTATGTTGGCGTACAAGATACTGACCCACCTGGTGGCAAAGGCACCTTGGTCACCAACCAACAATTAGCAAATCAATTTTCCGCCTTAGCAAATCAAAACCAGAAAATTAGTATGCTGCATTGTTCTGGTGATGCAGCAGCCGATATCGGGCTCAATGCATACGAGTTGGTCAGCAAAAATCAAACCAGCAATACCATTAAACGAATAGAGCACTTTGGAATGTTTCAATTAACCCCAGAACAGCTAAAACGGGGCGTAGCACTTAAGAAGAATAATTTTCACCTCTCATCTCAGCCAATTTGGCTATTAGAGTTAGTCAATGCAGATTATGAAAATATGGGCGCCAAAAGATCCAAGACCGGCTACCAATTTAAAACCATGATCAATGCTGGCCTAGAACCAGCTGCAAGTACTGATATGACCGGCATTTACTTGGGCAACATCGATCCATTCAAGGCAATATATGCAACCGTTACAAGACAGTCTGATGCGGGAGTCTTTGAGCCTCAAGAGGCAATCACCGTTCGAGACGCCCTAAGAATGTGGACAATTTGGCCAGCCAAGTCGGTTGGCGAGGATAAGGTCAAGGGCACGATTGAGGTCGGCAAATATGCCGATATGACCATACTTTCTGACAATATTTTTACCATTCCCAAAAGTGCTTTGAAAGATGTCAAAGCGTCAATGACGGTCGTTGGTGGTAGGGTCGTCTACAAAGCTGAGTAATTGCTGAATCAGAAAAGATAAAAGCCACCCGAAGGTGGCTTTTATTTGCAGCAAAATTAACTAACTGGTTAATTAAGCAGAAGCTTTGCGGCTTTTAGCGGCTGGCTTAGCAACAGCGTATTGACCTTGAATGTTAGCCAAAGCAGCATCAACACTTTTCTCAAAGTTAGCGAATGCGTCAGTTGCAGTTGCACGAACCTGGTCGAACTGTTGGAGTGAAGACTCAAATGCAGTTTTGAATGCAGAAACAAATGCCTCAGAACCAGTAGGAGCTGTCTTAGTAGCTTCTTTAACAAACTTAACCAAATCAGCGCGTGCGTCATCGATAGAAGCGTCAACTACTTGAGCAACTTCTTTATTGCCGTTACGAACTACTTGGTTTACTTTAGCTTGGTAAGCAGCAGCGTATTTAGCAGCTTCTTGAGCAGCTTCAGGCTGAGCTAATTTAGCCAATTGTTGTGGATCCTTGATTGCCAACAATTGTGAGCTTGTATCTTGAGCAGCAACTAAAGCATCTTTAGCAGCAGCTTGGTTGATTTCAGCTAATTCTTGAGCGCTTTCAACGGCAACTTGTGCCAAATGTTTAGCGTTTTCGATAGCTTTAGCTTGTGCAGCAGCGAATTGGTCGTTTAATTGAGTTTGAAACATGATGAATCCTTTACATAGTGTTAGAACAAAATTTGTTGCGATGCACCATTGTAAGAGCCCCATTTTCCAAAAGCAAGGTATTTTTGTTGCAAAGCAACATATTTTTACTAAACCCCATTTCAAGGCTTTAAATGAGGTTTTTCAAGGGCTTAGCTAAGGCTAAAAATGTAGAAATGAGTGGATCTGAGGCCAAAACTGATCAAAAACTGACCACAATCCACAGCCCAGGAAAGCTACTTTACCCAGGTAGTAAAGTCCTCGGCGCTCACTCTAGGGGTATGAAAGCTGTTCACCAGCTCATTTGTATCGGCATAGCCAAGCGCCATACCGCAAACCAGCATTTCATTCTCTTGAGCGCCAATAGCGGGCAAGATGATCTTCGCATAATCATTCCACGCAGCTTGTGGGCAAGTATCCAAACCCTCACCTCTTGCTGCGACCATGATGTTTTGCAAGAACATTCCATAGTCAAGCATTGAACCCCTGCCAAGCTCTTTATCGATAGTAAAAAACAAACAGACGGGAGCACCAAACGCTTCAAAGTTTTTGCGATGCTGAGCATGCATCTTATCTTTATCACCCTTGGTAATTCCTAGTAGCCCATATAAGCCCCAGCCATTTTCACGACGTCTATCGATATAGGGACTAAACCATTTTGCAGGGTAATAGTCATAAGCCGGTTGAAATTCTTTTGCTAACTCTGGATTTGCGGCGATAGCGTCATAAGCTGTGCAAACTTTGCCGCACAACTCTTTTAGCGATTCACCCTCTACAACATATGCTTTCCAAGGTTGTGTGTTGGTGCCAGAAGGTGCGCGTGATGCAATATTCAAAAGCCTCAGAATGACATCGTTTGAGACCACATCTTTTGTAAATGCCCGCACAGACATGCGAGATGTAATCGCTTCAGCTGGAGTTAATGATTTCATCGCTTACCCTCTAATTTTTAAATACAAATACCGTTAAACCGCCTTGCTAGCTCGGGCCTTATGCAGCTTTCTGTAGCTATCTATTAGGCGATGGTGCCTATCAAGACCTTCCAATTTCATGCTGGTTGGCGTCAACCCAAAGAAGCGGATGCTACCATCGATTGAGCCCAAAACAGCATCCATCCTAGCGTCACCATACATGCGACGAAAACTCCCTTCATAGTCGTTCATCTCTAATTCGTCATCGAGAAGAACCTCAAGGGCAGCGTCTAGGGCCTGATAAAACAATTTGCGGTCAACCGTATTGTCGTTGTACTGAAGAAAAGCACCGACCAAGTCATGCGCCTCTTCAAATTGCCTTAAAGCCATATGAATTAAAAGTTTTAATTCGAGAACGGTAAGTTGACCCCATACGCTATTCTCATCAAATTCAATACCTATCAGAGTAGCGATATCACCATACTCATCCAGCTCGTTATTCTCAAGACGATCTAGCAGGTCTGCAAGACTGGCATCATCCAACTTATGTAAATGCAAAATATCATTGCGGAATAACAATGCTTTATTTGTGTTATCCCAAATTAAATCCTCTATCGGGTAGATCTCAGAATAGCTTGGCACCAAAATTCGGCATGCCGTAGCGCCCAATTGATCATATTCAGCCACATAGACTTCTTTACCCATCTTTTTCAAGATGCCAAATAAAGCCTCTGCCTCTTTAGCGTTTGAGTCAGTCCCTTTGCTTGAGAAATCCCAATCTACGAACTCAAAATCCGACTTAGCACTGAAGAAACGCCAAGATACGATGCCACTGGAATCAATAAAGTGCTCTACAAAGTTATTGGGTTCAGTAACAGCTTCGCTAGCAAAGGTAGGAGGCGGCAAATCATTAAGGCCCTCCAAACTTCGACCTTGTAATAACTCAGTCAAACTTCGCTCAAGCGCAACCTCTAGACTTGGGTGTGCGCCAAAAGAGGCAAAGACACCGCCTGTGCGTGGATTCATCAAAGTAACACACATCACTGGATAAACGCCCCCAAGTGACGCATCTTTAACAAATATTGGGAAACCCTGCTCTTCTAGACTTTGGATACCAGCCAAAATACCGGGATACCTAGCCAGCACTTCCTTAGGGACATCTGGAAGCGCAATTTCACCTTCCAGAATTTCACGCTTGACTGCTCGCTCAAAAATCTCAGATAGGCATTGCACTTGCGCTTCAGCTAGCGTATTCCCAGCACTCATCCCATTACTGACGAACAAATTTTCAATGAGATTAGATGGAAAATACACGGTCGCACCATCTGATTGACGAACATAAGGCAACGAACAGATGCCGCGCTGTACGTTTCCAGAATTGGTATCGACCAGATGGGATGCACGTAACTCACCGTCTGGGTTATAGATTCTTAAACAGTAGTCATCCAAGATTTCTGTCGGCAAAGCATCTTTCTTGCCAGGCTTAAACCAACACTCGTTGGGGTAATGCACAAACTCTGCATTAGCAATATCCTCACCCCAATAAGAGCCAGCATAAAAATGGTTATTACTCAGGCGCTCGATATATTCACCCAGAGCGGATGCCAACGCACTTTCCTTAGTTGCGCCTTTGCCGTTGGTAAAGCACATTGGCGAATGTGCATCACGAATATGCAAGGACCAGACATTTGGAATGAGGTTGCGCCACGAAGCAATTTCAATCTTGATTCCCAGATTGGCCAGTAAGGCGGACATATTGGCGATTGTCTGCTCTAGCGGAAGGTCTTTACCAATAATATGAGTACTGGATCCAGCATTAGGCTTGAGAGTCAGTAGACTTTGCGCATCAGCATCTAAATTAGCCACCTCTTCGATAATAAATTCTGGTCCAGCCTGAACCACCTTCTTGACAGTGCAACGCTCGATAGAACGCAAAATACCTTGGCGGTCAGCGGCAGAGATATCTGCTGGCAATTCAACTTGAATCTTAAATATCTGTTTATAGCGATTTTCCGGATCAACAATATTGTTTTGCGAGAGGCGAATATTCTCAGTAGATAAATTACGGGTCTCGCAGTACAGCTTCACAAAGTAAGCTGCACATAAAGCAGAGGAAGCTAAAAAGTAATCAAATGGTCCGGGAGCAGAACCATCACCCTTGTAACGAATAGGCTGGTCAGCAATGACCGTGAAGTCATCGAACTTCGCCTCTAGACGAAGCTTATCGAGAAAGTTGACCTTAATTTCCATGGGGATGATTCCAAAACACTGCGAAAGATGACATAAGGCACCATTATCCACCCCAAAACCAATGCTGTGCAGCATCAGCCCCTATTTGAGCAGGCCTTATCCTAAGTGCAAACGTACTGAGGCAATGATGGGCGTCTGCTGCTCTGGTCTCAAAAACTGGCCTAATTCCACACGGAGTTTAGATTGACTGATATGGAATGTCTTTGATCCCGGTAGCGGCGATTCAATTTTTGCCCACTGTGTATTGAATTCATACACGGTTTCTTTATAGCCAATAAATTTTTTAATAGTGAGGCGTTTACCATCAATCTCAATCGTTTCACTATCAAGCGCATGCCTACAGTAAATTAAAAAACCAAGTGTTACCGCACTCAACTCCAATGCAGTAAAAATCAAGATAACCCAAACACCTGCTAAAAAGAAGCCTGTTGCGACCGCCACCGAAAGACATAGTAAAGCAACATAAAACTTCAAAAGCTGCTTTGGTGTTAGTGCGCAATTTCTGCGCATTTGCCAACGTTTCATAACTTGATCAATGAAGACTGATTGATGAGATTTAAGGGCTAGCGATAGGGTGTGGCTGACTTGCTATCACCACCATCTAAAAGATGGCCAGTCTTTACAAAAATAGTGCAACCTTCTTTGCTAAAAGGTTGGTGTAGACTCATGTGTGGACTCCTTATCCATGAACCGGCAGGATAGCGCCCATGCTCATCTTCAAATACACCATCGACGACAAAGATTTCTTCACCGCCATAATGCCTATGCGGAGTAAAGTAAGTTTGCGGATCCCAACGAACTAGGGTTGAGCCGCTCCCCTGCTGCATCAGCGGCATTACATTCAGACCAGGAACCATGCCCTGATACCAGGGAGAAGTTTTAGTATCAACAACCTCCCGCACCTTTTGATCCAAACCAAGATGGCGCAATTTCACAAAGAGAGTACAGCCAGATTTACTAAATGGCGCATGAGAAGATCCTGGTGGATTCATTAGATAGGTGCCAGCAGAGTAGTCACCGGTCTCATCACTAAAGACACCATCCAGAACCAAAATCTCCTCACCAAATTCATGAGTATGGGCTTTGAATTGTGTTCCTGGTTGATAGCGGACTATAGAAGTTGCCTTGGCCACCTCATCGCCTATGCGATCGAGCATGCGTCTTTCCACCCCTAGCTCAGGACTCGGCACCCAAGGCAGGTCGTGATGATTAATTACCACCCTTTTGCTGTAATCAGAATGAATATTCACTAGATATACATCGCTTATATGTAAACATCCTAAAGCATAGCAAGCAAACAGAAACTGTGCTTGAGCAACATTAACCCCTGCGTACATAAATTAACGAACTGCGCTACAGTCTCTTTAATAGATCAAAACTGCCTAATAGCCCCCTCTTAAAAACTTTATGAGCTTACTTCCAAACCCATTTAATGCACTCATTATTGGGGCCTCAGGCACTATAGGGTCCCATTTTGTGAAACTACTAGAGAATCATTCCTCTTGCTCAAAGGTGATTGGCATCCATCGAAATTCACCTCATGCAATTGACTATTCTCATCCAGAGACTATTGAGCAATCCGCAAATAGCTTGGCCGAGTTCGGGCCATTTCAGTTAGTCATCAATACCATTGGGACACTGCACTCCGAACAATGGATGCCTGAGAAGAAGTTGGATGACTTGAATCAGGATCAACTAAGCGAAATGTTTAATACCAATACCATTGGCCCAGCTTTAACCATAAAGCGCTTTTCAAAACTGCTAGATCCGAAGCATGGGGTTATGGCAACACTATCTGCCAAAGTAGGCAGCATTGAAGATAACCGTCTTGGCGGCTGGTATAGCTACAGAGCTTCAAAAGCCGCACTCAATATGATCATTAAAACTGCTGCAATCGAATTTGCAAGGACAAAGCCCAATATTGCGCTTATTGCCCTCCACCCCGGTACCGTCAACTCAGGATTATCACAACCATTTCGCGGGCAACAAATTGGCAGGGATCCCCTAGAAGCAGTGAATGATATGTTTAACGTCCTTGCGAAAGTTAACAAAGAAGATTCTGGAAGCTTTTTGACATATGCCGGAGAAAAACTCCCCTGGTAAAAAGGTGTCATACCTACCGCGCCCTGAGCTGTTCATTTCAATGATGACCAGAACTCAAATCAGGTTAAGCGCTTTTTACTGCAATTCATATAACCATCTTAGAATCATGGCATGAAACCACTCGTTCGCTGTCCATGGTGTGAAAGTTTTGATCTGTATCGGCAATATCACGATACTGAATGGGGCGTTCCCCTTCGTGACAGCAGGCAGCTATTTGAATTGCTGATATTAGAGGGCGCCCAGGCCGGTCTTTCTTGGTCAACCGTCCTCAAGAAGCGCGAATCTTATCGTGAAGCCTTTGATTTCTTTGATCCAAAGAAAATTGCTAAATATAACGATAAAAAGATTTCTGAATTATTGACAAACCCTGGAATTATTCGCAATCGATTAAAGGTGGCTGCCGCCATAGGCAATGCTAAAGCGTATTTGGCATTAGAAAAAAGTGGTCAGCCATTTAATGAATTTATTTGGTCGTTTGTAAAAAATAACCCCATTCAAAATACACACCAATCTTTGAATAATGTACCCGCAAGATCCGCTGAATCTGATGCAATGAGCAAAGCACTTCTAAAAGCAGGATTCAAGTTTGTTGGCACAACAATTTGTTATGCATTTATGCAAGCCAGCGGAATGATCAACGACCACCTCACATCTTGTCATCGATATGCTGCAGTGAAAAAGATGTCAAAAAAATAGCGCCTACTAAAGGAGCTCTATACAAAAAAGTCCGACGGAAGCTTGATGTAAATCAAACTTAAGAGAGTCTGCCATCCGGCAAAGGAAGTAGTATTGACGACTAAATTAAAAGGAATACATATGCTTGATTCTCAATACTTTTCGGCTGCCCACGCAACACCTTACTATCAAGATGAATTTTTTAACATCTGGAAGTTTCCCACAACAAAGGGAAAGAAGAAGCAAGAGAAGCCCATTATTTTAAATTACTCAATAATGACCCGCGCCTATGGAACTATTTGCAATCGCGATAATTTTGTAGAGTACTTTAATCATGAAGGCTTTGATGTTTATTTAATGGATTGGGGAAAAGATTCATTATTTACCCTGAGCGGATGGGGTGTAGACAAAATTTGCGATGAGTTACGGGATAAAGCAGTTCTGCCTCTTTTGAAAGAATATAAAACAGACAGCCTTAATATTTTTGGCATTTGTATTGGCGGGATGCTTGCGGCGCATATGATTAATAAAAATATGCAAGATGATCCTAAATTTGCCAAAAAGTTTAACAAAATTGCATTTTATGGCTCACCCATCTTAGGTGCTCGCGACCTTGGTATCGCTAAAACTTTTTTAACTTTTTACAAGCAAATGAAGCCGTTTCGCAAATCAATGCATGAAACTGGAATTTCCTTGTTCACGCTGGATGCCTATCTTTTACAGGGCATTAGCAAGTCGTTGCTTGAATGGTCATGGAATCAATTTGCCGAAGAAGGCTCCAAGACTCTATCTGAAATGGTAGGCTTAACATTAAAAGACCGCTGGGTACCTTTTGCTGCTTTCATGGATTTACTTGAAGAGGCATTCGAAAAAACCCAAGTCGAAGATGGCAATGGCTTCCATTTTAAGGGTAATGTAAAGAATATTCATTTTTATAATATGGTCGGCGATAGCGATGTTTTAGTTATGCCTTCAGCCTCTATTGTTGAATATGGATCTACAGTCCCCCAGCAGTTCGCCTCTTTTGAACAGGATATATTTGTAGGTGGTCACTTTATCTTTGCCCAGCCGGGATTTCAAAAGGAAAAGAAACGCCTAGCCGAATGGTTTTCTGCATAAAAATGCCCAAAGCCATCTCATAGTAGATGGCTTTTTAATGATTCAAAATATATGAACACATTTTCATATCTTAAATTAATCTTTAAAGAAGAATTATTAGCGATTAAAGAGCTCTTGGTAGAGCAACGCTGGCTAATAGTATTGCTAATTGTTTTCCTAGGAAGTCTAATTTATTACCTAAACCCTTTTCCACCTCGCACCATCTCTATTGCCGCCGGGGATAAAAATGGTGCTTACTGGAAGACGGCAGAGGCCTATGCGCAGTACTTTCATGAAAATGGCGTTGAACTCAAAATCGTTGAGGCGGCTGGCTCTATAGAAGATGCTAATTTACTTGAAGATTCTGGGAGGAATATTCAAGTAGCCTTTGTGCAGGGCGGTGCATTAGATTCAAAGCTTGCTGAAAAATTTTATTCCTTAGGTAGCATCGCTTATGAGCCCATGTGGGTTTTTTATAGGAAAGAATTAATTAATGCGCCAAATAACTTAACCGATCTAACTAAATTTCGCATCGGAGTTGGACCCAAGCTTGGCGGCACCCAAAAACTATTTCATGATGCAATGCAACTAAATGGAATAGATGTGAATGCTATTGCAGGAATTAGCTACAGCTCTTACCAAAAAAATTTAGAGGACTTTTTATCAGGCAAGCTTGATGTGCTTATCAAGGTCGCTGCCTATCATGACCAGTCCATACAAACACTATTAAGAGATCGAAATGTCCGATTGATGTCTATCTCAGATTCTGATGCATACCAGAAAAACTTACCTTATTTATATTCATTAAAAATTCCAAGAAACTCAATTGACATTGAACGAGGGATCCCTAATGCCCCAATTTCACTGATTGCGACTACCAGCTCCATCATCATCAATAAAAGTTTGCACCCAGACATACAAATGCTACTTCTTGTTGCCAGCAGAGATCTTCAACGGTCATCACAATATCTTTTCTTTGCTAGTCGAGGAGAATTTCCAGCTTATGTAGACCCAACTATTGAAGCTAGTCCAACGGCTCTTCACTATTATGACTACGGCGTTCCTCCGGGAATGCGCTATCTTCCATTTTGGTTGGCTGGATTTATTAATCGGATGTGGATTTTAATTCTTTCCATTATTGCTTTTACATACCCGCTTGCAAAATTAAACTTTCAATTAAGAGAAATTCGATACCGGATCAAACACCGCAGACTTTACGAAGAACTGCTCGAAACAGAGCTTTTCTTATGTGAGAATGATCCCCCAATTGCCGAGCTTAAAAGAATGGCAGGAAGACTAAAACATTTAAACCGAGAAGCCATCCAAATTAGAGTTCCAGTTGGCTCAGAAGTTGAATATTTTAATTTACTTCAAGCAATAGAACTCCTTCGCAGCAAAACAAATGAAAAAATTGACTCAATCTCATGCTCTTAATTGCTCAACTATAAAAAATTAGAATCCCAACCAAAAAATTTATTCAATTCTTTTATTAGCACCTGAAGCATCAAACAAAAGCCACTCCGAAGAGTGGCTTTTGTTTCTGGTGAGCCCACCAGGACTTGAACCTGGGACCAAAGGATTATGAGAGCAGAAGGCTAGGATAGAGCTCCATAAACAGGGGGCCTATAGCTGATCAATAGCGGTGGGCAGTGAAATGCGTAGTGAGCTTTAGTGGAAGCAAGCGTTACTTTAAGTAATGCCTATCAAATTACTGGAGCGGGTGAAGGGAGTCGAACCCTCTTCTCTAGCTTGGGAAGCTAGGGTAATAGCCGTTATACGACACCCGCAACAGGGACGAGTCATACAAGCTCAATTCAGCAGCAATTGATTCATGCGTTTAACAAAACCGGCAGGATCATTTAACTGACCGCCTTCTGCCAATAAGGCCTGATCAAACAAAAGGTTGGTCCAATCATCAAAATGCTGATCATCACTTTTGAGCTTGGATACTAAAGGGTGCTCAGGATTAATCTCTAATATTGGCTTCATATCAGGAGCGTTTTGACCGGCAGCTTTGAGCATACGCAACAAGTTTCCAGATAGTTCATTTTCATCAGCAATCAAACAAGCTGGAGAATCTGTTAAGCGAAAAGTCACACGCACATCTTTTGCCCTATCTTCCAAGACTTTTTTCATACGCTCAATCAAGTCCTTGAACTGCTTCTCAGTTTCCTCATGCTCCTTCTTTTCTTTTTCATCACTAAGGTTTCCTAAATCTAATCCACCCTTCGCAACGGATGCCAATTGCTTACCATCAAACTCAGTGATAAAAGAAAGCATCCATTCATCAACACGATCCGATAATAAGAGTACTTCAACACCTTTCTTGCGGAAGA
The DNA here is from genome assembly GCF_018687075.1 of Polynucleobacter sp. MWH-UH35A. Lineage (NCBI taxonomy): Bacteria > Pseudomonadati > Pseudomonadota > Betaproteobacteria > Burkholderiales > Burkholderiaceae > Polynucleobacter > Polynucleobacter sp. MWH-UH35A. Next base: position 1,491,488 of record NZ_CP061285.1, read on the forward strand.
TCTCTAAATGCGGACTATTTTTAGCTGCGTTAAATGATTCACCCGTGACATAGTAAATCTTGTCTTGTCCTTCTTTCATGCGTGAGACATAATCGGCTAAAGATACTGTCTGATCCGCAGAGTCAGTATGGGTGCTTGCAAAAAGAAGAAGCTTGAGGATTCTATCTTGATTAGCTTGATCTTCGCCAATACCCTCTTTGAGGACTTGGCCAAATTGCGTCCAGAATATACGATATTTTTCTTTTTTTGTCTCATCATCGCTATTAGCCAGCTCCTCAAGCATACTCAGTACTCGCTTGGTAGAGCTCTCACGAATAACTTTGATATCACGAGACTCTTGCAATATTTCTCGAGAGACATTTAGAGGCAAATCGACTGAATCAATCACGCCCGTGACAAAACGCAAATACATCGGCATAAGCTTTTCGGCATCATCCATAATGAAAATACGTTTGACATACAACTTGATGCCACTACGCTTATTACGATCCCATAAATCAAATGGAGCCTTACTTGGTACAAAGAGTAACTGGGTAAATTCACTCCTACCCTCTACCCGGTTTAATGAATAACACAATGGGTTTTCATAATCATGCGATAGGTGCTTGTAAAACTCGTTGTATTGTTCTTCGGTAATTTCTGATTTATTGCGAGCCCATAGAGCAGAAGACTGATTAATGCTCTCTAACTCGTCTTTAATAACCTGCTCTTTCTTATCAACATCCCACTCCTCCTTGCGCATCTGAATGGGTAAAGAAGTGTGGTCAGAATACTTACGAATAATCGTCTTCAGCTGATAGCTATTGAGGAAATCATCTTCTCCATCACGTAAATGCAATGTAATGGAGGTGCCACGCTGCGGACGATCAATCGATTCAATTGTAAATTCGCCTGAACCATCCGACTCCCAACGCACGCCATCAGAAGAAGGTAAGCCTGCACGACGAGTGTCAACGGTAATGCGGTCTGCAACAATAAAGGCGGAATAAAAACCAACGCCAAACTGACCAATTAAAGCAGCATCCTTTTGCTGATCCCCGGATAGCTTAGAGAAAAACTCCTTAGTGCCAGAACGAGCAATAGTGCCCAGGTTGTTAATCACTTCTTCACAGCTCATACCGATGCCATTATCTGAAATGGTTAATGTTCTGGTGGCTTTATCAAATTCCACTTTAATCTTAAGATCTGGGTCATCCCCATACCAGTCTGGATGAGCAATTCCTTCAAATCGCAATTTATCGGCCGCATCCGACGCATTTGAGATAAGCTCACGCAGGAAAATTTCCTTATTTGAATACAAGGAATGGATCATCAGCTGCAGGAGTTGTTTTACTTCCGCTTGAAATCCAAGGGTTTCTTTAGTTGTGATAGTCATTTCATTTTTCCAATAATTCAATTGATTAATTCTATCTGGGGCTAATTTTCAGCATTTCAAGGGTTTCAGAAAGTCCTGAGACAACTATTCAAATGGATCGGCTCTCTCATCGCCAGGGTCCTCCTGAAGAATTTCTTTGCGACTTCTTTTTTGAAGATACTCCAAAATCAAGCGCTTGAGCTTAGGTCTAGCAATAGGCTCCTGGCGATTTTCCTGGAGCTCTAAATGGTCAGTTTCGAGCATTTTATTTTCTCCATTTAATCAGTTGACTATTTAATTCGTTGGGGATGACAAAGCCAAAATAACCCTATTTATGATGAAGAATTTATGCCATCAACTTTTTATCTATGGTCAAAATTCAGGATTTCAACCCCCTTGAAATTCAAAAGTGGTGCCCTTAAATACTCTTTACCTAGGTGCCTTAGGGGCCTGGGAAATTAAGAACTTGCTTAAATTTAAGGAGAAAACGATGGCATATCCATTTGGTCGTAATGTATTACTCAGCTCAGTAGGTTTTGATCGTCTGATTGACGCTATTGAAGAAATGAGCTCCGGAGAGACCCTAAATAAGGCGCAGAGCTACCCTCCCTACAACATCATCAAAAAAAATGAGCGTGATTACGCCATTGAAATCGCAGTAGCGGGCTTTAAAAGTGATGAAATTGATATTACCGCCGAGGGCAATAAGCTAACAGTAGTTGGTAAGGTGAAAGCCGAGCAAACTGGCGAGTATCTGCATAAAGGCATTGCCAACCGAGACTTTAGTCACGACTTTACGCTGGCAGAGACCGTGATTGTGCGCTCTGCAGATATCGAGAATGGCTTATTGATCATCAAGCTTGAGAATGTCATTCCAGAGGAAAAATTGCCGCGCAAGATTCTCATTGGTGGAAATTCAAAATTAGTTATTGAAGAAGTCAAAGAAGCAGCTTAATGAATTAAGGCTAGCCCAGCACAAGGGCTAGCCTCTCTTTAGCATTACAAAAGCGATTTTAGAAAACCCTACAACGCAAAGAATCACTTACCTCTAACTAGACGCACTTATAGAGTAGGCGCAAATTCTGTATTTTTCCAAATTGACGCTCAGCAGCCTCCATTTCAGCGTCGTAATTCTCTTTGTGAGTATGGACAAAAATATGCAAGACTCTTTTAGCCTGATCATGGCCTTGCAAAGCAGCTAAAGATAAAAAGTAAAATGCTTTCTTGAGATCTAACGGTACAAATTCACCTTTACCATATAGCGACCCCAGAGTGTAAGCACACTGCCGACTACCCTCTTCTGCGCCGATCGTTAGATATTTGATACCCAACTCCACATTTCGCGGAACACCTTGCTCCATACCTAAACCCAAGGCATAAATATTGCCTAAATTGCAAAATGCATCTTTAACCTCCTCCTTGATTGCTTTTTGATAGTACTCAACAGCAACTTTATAACTTTGGGGAACTTTACCAAGACCCCGCTCATGCATCAAGCCGACGTTAAAAAGCGCGTAACCATTTCCAAGACTGGTATGGCCATTTTGCAATTCATAAAATTTTTCCATTTGCTCGGCATTTAAATTTCCATCAAATGTCATTTTGGTCAACAAAAATAGAGCGTCATCGTTTTGATCATTTACGGCGCTCTCATAAAGAATATCGAAGGCAACTTCATATTTGCCTCTTTGCATATTTAATTGCGCTAAATCTATTGCTCCGTAACTCATAAATACTTTCTATAAACTTTGCATAACTAAAAATTTTAAAAAATTATTTTACCTGTAAATGGCAAATTTTCTAACAGCAAAGTTATCCCATTTAAGTCCAGGATGTATCTTGATACCAATAATTGATTCGGCGATTAACTCTTGCATTTTGAATGGCCGACCTTGTACTGTAAAACTCATTTAAATTTAACTTTGTTGGCTCATGCAACTCACATCCCACTCGAATACGAGAGGATTCGACAGAGCTAGAACGCAAGCTTCTAATAATGAGGTCAAACTTTGCTGTTCTGGCTGTCAATCGCTCAAGAGTGCAATTTTTCCATAGAGTGCCGATCTCCATATGTGTCGCACCCAAACGTAAATCAAGTTGCAAGCCATGGTCTGAAATATCGACAATATCCCCAATCATTTCCTTACCAACAGCGAAAAAAATAAGCGCCTTAAAGGCCCTATCAGGAGGGGCTTTCGCTCTAAAGTGCTCCCTCCTTTGCAGCAAAGACATCGTATTTGGAATATCACAAGCCAATAATCCCGACTCAGCAGACCTCAAACCGCTGATAGGAAATTGTAGCTTTCCCACCTCAAGACCAGCAACAAAGTAACACTCTTGACCCATAAATGAATTGAGGGCAACTTTGGGCAATTCCTCAACTTTTACCCGAATGCCCTTCCCCGGATCAAGACCCTGTACGCTCACCGGAAATCTTTCGCCCGTTTTGATGTTGACAACACTGGAGATTGGCCCTGGGGAAAACATACGCTCTAAATTTTTATAGATGAAGCGGGGATCAATTCGATATTTAGCAGCTGCCTCCCCAAGGTCTGGAGCATACGTTTCAAATGTCATATAAATTTTTTTACTGGGAGTATGATGAAGTTTATTTCTACAGTTTTAAGTACACGCTCAACAGTTATAAAATTTACTAGCGAAGCATACTAAGGTCGACGTGAAAAATTATGAGATTCTCTCAATTGAAGCAAGTGACTTAGCCCATTTCTGGGTTGTCAGTTACATTTTAACGCATGGTGAAATCCAAAAGGCAGTAATAGAAGCACTCGACCCAAATGAAGCATTTATTAAATTTCGCAATGAGATGATCAGACAATCTAAGGTTAAATTTAAAAAGTAGTTAATTGAAAGTACAATAGATTTTAAGTATTCATGGAGGATAATTAAGAATGACGCCCGCAGAACTTGAAAGACATGCTGATCTAATCCGAAGAGCTAAGATTCTCAGTGCAGCTAGCGAAGAGTATTTCAAAGCAGCGCAAGCAATTGAAATGGGCGAGTCCGAAGAATTAAGATACCGCCACATCAAATCCGCTAAAGAGTCTATTGAAGACGCTTTTCCCGAAGTATTTCAGGTACGGCAGGCAACACCCAGATATGTCATTAAAGAAGAAAATGATCATCGTGTAATTAAAACCATCGGCATTGTTATCCTAATTTTAGGCACCCTTTATGGCTTCGTGAAGTTTGGGCCAACAGGTGACCTCAGTAAAACATGGACCACTGACGATATTCCAAAAGCAACTGCTTACCCAAAATGACCTACATCTCAGACGCCACTTGGGCTTCAGCAAATTTCATTTCCAACGCCAAGCGCTTAAATCCAGATCTATCAGAATAGGTTTTGGAAAGGTAGTAAATCAACTCACGATCAGTCTTACCGTACTGATGATCCTTAAGCATAGTTCGTAATGCCCAAATAATCTGCAGAGTATTACGTTCGTCTCTTAGTAAATTCGCTTTTTCTTCGGCATTTTCATCCAAGGTATCAAGATCAACCCCTTGTGCGAACGCGGCAAGTCTTGGTGGCATATCCCATTTGCGAACATGGAGCGCCCAAAACAAAAAGCGCTTGAAATCTACTCGGAGATTTTGCGCAGAAAAATTTTGAATCCAAGCATGCTCTGTCAGCAAATCAAGCTTTATGCGAAACTCTTCATAGCGACCATCAAAGTTTGCATGATCAAAATGCAGCTCTCCGGCTGCATCACGCACTGGAAATTTTATTTTCTTGGGATTGATTCCATGAATTAAGGCGGCGGCCTGCCATGTATATATATAGGGCTTTGAAAACCAAAAATCCCAGTCAATGTCCGCCATAAGTTATCCTTGTTCATATCGAATACCTCATAGCTTACTATGGGTTGAATAGTATCTGTTAAATTGGAAGCCTAATTTAATTGCGGAAGAAGAATCATGATTAAAACCTTATTAGCCATCATCGGGGCTCTAACCTCTCTTCAAGCTTATGCAGATTTATCAATCGCAGACTTTGAGAACAAAAGTAAAACGCGGTCTACGAATACCTATTTGCTGGGCCTTAGCGCGGGCCTGAATGCCGCAAACAATCAACTTAGCAACATCAATCAGGTCCCTTTATATTGCTTTCCACCATACTTAAATCTGACAACAAACAATTACAGAGAAATTATTTCTTTAGGCATCAAGGATCTAACACCAAGCAACCCAGTAAAACCCACTGTTGACGAAGTTTTACTTAAACAACTAATCAAACTATATCCCTGCGGGTACAACTAAGTATTGGAATATGGCAAGCTAAGGCTGTGCACGAGGATTTTCAGAACCCTCCTTAGCGAAATACTCAGCTTGAACTGTAAAGTATTGCAGTAACTCAGCATCTAATACGCCAGTCATGGGGTCTACAGCATTATTTTTAGGCGGAAATCCGAGCAACAAATAGAACCCAACCAGCATGGCGAAAAGGGCAAACGCCAGTGGTGCCACCCAACCCTTTGTGCGCATGACTTTCATCGAACGGCAACTAAACTAGGATCCACTTTATGGATGACGCTAGGCAATACATCAGTCGGGTAGGTACGCCTACTCACTTGCTCATGCCATGTCAGACAATCCTTGACGAGATCCTCTATGCGTAACTCCACAAATACATGTGAATTTGTCGTAAGCCGGTTTATCTCATTCTTTTGCCCCATAAAACCTCCGTAAGGAAGGAAAAATATATAGGTCAATCCTAGGGGGAATTCATAAATACGCAAAGTGGATTGCTGCATTAAAAGCAGATTTTTTACCTGCTGAAATTTACCTTCAGGTATATGATTTTTATGGCTTTTATTTTTTCATGGAAATTTAATGCTGGGATAACAAGGGGGTAGGTATGAATACTCAGATTCAGATAATAAAAAGCCTACAAGTTATTGATTTTGATGGTTTTTATGGAAAAAGGGGTAAGTCTATATGATCAAAAGTAACAAAGAGGGGAGATTTCATCCCAAAATGATCTAAGCCTAACCCCTCATTAACAGTCGACTTAAGGCGCCACGAGCTTCCGCTACATTTAGATCCATCGCCAACTGGAGCAAAGTTGTTGCCTTGGCAATATCACCAAAATGACTCTTCACAACCCCGTAGTTATATATCACTTGAGGATTTTTATTTTTTACCTCACGCTCCAATTCATTAAAAAGCACCTCCAATTGTGATTGGGTAAGTTGGCCATCCATAGCCATCATGCAAGGCTTTAAAAAAGTGCATTCAAAACTACCCACCTCAAGCGCCATGAATGCCTCAAATGCTTGGGGATATAAACCCAACTTCAGATACTGTTCGGCTTGGTAAAAATCAGAGTTATCCATAGGAAGAGTCCAAATTAAACTTGAATTTGCTCCCACGTACCATTTAATTTGGCATGAAATGGCTCGTGGTATCGATAGAATTCTATCTCCTTGAATTGACTCTCCGTCTCTAACATGCGGTTCGACAACTCCGTAATATTTGATGGCCTCCAACTGAAATCAGGTTGCTCGACCCATGCTCGAATCCCCTCCTCACGTTTAATGAAGTGATCCATTGAACCGATCATCTTAGTTATATCAGCTCCATAGGTAACAAGCGCACGAAGATAGTTAGGCGAATCGGCATAAGCAAGTTGTATAACAATATATGGCAACACGAATGCAAGCGCCTTATGCTTCCGAACATTACGAAAATAAACCTGCTGTGTAATATCCCACTGCTTATCAGTACTGTTCAATGAGAGATCAAATACCCAATTTCGACTATAGAAAAAGATGCACTGCTGGCCAACAATTTCGTCGCTAATAGTACGAATATGAGTCTGCTCGCGCAATAGTCGCAACTGCTCATAAGGCTGCAAGAAAGAGCCCGGAGCGACATCTATCTCTGACGATGAACTCATTCTTGTTTCTTAAATTGCTCTATAACTACATCAACCTTATCACCAAGATCTCTACTAATGCGATAAACGTAATTTTGATCATAGATGAAAAAGTATTTTTTAAGGTAAGGGTCCGCCAGAACGATACGCTTGAAATTTCCATCGCTTAAACCATTCACTAATGCCAAAGTCTTTTGTGCATCCGGTTTAAGAATCCCCCCAGGCTCTTGAGCCCCCGAGATTCTGGCTAGTAGGTCAGATTTATTAGTGGTACCTTCGTAAAATGCTAAGCAACACTCAACAACTCCTTTGGGCCTCGTTCCGACCCAAGTAAAGTCCTCGTCATTTAATCTCAACTGATTTGCATTAACTACCAGCTTTAGCTTGGAGCCCTCAACAATCCAACTGCCTACCCATCGTTCATTGATTGGAACTGAAGCTGTGGGCTTAGTTGACTCTTTAGGGTCACTAACAGCAGATGCTTGTTCAGTTGATATGGATCCAGAAACCACTTGATCAGAATTAGGCGCCTCTGATAAAGCTGGCACTGGAGATGTTGGCGCTACAGGCTTTGGCGTAAACGTCAACGAATTGGAATTGGAATTGGCGTAGAACAGACTACCCAGAACAACAGTAAACATAATTGCGCCTGAAATACCAATGACTTTTAGACGCTTGGCCTCATCCCATGGCTGGACTGTAATTTGATTGGGCGGGTTTTGAATATCGATAAAGGGATTTTTAAGGCCCCCCTGTATAGCCTCAGCATGTTCAAATGACTCAGCAAGGCTTTCTTCCGCCTGATCCAGAGACTCGCTATCGGCTAAGTCATTGGCTGAAACTACTGCTGCCTTTAAAGGGCACTCAATCAGATGTACATAAGTCAAAGCATCATGAATTGAGGGGAAAATTTTGTTGCAAGCAATATGCTGATCAAGCACTAAATTTTTTTCAATTTGATACTTGTCTACTAAATACAAGACATATGAATCATTGCTAAGTTCTTTGTCTCCCAAAAAATTTCTTTGCTTGCTGACTCTAATAGGAATAAAGAAAATGCCGGCCGACAAAAAAATAATTCCGCATAACCATTGCAGCTGAGAAGTGTTTTGTACTTGGCTTGCAATAAAACTCAAAAATGCATTTAGGTCTAGCGAAGCGCTATTAGAATGCGCAGAAGCAAGCAACAAAATACAGCCGCATACGATTGCAATAATTTTGAGACTTAACTGCAGCTGTCGAGATTGGGAGGTGGCGTCTAACATCAATTTCCTTAAATATTTAAAAGCCTTGCCAATCCGAACTCAACTGTTAGTATGCAAGTCTTGAATCCTGCAATTTTAACCGCATTAAGCCCAATTTATTCGAGCCTAGAAGGCCTTACATTAGACGATTGATCTCCAGCGCCATCATCAGACGAGACCACAGGTGGTGATGCAGTCGACTCTTGAACTTCCTTTGACTCTGTTTCAACATCAGCTGATGAGGCAACGCCCCCCTGCAGCAAAGCGTTCTCAGAGAAGGTATCGGTTGAATCAAAGTTCTCAACCCATCTAAATTGCTCTAAAAATTCTGATTGCGGTAAAAAGCGTAGATTTGAATCTACTAAATTTTTATACTCCACAAAGGAGATGCCGAGAGCATTAGGGGGGAAAACCTGCCTAACAGCAACCCTTGTACCGTTTTCATCTTCAAAAATATCGTGTCTTCTAGGGTCGCTCATCTTGGATCTAACTAAGTTTATATTGGAAAAGGTTATCTAGTGCCCAAATAATTTCGGCTTAAAGGCATTTTCTATTGACCAAATCTAAATGTCAATTAAGGATTTAGAGCCTAAAATAGATCTTTATCAAGCCCATCATGCCCTTTGAAATTATCTTTCTCATTGTTGAGGCGTCCTCAACAATCCTCATTGCAGCATGCCTGCTACGTTTTTATTTGCACTTATTAAAAATTAATTTTGCACCGAATTCAGGCAACCCTTTTAGTAAATTTTTAATACCCCTTAGCAATTGGTTGATTACACCAATTGGGAAAATAATTCCTTTTGGCGGTCGAATTGATGTCAGATCTTTACTAGCAAGCTATCTATTGGTGCTAGTTAAAGTACTTTTTTTATTAGAAATATCCAATGCGAAATATTCGGGAATCCAAATTCCAGTATTAGCACTCTTCTCGTTGCTTGAATTAGCGCTATCAGGCTTAACTGGCTTATTAATAGTGCATGTATTTTTTAACTGGACACAGACGCGCTCGCCGACACAAATACTTTTTTATGAAATGGTCGAACCACTACTAGAGCCAATTAGAAGATTAAGCCCTGAAATTTCTGGAATTGATGTATCAACATTCGTCTTATTCTTACTAATTCAAGCAATCAGCCTGGGTCTCAAGAGCGCGCAAAGGGCGCTGCTAACAGCAAGTTAGAAAATTCCCTAATCTTGATTTTTACGTAAAAAACCCGGGACAAATCGATTGCCAACAGATGTTTTAGTCGAGGCATCTTGAGGTGTATCAGGATTGGAATCCTGCTTTAATTCGGCCATCGCAGCTCCACCATAAAAACCTAGATTTTTTGCTCTTTTTCGGTAATCATCCAATACGCTTACTTTTTTTGAAATTTCACGATTGATTGATGGACCCGATATTGATAGCGTTTTTACAGCCTCTTTACGCTCGCTAATCTTTTGTGCAATATACCTGCCAAAGGCAGAAAAATTATCGGCTACCGCCTTATCGGAACATACACAAAAGAAATCTTGATAAACATAACTATCGATTTCTGGAGTGCGATGAACTGGCGGTGCAACAAAACAATTAGCCAAGAAGTCTAAATTTGTGAAGGCACCCTGAGAAGCATAATTTTGATCAACCCTACTTGGAACCACAATCAAAATTTGTTTGTTGGCAGCTAAACGCGCCATCCTTTTTTGCACATATTCAAGAATAAAAATTTCCGTGCTAGCCATTTCAAATTTTGCACTAGAACTTGGGATCAACACCATATCAAAGTCCATCATAAAATCTTGAGACATAGCTGGCGTCCATGTGAAATCACAAATACTAATTTGTGCTCCTGATGAATATTTGCGTAGATTAGCTCGAGCACTTAGTAGAGCCAAACCAGTGCTTTGGTAATTAATTTCCGCCTGACTTACCCTAATTCCAATATCAGGAGCCTTCTTGGTCCAATGAGATGAGGATGCCTGCCTATCAAAATCAATTAAAGAGACTTCTAGGCTTTCCTGAATAGCAAGGTATGCGGCTAAATTTGCAGAAATTGTGCTTTTACCAACGCCCCCTTTTTGGTTGGTAACGAGAATTTTGATTGGTTCGCAAGTAGGCATAACAAATCTCTCTCCATTAACTAGGTTTAGCTATCTAACGGATCATCGGGTAACAAATCCTGCTCGGTAATCTTGGATAACAGTCCACTTAAACGAGCACCCTGTTCAATACCAATTTGAGCATAAATGATGTCGCCATGAACATCAGCACCACTATGCAACTCCACACGCTCTGTAGCCCGAACATTGCCTTCTACTCGCCCAGCTACCAATACTCGCCCAGCAGAAATATTTCCTTGCACTAATCCAGTTTTACCAAGAGCGACGCAAACATCTGCACCCTGCTTGGTCACGACATCACCAATGATTGTTCCATCGATTCGTAAGCTCTTGGTGGCTACAATTCGCCCAATTATCTCTAGGTCAGAACCAATAATGGAGCCAAAGGTTTCCCGTGAGGGATCTAATATTCGTATCGCATGACTTTGTCTAATTGCCATGAGATTTAAATTTTAGTTTTTGATAAATTTACCGGCAACCTTGCCACCGCGCTGAATGTGAATGTATTTATAACTAATATTGCCATCCACATGGGCAATCGGACCAACATTCAGGTCTTCGCAATTCACGTCGCCCTTGAGCTGACCCTTGATTACAAGCTGCTCTGAATTTAGCTCACCGTCAACTTGACCGGTAGAGTCAATCAATACGGACTTCGCAGTAATTTTTCCGCGAACTGTTCCAGCTATATTGAGAACACCATCAGAAGTGATAGTTCCCTCGAAAGTAAATCCCTCGCTAATAATTGAGGGCTTCGATAAAACGCTTGGTCGACTTGCTGACTCTAATCGAGTAACCGGCTCAGGAACGTAAGCAGCCAAATCAGATGCCTGCTCTTGAGATGTGGTCTCTTGAACATTTTCCTCGCTCTCATGAGGACTTGAATCAGTATCGGTGGTTGGTTGATTTTTAGAAAAAATAGACATCATTAAGTATTCGGAAATAAATTTAAAAAATAATTAAGAATGTGGATTGAGGTTATGCAAGTCGCCATGCAAGTGACCGCCCTTCTCAATTTCAATTTCTGAGTAATGGATCGAGCCTGTCACCTTACCGGTGGAGCGGATGATTAAGCTACGTGATGAAGATACTTGTTCATTTACTTCACCGCGAATATCGATTGATTCTCCACTGAGTTTGCCACGCACAATTCCAGTAGATTCAATTAATATTTGCTTGGCTACCAGTTCACCCTCTACGGTTCCTGAAATAGATGCGATATCAGGAACCTCAAAGTTACCCTTGAGAACAACTCCCTCACCCACAAATAGGCAACCCTGTTGATTTACTTCAGCCATACTTAGCACTCCTTAGCGAGCAATGTCATTAATAAAGATTTAGGCAATTCTAGCAGTTGATCTTCACTTTTGGGCTTTAAAATGCATAAAATTAACTATAAATGGCAATATTAGCCACAAACCTAAAAATGCAAGCACTCTTGAAAAAATTGACTTTGTTGGTCGCCACGCCTTTTTTACTAAATCCTATTAGCCCTGCTTTTGCGAAATGGGTTTTTCTATCGATAGATAACGTTGGCAACGCCTACTATTATGAGGATAGCAAAACAGTCATAGACCCCGCAAATGAGCAAGTCAGCACATGGCAGCTCATCAGCTACACGGAAACACTCTCTGCACCCAATGGGGAGCCAACCTTATCGGTAATTCAGGATGTGTCATATTTCTGTAAAGTGGGCTACGAGAGCTATAAGCAGTTCTATATTGGCTATTACTCGGGTCCTGGGGGATCTGGTGTTAGCGTAGACCAACTTGACACTTCAGATTCGAACTGGGAAAGGGTTATCCCAGATACCATGAGCTATGTACTTTATAAATTCTTCTGCAAACCGCCTAATATCCCCAGCTAGATAGTCAGATTGAAGGGTCCAATAGTAGAAGGCCGACTTTTTTAAGCGACTACTGCCTGACCTCAGAACTCTCCTCAGATTTCGAGGCACCAGCTGGCTTTGTAAAATAACTCATCGGGAAAGTGGATTCGGCGCCAAAAGGCCCCTTGATCCAAATTTGATCGTTATATCGAACATAACAACTTCTAGTTACAGTTCCCAAGGCATTAACTGAATAAGAAAAGTACCAGTTTGGTTCAATCCGACCAGATTCTGCAGTACAGGGCTCAGAAGTGATATACAAAACCTCACTAAAAGAAGGCATTTGGCCAATAATGGCGGCCTTGAGAGGAGCAGCAATTAGCATTAATACCCCAGTAGCAGCAAGCCAAAGTGGGGCTTTAGGCTTTAAAAACAAGGGTTTGGACTTGATCACAGTTTTACTTTTAAGGCTAAAATTACATTCGATCTGATGATTATAGGTCTTTTATAGATCCCATATTTGGTAAATTATTTAAAATAAATCAAACACTTATAATCTATACATGCAATTATTTTGGGTATCGGGCTCTACTGGAGCCATCAAACAAATTAATATCACCAAGGAGCGCCTCACTCGCCTTGGGATAATTGTTGGCGGCTCATTTCTCCTGCTCGGAGTCCTCATCTTCTCCACCGGCATCCACATCGCACTAGAAGTCAACCCAGACTTTGCCAGAGAAGTCAGTGGAGTGGTAACCGTTAAAGAACGCATGGCATTAGATAACAAATATGCAAAGCAGCTGAAAGCTTTTCAGGAGCAACTAGCCAAGGCAGCCATGCAATTTAATGAATTGAAGTCCATAAAAGAGCGCTATTTAGCAATATCGACGCCGTATACCATCAAAAACAAATTTGCTGAAAACAACAGTGTTGGCGGCCCATTGAAACCCCTCAGCCTCAAATACGAACCCACCAAGACCTTAGCTGAAAATTTCGAGGACTCAGTCTCTAAGTCAACTGAAATGGCTGAAATATTTGAGAAATCAGAACCCGAATGGAGCAAGCAATATCGGTGGTTGCGCACTCTACCTATTGGCCCCCCTATTGACGCCCGCCTAGGAATGACCAGTAATTTTGGTGTACGCGTTGACCCATTCACAAAACAACTTGCACAGCACTCTGGCATTGACTTTGTTACACCGGTAGGCACCCCAATTGTGGCCACCGGGGATGGCACGGTCATTAAGGCCGGTCATGATCCAGCCTATGGCAACTTTATCGAAATAGCCCACGGGGATGGCTTTGTTTCAAAATATGCCCACAACAGCAAGCTGTTTGTAAAACCCGGACAATCAATTACCCGCGGTCAATTAATTGCTAATTCAGGTTCCACAGGAAGATCGACGGGTCCACACCTGCATTACGAAATTCACCAACACAGCAATTACTTAAATCCTGCAAAAATCCTTGTATATGCACCTCCATCGGCATACTGGTAAACCGCTATCAATGCAACCTTACCGCTCGAATTTGCAATAACTCTATTCAGCTCTCATCGTTTTAAATTTACCCAATAACGCCAAACCGGACAAAACTCGGTTGGCCATTTCAGCGTTGAGCTTACCTACAGCAAGGCCATAGAGGATCTGATCTGCCCTTTCATGCTCTGGCGAAGTCAGTAACACCTTAAATACTTGAGCCTCACTCATATTGGGTTGAATATCTAAAGGGGTGAAAACAATATCTACCTTGCCACCTTTGATGCCATAACGAACCTGTGCAATTTCTAGCAACTCATGGCGCTGCTTTTCCTGAAGCTCAGCCAGGGTTGGAAAACTTGTGGACGGATTTTCTTTAGCAAAATTGCTTAGATTGGCATGAGTCTTTTTGTATTTTGTATAAACCAAATCATCCATAAAACTCCCCCACTGAGCCTCAATCGCAGAAAGCAGCCTATCGGCTAAAGTAAATTAATGATCCTTTGATAAGCACTAATTCGACGATCTGCACTCATAGGTATCGAATCTAGGGGATTTGGACTATTCAGCTTGACATCAACATTTACTGAAGGGGCTGGTTGGGCAACCTTCAAGTCTTGAGGTGCTGGATGAGATCTGCTGACCGTCGCCCTTGGAATCGTCGTCCGACGCTCGTGAATAGTCCCCCCACTTCTTTGGGATCCAGCATTTAAATACTGAGATTGAAGATTTAGCTTATCCAAGTGAAAATAGAGTTAAATTGGTTAATGTGAATATATTAGCAAAAATACGCCACTTAATTACCAATAAAACTGAGGTTGTCATGACAAAATTAATTCGTTTGATTTTTCCAGCATTTACTATTGCCTTAGGAGTTTCGCTGACCGCCTGCGGCAACAAGGAAGAGCAGGCAAAAGCAGAGATTTGGCTACCAGATACCAAGGTAGTCAAAATGCCCATGGATGACTATGCTGGAATCTCTTTTAATACCACCCGCGAAGAAGCAAAAGAAAAATTCAATTGCACAGCATATGAACTGTCATTTAGCTGCAAGGTGAAAGTGGATGATAAAGAAGAGGCGATTTGGCTCATTTATAACGAAGCAGGACGCCTTGTTTTGATGAAAAAAGAATTGGGTTACTACAACAAGCAAATCGCTGATACGATTATTGAGCGGTTCACCATTAAATATGGTCTTGACTACACTCCATCGGAAGGTCAAGAGAGCGCATTTGCTGCAGGAATTCGTAAATCAAAGACCTATATTTTTGGCGGTGGTCAAGTTGCCTTTCAAATTGGACGCAGCTTAAATAATCGCAATGAATTAATGTTGGTTTACTTCTTCCCAGAGGATGTTGGAACTACTTTTGCCAAAAGCGTCATGAACTAAGCTGAAACTTACAGCAAGGGCTTGTTTGGCCTTAGCTGTTCTGGGATGAAATTGATTTCGGGCACTTCGCTCTGAACCCCGCCTGACTCTCTCACTTCGTATGCCCATGCAAGTATCCTTGCGACTGCTTCAAAAAGCGACATTGGAATTGCCTCACCAATCTCTAGCTGACTATATAGGTAGCGGGCTAAAGGTGGTATCTGGGCAACGGGTACATCATACTCTCTGGCTACTTCTTGAATACGGAGTGCAACTAAATCCATTCCTTTAGCCACCACAATTGGCGCAGACATTTTCTCCATGTCATAACGCAATGCTACGGAATAGTGATCAGGGTTAGCTAATACCACATCGGCACGTTCAATAGCAGCCATCATTCGTGATGAAGCAATTTGACGCTGTCGTTGACGTAAGCGTTGCTTGATCTCTGGAGAACCCTCGGACTCCTTCATCTCCTGCTTCATCTCTTCGGGGCTCATCCGAATTTGCTTACGAAAGTTAAACCATTGTAACCAGCCATCGCCTACGGCAATCAATAACAACGGAATCATCAGCAACAAGAAACCATTTAAGATGAAATATGAGGTATGCAATAACGCAGCATCAAAATCCTGACTCACAATGGATCGTATGTAAACAAATAGCCCAGATAAATAGGCCATTCCAATACCTAAAACAAGGATTGTTTTCAGAATATTCTTGATCAGCTCTGTCAATGCATTAAGTGAAACCATTCTGCCAAGACCAGAAATAAAATCCAGCCGCTCCATATCAAACTTGGGAGCAAAGTAGGCACGAAAGTTGACCAAGGATAAAGGTGCGAAAACGGCAACCAACCAAATGGGTAAAAAAATCAAGCTCAACAAAAGCAAGACAACCAGAAATGCCCCACCCAACCACTCTTGAATATGATCTAAAAGCTCAATTGGCTTAGAAAAAATAAAGCTGGATTTGGTCATTAAAACCAACTGCTGCATCAGCAGAGGCCCAGCCGCTATGACAAAAATAATAAAGACTGTTAATAAAGCAAAGGTTGCTATATCTCTAGATTGTGGTAACTGGCCTTGTTCGCGCGCACGTAAAATTCGCCGTTCACTCGGCTCCAGTTCCCGTTCTTGAGCATTATCTCCGCCTTCAGCCAATCTATACCTCTTTTATTACTTTTCCAGTAGAGGATAAACGATTTGGTAGCAAAGACCTAAGGCATAGTCTTCTTGAGCTTAGCTATCATCACCTCGGCATTTTCTAGCTCCGCTGGACTTAATTTCGCCTTTAATTGCTTGGCCTCCGATGCAGCCATTGGGTTGCCCGAACGGTGAGATAAAACCATCCAAACATAAGCCTGCAGTAGATCCACAGGAGTCTGATTACCGTCCTCATACAGATGAGCCAAGTTGTACTGGCCAGCAGCGCTTCCCGCTATTGCCGCCTTCTGGAACCACATAAATGCCATTTGCTCAGAATTATCCAAGGCAGGGCTCTTTTGGTAGCGAACTGCCAACTCCAGCATAGCCTGAACATTACCGCCGTTAGCAGCTCGATTCATCCAGACCCAGCCTTTTTCTATATTTTTATTTGTGCCGATACCCTGTAAATACATTTGCGACAGATCATATTGCGCCTGACTGTCACCCGCATTAGATAACTGCTCGAAGATAAGTAAAGCTTTTGCATACTCGCCTGCCTCATAAGCTGATCTAGCTTTGCGGTAATCGGAACATCCGGCAAGCACAAGCGCAAACAATAAAAAAATTGGCACTCGAATAAAGGAGCGCCAATTAATCAATCTCATTGATAACCCCTCAATTATTTTTTGTCAGCAGCTTGCTTTTCTTTAGGGGCTACTGGTTTCTTTTCATCCAAATCCTCTTCATCTTCTGGCGGCGCATCGGCTGGTTTTAAGTTCAAGGCAGGAGCAGGAGGCTCAACACGATAGCTAGCACCTAAATCACCGCCAATCATCCTAGCGTAAGCACCAAAATAGCGTCTGCTCAAATCAGGGTAGTAAGGAGCACTAGCCAAATAACCTTTACTACGAATACACGATGCATTATTCATAGCGCCCTCGCAGCTGGCGATCGCAGAAAGTCTACCTACCTCAAATTGCTCACCCAAGATAAAACAGAAAATAAGTATCACTAAAGGCAGAATGAACCAGAGCAAGACTTTCTTAAGAAGTCCAACAATTAATGCTATTTTTTCATTCATGCTTTGCAATCTCCAATGTATTTAGTGTTAATGCTGTTGCGTTTTTTTACTTGCAGGCTTTTGAACCAAGTCACTAGGGAGCTTCCTCCAAGAGGCAATCGGCTCTTCATTATGTAGCTTTGCATACACCTCAACAATGCGTGAGTCTGCTGGGTTGGCATTCTCTTTCATTGCGTTGTACATCTTAGCCCCATCAATCTTATTACCTTGATTGATAAATTGCATAGCGGCAGTATAGTAATAATTAGTTGCCTTATCTTTTCGAGGGGCACCCAGAATCGCTGAACTATATACATTGCCTAAATATTGGCAAGCATAAGGGTTTTGTTCTTTGGCTGGTATGGTTAGATACTTTTCGGCAAGCAAAAACTGCTGCTTAGCATATCGACGATATACGGTTGCAGTTAAAATAAAATCAGGATGTGTAATGATCTCAGCTTGAGAGTCATAGTAAACACCGCGCTCATAGGCTATCAAACCACGATAGTAGCTCGCTTGCACGTCACCCTCGGCGGATAACTCATCTAGTTTTTGCAGAACTCGAAGCGCCTCTTTGCTATATCTAAGAACTTCATCTTCAGGCTCGATACATTTGGGATTGCGTACACATGCAATTGCCACAATGGCTTTATCAGTGGCTTTTTTATAACGTTTATAGAGTTTTTTTGCCTCAGATGGTGGGCCTACAAATGGCTCGCCACTATTTGCTGTTCCTGATTTAGACACTACTCCATGGGCTGCCTCTGCCGAGGGCTGAGCATCGCTTGCAAATCCTATATTGGAAATGAACGCGATTATTAGAAAAAAACCAAACCTAGAGATTATGGACAAGGTTCTACCTCGCTGGCTTGTCCGCAGGCGGGCTTAACTTCGAAGGAATCTCCATTGCTGGCGCCTTAGGCGCGTTATCTTTTGAAAGGAACTGAGCTGGCGCGCGCAAATTCGGAGGTATCTCTTGAGCACCTTTTTCAATTGCATCAGGAACCTTTTCAATCGGACGAACTACCGTTTTCTTTTCTTCCTGCTTAGGCTTTTTATTGAGCAAGGTAATCGAAATGCGGCGATTAAGTGGATCGTTTAAATCTTCTGGATTTAGAGGAACGGTATTGGCAAAGCCAATTACCTGAACCACTAAGGCAGGATCTAAACCACCAGCAATCAACTCACGACGTGCGACGTTTGCTCGATCGGTAGATAGCTCCCAGTTTGTATATCCAGTCTCACCATTGCCGAACTTCGCTCCATCAGAGTGACCCTCAATTCGTACTGGGCCAGGAGACATCTGAATCGACTTTCCAATAATCCGAAGTAATCTTCGTGCCGAGACGCTTGGCACCGTCCCACCACTACTGAATAGGGGTTTGCCTTTCTCGTCAACAACCTGAATGCGCAAACCTTCGCTATTAATATCCATAAATACTTGGCCCTTAGCATTTTTGAGCTCAGCATCTGCCTCTATCTTCTTTTGAATATCCTCTTTTACCAATTCATTTTTAGTCTTATCTTTACGCGCATTCTCAACGTCAGTAACTGAGGAGTCACTTATACGGCGCTGCTCAGTATCAGCATCAGCCCGGGACTCTTCACCCACAGTTTTTGTGATGTTATCCCCGCCCCCCTTAATAATGCGGGTAGCATCACCCGAACCCTGTCCTCCAGACAAAGAGACGCGCAATGGATTCTGAAAGTAGGCAGAAATACCAGCCAAGTCACCCGCTGTTGTTGATCCAAGTACCCACATCAACAAAAAGAAGGCCATCATGGCCGTTACGAAGTCGGCGTAAGCAATTTTCCAGGCTCCACCGTGATGACCGTGGCCACCCTTCTTAACGCGCTTAATGACAATAATTGGCGCGTCGTTCTTAGCCATACCGCTTATTTCCCTTTAACGGCTTTAGTACCCTCATCAAGCTCAGTAAATGTTGGACGCTGATAGCTAAAGAGAACTTTACGACCAAACTCTACTGCTGCTGCAGGAGGGAAATTATTTAAGCTGGCAATCAAAATTGCTTTTACCGCCATATAAGCTCGGCTATCAGCCTCTGCATTTTGCTCAAGCACTTTGGCTACCGGAGAAACAATTGCATACGCGAGCAAAATACCTAAGAAGGTTCCCACAAGAGCTGCGCCAATCAGCTTACCCAATTCGGCAGGCGGTAAACCAATTGAGCCCATGGTGTGCACCACCCCCATAACTGCCGCCACAATACCAAACGCCGGCAAACCATCACCGACGTTAGTTACTGAAGCCACTGGGATATGGGTTTCCTGATGATGAACTTCTAATTCTTGCTCCATCAAGCTCTCTATTTGAATTACATCGAGAGAGCCGCCAAGCATCATACGCAAATAATCCGTAATGAAATCGACCAAGTGATGGTCTTTCATAATCAAGGGATATTTTTCAAATAAAGGGCTTGCCTCTGGCTCTTCAATATCACCCTCTAATGACATCAAGCCATCACGTTTAATCTTTTGCAAAATCTCAAACATGAGGCAAAGTAAATCCAAGTGCATCTGCTTGATGTTGCCTTTAGATTTAAATGCGCCACCCAAAGCAGAGAGTGTCTTCTTCAGATTTATCATGCTGTTCGACGCAATCATGGTGCCAACAGCAGCGCCCACAATGGTTAAAACCTCCGTTGGCTGCCATAAAACCATAATATGGCCGCCGTGCAAGGCATAACCTCCCAGGGCACAAGCAAGCGCAATAATCCACCCTAAAGGAATATTCATACTTCGATCAACTCAGTTTTTATAGTTTAGAAAACAGATTACTAGACTGAAGCTTAGCAAACATTGCTTGGGCTGCGTTTAATAATGTCTGAGCTCTAGTATAAGCCGCAGTTGCCTCTGCCATGTCAGTATCCAGCAGGGTGGACTGGGAGGAGGCCAATTCAACGCCAAATGCGCTCATAGCCATCTTTGAGGCATCGACCTGGGCTGAAATTCCCCCGCTTATCTGCTGGGCCATGGTTAACTGATCAAATGCTGTTTTTAGGCCTGATTCAATGCTGCCCGCAGTTTGGGTGGTAGCTACACCACGGGATTTTTCGTCTAAATAGGTCACAAATTTGTTAATGCTGTCATAAAGCTGAGAGGATTCTGGGGTTAAAAAAGTACCCCCCGCCCCAAAAGCATCGGTAAATTTCACCCCAGAACTGACCATCACACTCGGTTCAATTTGCACTTCATTAACAGCATCGTTAAAAATCGGGTTACCAGTGGCATCCTTAGCGATCATCTGACTTTTAATCGTGTCGCGCATTTGCTGTGCCTGAATTTTCAATGCCCCAAAATTGGATGTGTTTAACGCACCATTTTGAGATTGTGTGAAAGTTTGTTTAAGGCTATTTAACCCATCAATAATGCTGCTGATTTGTGTCTGGGCTATAGCATGTGAAGAGGTTAAGAAATTTTGATTGGCTTTATACATTTGAAGCCTTCCAATATCAAAATCTAATCTTACCCCTCTTGAGACTGCATAAGCATTATCAGAAGCCTTACTGTACTGCTTCCCAGAGCTAATTTTTTTCTGCCATGCAGTAGCCTCTACTAGGCTGTTATCCATTGCCTGTGTGCCTGCATCCAATACCTGATTTGAACTAATTCGCATACTCATCACCTACTCCTTAGTTCATGATTGATAAAAGGGTGTTAAACATTTGATTACCAGCCTGCAAGACTTTAGTAGACGCGGTATAGAGTTGTTGATACTTTAATAAATTAGCCGCCTCTTCATCCAAACTCACGCCAGAAATAGAATCACGCTGATCTTTGAGGTTTGACATCACTACTGTGTCAGCCTTCTGATTATTCTTCCAAGTGGCAACTTGCACACCAATATCATTAACAAAGTCAGATGCTCTTGATGCAAATACTGTACTCAATTGCTGCAATGAATTGGCTTTTGCTGATGTGATCAGCGGAGCCCCTCCATCAACTGCGCCTGTGGAATACTGCAAAAAGTTACTTGGTGCAACAGAAACAAAATTAGCCGCCTTTAATCCATTAGCAGTCATCAAATTGGCGGGAGATTCTAAATCGTTATACAACGACGTCATGTCAGCATTTGAAGCGATGCTTCGAATATTGGCGGTTCTATCGCCGGTAGCAAGACTGGAATAGGTGGTAGACCCAACTTTAAATCCAAAGATAGCTAAGCTAGTTGCATTTCCCGCGGCGCTCTGTGCAGCGCTATTAGCAACCTTTACCAACCCCAAAGCGATTGTGTCGAGCTGTCGAACCATATCGGGAACAAACTGATTGGATATTTTTAACAATGCTCCAGCTTGACCACCATCTAAACTTTGAACGGTTGTCTGAAAACCTTTATTAGGTCCATTTTGTAGGTTAAATGTCAGGGCTACATGCTCCAGATCGGCATTAATTGTTACCTTATTTGAAATTGCCCTCTCGACTAATGGCATGCCTGCCACCAGATGAGTTGCAGTTTCGTCTGAGTTAATTAAACTTTGGCCACCAATTAATTTTTGCAGTTGAGAGAGGAGACGATCTCTCTCATCCAATAAATCAGCAGATGGAGCGCTGTTACCAGGACTATTAGCCTCAATGATTCTTTGATTTATGTCTGCTAGAGCAGGCAAAAGAGTATTTACTTGAGAAACTGTGTCGGTCAGCCCTTTTTGAGCGTCTGATTGAATCTGAGCTGCAAGTGTGCTCATTCCCGTCATTCGCTGAGCAACTGCATTCGCCGCCCCACTAATCGCTCCCGCCATTGATTTATTGGTGGGGTCTGCTGCATATGCCCCAAAGGCATTAAAGAAATCATTTAATGCAACGTTGAGCCCTGTGGACTTATCGGCAACTAACGCATCAACTGTTTGCGTGTACTGAACTAAAGTATCGGAGTAACTAGACTTCGCTTGTTGATTTAATAACTGACCATTTAACAAACTTGAATATTGACGTGTAAAACCCTCTACCGCAAAACTAGATCCATTTAACATCAATGAATTCGGTGCCAATTTATCCATAATGGTATTGGCATTGCGTCTTGTGTATCCCTCAACAGATGTGCCTGCAACGTTTTGCGAAGTCGTCAAAATTCCTGCTTGAGCAATATTCAAGCCGGAAAGTGCAGATTCTGTTATGGAATAGATACCCATTTTGCTTCCTTAATTATTTAGCTAGCCCATAAAAACCATTAGGCCTTTTAAGGGCATTTAAGGTTTCGGGTGAAGCCACACCTTCTCTTGGTGCATTTAATGGTTTAACGGCAATTTCACCGGTTCCGATTAGTTTTCCAGCATTTGCTTGCTGTATGAGTTGTTCGGCCATTTTGGTCGCAAAACCAATGCCATTACCCCTAGAAAGCATGTCTGCTACGTTGTCATCCATGATTTCTAAATAGGATTTAGAGCTATTGCTAGCTTCCTCGGTTCCGCGCAAGTTTGTACTTCGAACGGTACTCAACATTTGGCGGATTAGCGTACGCTCAAATCCTTGAGCAGCTTTTTTAAGCTTATCTTCGCTAGTTGATACAGGGACATTCACCTTGGCAGGCATCAATAGTCTTGCACTATTTTGGTCAATTGGTGCTGAGATGGTATTAGAGGTAGACATTAAATTACCTCTAGCTCGGCTCTTAGAGCCCCAGCAGATTTTAGCGACTGCAATATAGAAATTAAATCCTGTGGGGTGGCACCCATCATATTGAGGGCCTTGACCACCTGATCGAGAGAAGCACCAGATGGAACAGAAATTAAACTATTTTCTTTGCCGCTGTCATTTAAGGTTGCAGTATCTTGACTGGCAACTGTTGTCTGTCCACGACTAAAAGGTAATGGTTGACTAACTGTTGGTGTTTGTTGAATTTTTACAGTTAGATTACCGTGCGCTACTGCGGAAGGTGATAGCTGCACTGCTTGATTCATGACCACTGATCCTGTTCGCGAATTAAGGATGACTCTGGCAGGGCCGCTCACCATTGGCACGTCCAAATCCTGCAAAGCGGCCATAAATGCAGTACGCCTAAGTGGTTCAACAGGTACTCGCACATTCAATGTTCTTGCATCAACAGGAAGGGCGGTACCTAAACCAAATCTTTTTCCAATTGTTTCTGCTGTTCTTTGCATGAGGGAAAAGTCGGCTCTATGTAAATCTAGCTGAATAAATTCATCGGCAAGCAAAGATGGCACTGCCCTTTCAATCAATCCACCCGATGGAATACGTCCTGCATTTAGGTGGTTCACTGATGTGGCTGCGCCACCCGAAGCAGCCCTAGACCCACCGATGACTAGATTTCCCTGAGCTTGTGCGTAGACTTGTCCATCCGCTGCTTTTAGGGGCGTCATCACCAATGTGCCCCCCTTCAAACTAGTAGCATTTCCCAAAGAAGAGACGGTAATATCAATTTGCTGTCCGGGGCGAGCCAATGCAGGAAACTCAGCAGTCACCATTACGGCTGCAGTATTTCGTATCTGAGTTTGACCACCGCCTTGCGGAATTGTGACCCCTAAAACACCAATCATTTGCAAGACGCTTTGCAGTGTAAATGGAGTTTGTGTAGTTTGATCGCCTGTACCATCCAAGCCAACAACTAATCCATAGCCAACCAATTGATTTGAACGTTGACCAGCAATGTCTGCAAAATCTTTGATGCGGTCCGCAAAGCTATTACTCGAAAACATTCCAAGGCTTACCAATATCAGCAAACCTTTTTTTAGTGAGAATGTAGGCATATTCATGATCAAATTAGAATGGCGCTAATTTCAAGAAAAGTCTTGTGAGCCATCCAGTACTTTGAGTATCATCCGTAGCACCTCTGCCACGGTATTCAATACGCGCATCAGCTACCTGCTGAGATGAAACTTGATTGAAGACTAGTGTATTTGGATTTACTACTCCACCAAAACGGATAATTTCTTCTTCGTTGCTAACGGCAACCTGCTTTTCTCCAGCAACCACTAGGTTGCCATTAGAAAGCACCTCAACAACTGTGACTGTAATAGTACCTGCAAATGTATTACTAGCTGCGCTTGCTCCTGTACCTTCGCTTTTTATATCACCAGCACCTCCAAAGTTCGCAATATTAGCAATACTGGTGTAGGGACCAAATGCCATAGGTCCTGTATTGGAGAAATCAGAAGCTGCATTCGCTTTTCTTGCAGCAGACATACCGGTGTTCTTAGCAGCACTCGTAGTTTCATTCAACACCACGGTAAGTGTGTCACCTACGTTACGTGCACGACGATCCTCAAATAATGGGCGATGACTCACAGCATTTACATAAGGCCCGCCAGAATTTGCAGGATAAAGACTCCCCATGTTTGCAGAGGTTTCCTGAATCGGACGAGGTCTTGCAGTAACAGGGGTTGTCAATAATGTTGGGCGGTCGGCACTCGCACAACCCCAAAGCACTATAGCGCTGAAGATCAACGCAATATAGTGACGATATCTTTTAACTAGTCCGTTCATCACTGCCCCATATTACTTACACGTTGCAGAATTTGATCTGAAGCAGTTACTGCACGAGTATTAATTTCATAGGCACGCTGTGCAGCAATTAGATTAACCAACTCTTCCGCTACGTTAACGTTTGACTGCTCAATGTAATATTGATTCGTTGTACCCATACCGTTCGTGCCAGCAATATTATTCTGAGCTGTTCCTGATGCTGGGGTCGGAATAAAGTTGCCACCACCAAGTGCAAACAAACCTGCTGGGTTTACAAAGTTAGCCATCGTTATTTGGCCAGCGGTAATTGCAGTTTGATTACCTTGTAATGTGTATTGAACAAGACCTGCCTGGTTAATCGTTATAGATGTCGCATTTGCTGGAATCACCCCTGCGCCGGCAACCACATTACCCGAGGCTGTCACAATCTGACCTGTTGCACTTTTACTGAATTGACCGTTTCTAGTATAGGCTAATGTTCCATCTGCCAGTTGAATTTGAAAAAATCCATTACCCTGGATGGCCACATCCAACTGGTTACCAGTCTGGATTAGTGTGCCTTGAATATTGTTTCGCTCAGTCGATGTCACTGCTGCACCAGCACCAATTTGTAAGCCAGTAGGCAATAGATTCTGAGCATTTGCTGCCGATCCCGCCGTCCGCAAAGTGGTATACAGCAAGTCTTGAAACATTGGCTGTACACGTTTAAATGCTGTAGTTTGTGAGTTCGCTAAGTTATTGGTAATAACATCCAAATTGAACTGCTCTGCATCCATTCCAGTTTTAGCGATCCATAATGAGCGTATCATTTTTTCTCTTTTTCTTATTAATTATTAGGCGCGTGAAAGGGACAACAATGTCGTTGCTGATCGCGCATTCTGATCAGCAAAGGTAATAGACCTGGTATTTAGATCAAACATTCGACTTTGGTCAATCATTTGGACCATTGCTAATGCAGGGTTGTTATTGCTTAATTCAAATGCACCCTGCACAACTCTGACTTTAGGATCAGCAGCTGCTTGTTCACCCGGAATATCAAATAATCCATCAGCAGCCCTTACCAAGCTTTCCGTATTGGGATTGACTAGCTTTAACTTGCCAGCCTGATTAAGGTATTGGTTTCCTGGAATCTGGGTATATACAGCCCCATCCTCGGCTATTTGTACAGAAGCACCAACTGGGATCGTGATCGTACCGCCAGCACCAACGACAGGTATATCTTTCCCGAGCATGAGCATTCCTTGCTCATTGGTCATAAATTTACCTGCTCGTGTATACGCCTCTTGTCCATCCGGACGGCGCACTGCAAACATGCCATCGCCTTTAATGGCAACATCCAATGAATTGCCCGTCGTTTGAATTTGCCCTTGGTTGAAATTACTTCCAGGCGTTGTGTCAACAACAAATACTCTTGAGTCAGCACCATTGCCAGTAAATGGTTCGCCATCACCCTTTAGCGGAACCGCTCGAAACGCACTAATCACTTCACGGAACCCTGGCGTTAAGGCATTTGCCAGGTTATTCGACGTCACAGCCAACTGCTGCGTTGCAGAAGTTGCTCCTGTCATTGAGGTGTAGGCGTAGCGATTAATCATGATTACTTAGTTATCAGCCCTTATCGACCAATATTGATAGCATCATCAATTAAGGTTGCAGCCATGACTTTAGTAGCTTGAGATACTGCTGAATACTGACGTTGCAATACCATCAGTCTTACCAACTCTTCTGTTAAATCAACATTGGATTGCTCAACTGCTTTTGAGCGAATCGCACCTAATGTTCCATCACCCGGGAAACTTAGCAATGGATCACCCGAAGCAGATGACGCCTCATAGGTGTTATTACCATTTGGGATTAATCCCTCTAAATTATTAAAGTAAGCAAGTATTAGTTGACCCTTAACAACAGATTGTCCGTTGTCATACTGGGCAACTAACCTACCACTTGAATCCACATTGTATGAAGCTAGCTGAGCTGTAGCTGAGCCATCCTGTGTATTGGTATAGGTCTGACCAGCCGAGGAGTAAGCTGTACTTCCGTTTGCTTCAATCGTCAATTGAACTGCACCACCATTAAGGGTTTGTCCATATCCTGATCCGGTACCCCGTGAAGCATCAATTTGAAATCTTGTAGCAAACTGTGGGTTTCCAAAAGAGTCTTTTGATAATGAGTCGATGTTTTTGCCAGCCACAAATCCAACTACACCCAGAGCTTGTTGTTCAGCAACAGGAGAGCCTTCAATCAATACACTTGCTGCAGATGTACCACCTGTTACTGGGTTTAACACGCTAGTTAAATTGGTTACATTTCCGGTGGCTGTGGTGCTACTAAAAACCAAAGTAGATCCGCCTGGAGCTGTAGTGGTTAAAGTTGTCCAACCTGATGCCAGACCAGATGTAAATGTGCCGCCAGCTGGTGAATTTGCAGTATTTATAGTTGAAAAACTATCACCATTATGAATATTTTGAAAGGCTGCTGCCACTTGTGCTGAAGTTGCTCCAGACGCTCCTGCCGTAAATGTCAGACCAGCCATAGTCAGGCTTTGGCCAGCGCTCAAATCTTTGAATAATACCGATGCTGTTTCTCGAGATCCCAAACCTGCACTTGTGCCATCTGTTGTAGTAATCACAGGTGAGATTGACGGAGCATTGCTAGCATTTGCAGTAACTGGGTTGCCATCCATGGTTGCAAATACTTCGAAACGATCTACGTTAACCGTATATTGCGCTTTTACTGAACCTGTTCCAGCAACCGTTTGAGTCAATGTAAGATTAGTGCCATCTCTGAGACGCAAATTGTAGACTGTACCTACAGTGTTTGCTGCTCCGCTTATTGGCGTCAATGTTGCCTCATAAATTGACTCTGTGCTTGCTGTACCTGCTCCAAGTGCAACGGCTGTAGAGGCAATTTTATTGAATTGCTCACCTGGAGGTCTGTTGTAAGAATCTACTGTTGAAATACTTGGATCAATCGTTTGTGTGGGGCTAAAGGTAAAGTTAGTGCCAGCCGCGGTCCCAACAGCATCAGCACTAATTGTCAATAACTGAGAACTTACCTTTTTATAGAATACTGAAAGTGTGTGGGCGAAACCCTTATCGTCATAAACTGTTTGTGAGGTAGCTTGACTATAAGTTGTTGGATCTGTTGGTGAAAATACATTGCCAGTTTTTGGATCGACACGATCATCAAGATTGAGCTCTAGAGTTGAATTTCTAGTTGGAGTTTGCGCCAAAGGTTCGCGATCCAAAACTAATACAGACTTCGCACTAGAAATAATCGTTCCAGAGGCGTCAGCAGGATATCCAACCAAATACATTCCGTTCTCATTCACAATACGATTTTGGTTGTCTACAGCAAACTGGCCATTACGGGTAAATTGGAATTTAGTAGGGTTCTCAGTTGGAACGGTGCCGTCAACTTGCTTTGCCAACATAAACATACCAGGACCAGTAATCGCCATATCCAATGGGTTTTGAGAGTTGACTACAGTGCCATACCCACCAGTTCGACGAATACTCATACGGTAAGAACCCATACCAGCTCGATCTAGGGATTGCGGATCTTGCGCCTTAAAAAACTGGTCTGAAAATACATACTCTCCAGACTTATAACCAATTGTCTGCGCATTTGAGATGTTATTACTGGTTACGTCAATTGCTTCTGAGGCTGACTTTAAACCTGATAATCCAATTCCGTATCCCATTTTTATTTCCTTTGTCTAACTTTGTTCTGTTTATTTGCAACCATTGAATCAATATCAAATTAGCTGATCCACTGCTGCACTTCTGAGGAATTAATTGTTCTGCCATCTAAAAGATTCAAGATTGCATCTCCATTACTACCTTTACTTACCGAAGCTACCGGTGAAGCAACATACGCTGCTGGGCTTTCTGTAGCATTATCTGCGTTCTTGCCTGCAAGACTTAAGTAATACATCCCGGCAGAGACAGTATTACCATCAGAATCTCGGCCATTCCAAATGAAGTTGGTCATGCCGGCGTTGACATTACCAAGATCGACGCTATTGACCACATTTCCACTCGCATCAGTAATAGTCGCCACTACGGATTTCAATGGATTAATTGCATTTGCCCCAAGCATCACTTGGTTTGTGCCATCAAATGCAATTCCATTGCCAGCAACTACAGGGCTATGACCAATCAAAGCGGCTTGATTCATAAAGTTCACGCTTTGCATTTGCGCAAGCATGGCAGTCATTGAGGTATTCATATTGCTCATACTGCTGACCATGTTGAGCTGTGACATTTGCGATGTCATAGTCGATGCATCCATGGGTGCCATCGGGTCTTGATTCTGAATTTGAGCAATAAGCAATTTCAAGAAGTTTTGAGTTTGCTCAGTAGCTGAGCCACCTGGTGTTGAATTCGAGGTTGCATCAGCCGGCTTATTAGCCGTGGCTGGGTCGTAAACTCTGATTCCGCTTAATGGATTGGTTGCCATGATCTCCTCTTATCTCTTACTTTTCAGGCTCAACTATTTACTTACCTAAATCTAAAGTCTTTAACATCAACTGACGCGATACATTCATTGCTTCCACATTCATCTGATAGGAGCGTGATGCTGAAATCATGTTCACCATCTCCTCCACTGGATTCACGTTTGGCATTTCTACATAACCAGCAGCATTTGCTTTTGGGTGACCAGGTCGGTACTCAATCCGCAATGGGGAATTACTCTCAACAATCTTGCTCACCTCAACACCAGCACCAGGCTGCCCTGGCTTATAAACCGCACTAAATTCCACTTGACGAGCACGGTATGGGCGGCCATCGGGACCTGACACACTTTCTACGTTGGCAATATTGGAAGCGGTTGTATTTAATCGCAAAGATTGAGCCGTCAGCCCAGTAGAGCCAATATCAAATGCGCCTAATAAACTCATGATGCCTGTCCTGTGATGGCTGACATACGAGAACGAATGGTGCTGCCCAACATATTTAATGCGGACTCTGTAAATACAGAGTTCTTAGTAAATTCACTTAACTCAAAATCTCCATCTACCGTATTACCATCCATCGATGGTTGATTAGGAATGCGATAGAGCAAACGCGGATCTTCCTCAGGCACCCTGCCTGGAATATGCCCTGAATGGGTGGTAGCCAGACCAATCGCGTTAGATGGCGCAACACCCTCTAATTGAGCCTTCAGCACGTCAGCAAATCGAATATCCCGCGCTTTAAAGCCCGGGGTATCGGAATTTGCCAAATTGTTACCCAGCACTTGTTGACGAAAAGTCCGCAATTTAAATGCGGTTTCGCCAAATGTAAGTGGGTCGTACTGCGGCACTGCGTTCATTTAATCTCCTCCCTAATCGGGGACGATGACACCTGAGGGGAAAGTCCTCAGGTATGAATATGCAAAGACCGTGCCAATGTTGATTTTTAGGAAAAAGATAAGTGGTCGCTAACCTACCTGGACTTGAAAGTTCCGAAAGTTAAAACCGAAAATTAGATCAAAAACAATAAAAAAGCCCTATTTCTAGGGCATTTTTATTGTAGGCGGCAAATTTTGCCGTTCTTTGGTCGTATGAGCCTCTAATTTTTGGCAAATCCTGCCAAATGATGGCTAAGTCAAACTTGAAGGCTTATTAGCTGCCCCGAGTTTCCTTGATTAGGCGATCACCCTTAGGCTGCAGTGGACGTGCATTCATAGGATAAATGCGGTCAAAGTTCTTGACCTGCTCTTCACTGACGTAAATGGGGTTTTTCATCACAAACCAGAGAACATTTTCACTACAAGGCGGAGTAGTTAAAGAGCCCATGTATGTGAAATAGTTTCTATCTGCTGGCAACAACTGATTTACATCGATCATTACGCCAGGCATTTCAGTTTTACCCTTGATTAAAGGTATGTTATTCCAAAGCGTCTGAATCATGGGATTTTCTATGACGGCATCATCCCCAAACCATGATTTTCTAACTGAACTCGGTTTTTTGGTGCTCATCAATACACCAACCACTGCTAGGCTACCATCATGGTGCTGGTGCACCAAATGTGCCACCATGTCGGTACGCTCACCATTGATAGCCTCTTCACTTGGCTTATGGAAATGGAATTGAACCAGGCGATATTGGCGACCATCTACAAGTAAATTACTTCCCTCACCATAATTGACCATGATTGTGTGCCCGTTATCAACAATTGATAAGGGAGATGGTCTGTAGAGAAACTCCAAAGGGGCCAATTCTGCTTTAACAGCCCGATCGACATTAATGTTGATTGGAGACTGTGTTTTTCCTTTAGAGCATGCTAGATTATCTTTACTTAGATTGCCCCAGTTTTCAGGGCCGCCAGGACCATCCACATAAGACCAGTGCACGTCATGCGCATCTTTGTCAGCCGGCTTAACTGCCAGCTTCGCTGCTTTGGGTTTATCAGCGGGCTTTACTTCGCTTGGCGCTGCACCAGCCGGCAAATCACCAGTGCGGATAATAATATCTCCAGAGCCCTTGCTAATCTTTTCAAACAAGGCCTTGCTCATCTGATCATCATTGACTGCAGGAGCCGCCACTTTTGCTTTAGGTGTCGCTGGGGTTGCAGCTGCAGTTGGGGCGGGCGCCTCATGGGAATCACTGGATAGCGCATTACCCGTAATAAGTAAGCTCAAAAAGGCGGCAGCCATGCCGATAAAACGTGGAGATTGTGAGATTGTTTTCATAAGTTCGCTAACGGCTTTTGTGAAGATAGTGTTTATATTGCCATATAAATCAAGGCTTAAGCCAAATGAATGGGTATCTTTTTTTAATTTGAGGTGGCTTTTTTGGGTTTAGCTTTTTTTACCGGAACAGGAGTTGGCGCAGGACTTGGGTCCGTCAAACTTCCCCCAGGCAAAACATCAATGACTGGTGATCGACTACGCGAGAACATCCAGTCGCATTTCATGAGTCCAGCGGTATCCTGCTTACTTTCCAGTGGAGTTGATTGCTTTAACGCTACCTCTAGGGCTTCATCCGATGGCGGAGGCGTCAGGTCGTTACTAGTTGCCCATCTTAAAAAGCGTTGGTACCAGCCTTGCTTAGGCATTCTGCCAGGATCGGCATAAAAATTGGCGCTGCAGATTTGCAAGCGACGTTCAATTTCGCTGGCAGCCATGTAATAACCGTCCACCAAAATATTCGCCACACTTGTATTGCATCTCGCCCAAGCTGCCAACTCAATTTTGGATCCAGTTGTGCTTCCAGAGGGCTTTTCTGCAACCAATGCATTAATTTCGCAAATCATCCTTTTACCACGAATTTGCAATTTTTTACACACTTCTGCCCCATTTTCCGCATAAGGATTATTCGAAGTAGTGGCTGGAAACGGATACTTCATTTCACAATCATCTGGACCAGTAGGCGCTTGATCTAGGGAATTTTGATTGAGCTTATTCTTTTGCGCAGAACTAAGATTATCTTCCACAGAGGGACTTGAGGGGGCTTCAGAATAAACCTGAGCCTGTACTAAGGAACTAAAACTGATGGTCACAAGGGATAGGCTGACCATGAAAATATTGGATAAAGGTTTACTGAACATTAGGAGTCTCTAAGCCTTGGCGAATAAGTTGTAATGGATTTTCAAGAGATCGCTCCAAAACGATTTGTAAATCTGGAAGAATCATAAATATAACCAAGAATGCTAAAGGAATGCTAACAGCAAAGCCTACAGAGAATAAATTCATCTGCGGACTCGTTCTGCCCAAAAAGGCCTGGGTTAGGTTAAACATCATATAGACCAAAAGGATGGGCATTGAGAGAATGAGCCCCAAACGAAAGGATGCCGACACTAAATCCACAATCCCTTTTGAGGACCAAGTACTTGGCCAGGCACCAACGGGAATATTTTTAAAGCTTTGCAAAACGATGTCTATCAGTATCAAATGAATATTGAGTGAAAACGCTAGGGCAATCACGGTGAGGCCCAAAAATTGTCCGACCAAGCCTGAATCTAAGGTTGGATCGCGAAAATAGGTCGAGGCAAAACTAAATCCTGCCTGAAACGAGAGCACTTCAGCGGCAATGTCAACCACCATAAAACCAAGCCTGATGACAAAACCAATGAAAGCGCCAATCGCTAACTCTATGATGGATGCAAAAAAAGTAATGCTTCCTGGATTAGGTATCTGCTCACCGCCAACTAATGGCATTAGATAGAAGGCGAACGACAATGCTATCAATAAACGAAACTGCATCGGGAACGCCCTAAAAGCAAACATGGGAGTAGTTAAGAACATTCCAAACACCCGCAACGAAGCAAACATGAAGATTGCCATGTACTGCTCGATTTGTAGACCAGTTATGGTCAACATGATTAATTTACCAAACCCGGGATGCGGGCAAAAAGTTCTCTTATGTAGTCTATAAACAATGACAAACTCACTGGACCAATCAACAAAATCACTATTCCAAAAACAATTAGCTTGGGAACAAAGGCAACCGTTGATTCATTCACCGAGGTAGCAGCTTGCAAAATACCAATAATTAAACCTACTACTAAGAGCGCCATTAATATCGGACCCGCAAGAATGCCGGCCATGCGCAGAGCCTGAAATACTAAATCGAGGATAACTCCGCTTTCCATGACACCTAATTAATGTAACTTTGCACCAAAGAAGTTGAAAGTAAGGCCCAGCCATCAGCCAAAGCAAAAACAATCAACTTTAAAGGCAAAGAGAACATCATCGGCGACACCATCACCATACCGAGTGAAGTCAAAATACTAGCAACCGCAAAGTCAATCACCAGGAATGGCAAATAAATCACGAAACCTATTAGAAATCCCGTTTTAATTTCCGAAATAGCAAATGCTGGAATCAGGACTGTAAACGGTACATCTTCACGTGCTTCAATCTCCTTGCCATATAACTTGGCAAAAAGATTCAAATCATCCCGTCTCGTTTGCTTGAGCATAAATTCTTTGAGGGGTTTTGCACCCACTTCCACCGCCTGAGGAAAGCCCATTTTTCCAGCGGAATAGGGTTGATAGGCATTCTTATAAATCGACTCAAATACTGGGTTCATAATGAAGAGAGTCAGAAAGAAAGAAAGCCCAATCAATACGATATTGGGCGGCATAGTCGTCAAACCTAATGCCTGTCGTAGCAATGAGAAAACAATCAAAATACGTGTGAAGCTAGTCATTAATACTAGCGCTGCTGGCAAGAAGCTTAATGCTGTTAATGCCAGCACAGTTTCAACTGGTACAGCATAGATTGTGCCGCCACCGCCTTGTTTAGCAGTCACTAAAGGTAAAGTTTGACTCCATGCAAATAATGGAAACAGCCCGATGATGACTGTGATTGCAAATGACCACCAAAAGACTTTGCGTTTCAACCTAATTTCCTTTTGACAAATTGCCGTAAATTATTTGCAAAATCAACATTAGGACTTTGTGGCTTTAAGTTGGCCACATCTTCTGGCTCCAGCTCTGTAAGCAACGAAATTTGCGAAGGAGTATGCCCCACAACCAATATTCGATTGAGAACATTCACTACAATAATCCGCTCTCTAGGACCAAGAGCTTGCTGGGCCAAAATCTTGACATGTGGATTACTTGCCCGTATTGCGCTATCACGTTTAACTAGAAAGGCAACTACCCAAATGAGAGCTGCTGCAAGTGCAAGCCAAATAAATGAAAAGAGCAACATACCTCCGACCGAGGAGCCCATGTTCGATTAGCGATTGATCTTACGAAGTCGTTCAGCAGGAGTCACGATATCAGTTAAGCGAATACCGTAGCGATCATTAACAATAACCACTTCACCTTGAGCCACCAAGCACCCGTTAACAACAACTTCTAGAGGCTCGCCTGCTAAAATGTCCAACTCAATTACAGAACCATAAGTCAAATTGAGTAGGTTGCGAATTTGCATTTTTGCTCGACCCAGCTCAACAGTGACCTGAACTGGAACATCCATGACCAAATCAATCTCATTGAAATCGGCACCAGCTTTGGCGCCATCTTCCAAAGTATTAAAGGTTGCCTTCCGCAATGAACCAGATACGTCAGTGCTGGTAAGCGATTTCGCTAAATCATTGTCATTTTCAGCCATGGGGACTCTCTGTTTTGCCTTTTGTATGCGTGAATGCTATTTAAGCGTTAGGGCCATCTGGCATTACGCCATCTGCAACAGTATTCATTGTATCTCCAGACGCCATTGATGCCAGGTTTTCAGCATGACTTTGGGCGGCTTCAGGCAGTTGCTCATAAAGCTCACCCTTTTCAGCGCTGCGCATCATGCTTGGACCGAGGCGGGCACTCTCAAGCGGGCTCTTAAGGAACTCAGCAGGATGCTGAATTGTGCCCACTTTCACGGAATATCGACCATCCTTTGTGCCATATTGGCCCTTGATAACCGGTAAACCATCAACATAAACGGTTACGGGGTCATTGATCTCAATCGGAATAATATCCCCAACTGATAGAGAAGTTATTTCTCGTAATAGCATTTGCTTACGCGCCAAAACCGCTACCGCGGTAACCGGGGCCTCGTGAACTTGGTCATTCAAAAGATCGGTCCAGTGCTGGTCTGGCTCTGTAGCAAAACCCTGCATATTGTTGTACAAAATACTCTTGACGGGCTCTAAGACCCAAAATGGAATGCACAAATCGATATCGCCTGGACGACCATTAATTTCAATCGTGAATTTGGAATGTAATACCATTTCACCAGGCGATGTAATTTTGGCAAATCCAAAATTAGTTTCCTGGCGCATGAAGTCAAATTTAATTTCATAAACAGACTTCCAGGCTTTTTCATACTCATTCAAGAAAGCATCTACTAGACGGCGAATGATGCGCAATTCTGTAGCGGTGTATTCACGCAAGTTTAAGCGAGGGGCAAGGCGCCCCTCCCCGCCAAACATATTGTCAATAGCAATATATACAACTCCAGGATCGACAATCCAGCACCCAACGCCACGCAGTGGACGAATACCTACAATATTAATATTGGTGCGCTCAGGGAATTCATCTACAAACTTCTGATAGCTTTTTACAATCGGAAGATGCATTTGCACCTCGATCGGCGCACGAATCATATTAAAGAGGGTTAAGCGCACGGCACGACTGAAACGCTCATGAATGAGCTCCAGCGTCGGCATGCGGCGCCGAGCAATAATTTTCGATTTATCAAACATTGCACGCTGATCTTCAGCGTCAATATTCATCTCGACATTTATCTCATCTGCCGCCATGATTTCCTAAATGGACTTTCTAGGGAAGATTGGTTATTGCATTACAAACGAACTAAACAACACAGCTTGCACTGGCAAATCCATTTCGGTGACATTCCAAAATTCTGCAGCCGCCCTAGCAGCCTCTCCCGTGATCTTTTGCCCAGATGAAGTCTCTTTTGGCATAGCCCCAATACGCTCAAGATTCTGCATATCAGCGGTTCCAGGTTGCTGTTGCAAGACATAAATTGCGGTCAATTGTGGCGCGATAATGGAGTTAATCACTAATGCAATCTCGCGAGCCATCATTACCTTACCCTCAACGGTGGCCAATTCTTGCATTTGACGCGAAGACAAAACAGTAATGATCTTGTCGCGAATTACAGGCATGAAGTTTTTGATCTTGCCTTCGGTTGAAGAATCACTTGTTCGCAACACAATTTTGGTTTGCAAGTAATGCTCGCCACCACGACCTGGTAAATTGACCACCATTTCTTCAAGCGGTATGTAGATTGGAGGTACATTCTCTTTACGCTCTGTAAGTTGTTTCTTGAGAATATTTTCTGGTCGCTTTGCCTCTTCAGCGAGACGATGTTTTTCTTCAGCAGCATGTTGGCTATACATATAGCCACCAATACCACCTACAATGACAACCACTAGACCTATAATGGCAAAAAGTTTGACTTTACTCTTAGACTTGGGAGTGTCTTCAACGGCATCGTGTCCAACCGCAGGAGCGGGAGGGGCGGCCTGCGGGGCGGCTGCACTTGGATCTAAAGTTGGTTCGATGCGCTCTTCATCAGCCATTACTATTCCTCTTAACTTAATGCTCAATAATATCAAGCATACAGGTGAACTGCACTGCTATTTTCCCTATTATCACCTGAACCAATGGAATTGACCGAGACTACCGAGCTTAAGCCTTGCGTATTTGAAGAAATGCCGGTGTAACCTGGCTGACGACCGCCAAAAGATGCTTGATCACGCATATGCTGCGATTGAGTGCCCTGCCTCAAATCCAAAGAGAGGTTAAGGCCCATTTGGGCAAACTCATTTTTTAGGTTCTGACCGCCCTGATCCAAGCGTGACTTGGTGGCGTCACTAGCGCCCTCAACTATCAAATGCGCCTGACCAGCAGAGTTGATACGTAAATCAATGCGGATTGTTCCCTGCTCAGGGGGCGTTAACTCCAACATAATCCTGCCCCCTCCAGATTTGGCGGCACTCATGACTTCCGAATGCAAGGGTCCAGAAAGGAGTGAAACGTCTGAAGCCTTCAGCTCCAGTTTTTGCGCTGAGGCTGTAGGATTGCCATCTAGCCTTATGAGACCTCCATTGCTGTTTGCCGCACCTAACACATTGAAATCTGGCTGAGTAAGGTTATCTTGCGCGCTCAAATGGTCGACATGTGTGGATTTAACCGACTCATTTTGAGCCTTAGCCATTGCTGAGATTGCATCATCAATCAATGTGCCTGATTTTGGATTACGTGACTTATCGCTAATCGCATTTAAAGCAAGTGGGGTCTCTAATGTTTTTCCTTTTTGCAATTTCTCTGCGGAGCTAGTCATTGCGCCAGGCACAACCTGAGCTTTATTAGCCTCAGTCAAGTTTTGAATAGTAGTCGCTTTAGTGGGATCAACAGTGCCGGCCTGTAGGGTGGCATCACCCTGAACACCAAGCAATTTAATGCCAGATGCTTGATCGTTGCCTTGATTGATAAGGATGGTTAATTGAGTCTGAAGCTCAGGTGGAAGGCTAATGCCGTTTTTCTGAGCAAAAGCTTGAATCGCACTAGCAATCTGAGCAGGCGTTTGGTTATTAGTCTGATTCAAGAGGGAGTTTTGGGATTTTTGTACCGCACCACCTTGTATGGACTGCAGTAAGGCCGCTACCTGACTTTGCATCATGGCGTCCGGTGTTTGACCGCTAGCCTTCATTGCTTTAGTTAATGCCTGGCTAATGAGTGCTGCTTGCTTAGCATCAATTGGCTGACCTACCTGACCCATCAACGCCATTAAATCAGTATTCGAACCATTTGTACCAAGTGATGCCTGATTTGCGGCATTAAAGGTTTGAACTGCTGCATTTTGAGCGGCCAAGCTTTGAGCTGCTAGTTGAGCCATTAATAGCTGCAATGGTTCGGAATTTTTTGCAGGGTCTGATGAATTTTTGACTGAAGTAGGCAAATTTTGCCCCCTCAGTGCTCCTGGTAACGCATTTTGGCCTCCAAAACGATCAGAATCACGTCTAGCACTCAGACGTGCCATCTGCGTTTGGTCTAAAGCTGCCAAGAAAGCCTCAAATCCACCGGGCGTAGCAGAGCTGCCAGGCATAGAGCCAGGCTTAGCCATAGCGCTATTTACGCTATTAGCTGCTGCTTGCATCCGAATTTGACTTACTGTTGGCATAGCCTCTCCAAAAGGAACACTTCTTACTATGCATCTTTCGTGCCAGAATTGGCACTTAGCCTTCCAGCGTAGTTATCCTCAAACTGATTCATTTCTGCCTTGGCCTTCTTTAGCCTAGCTTCTTGGCGTTTTTTCTCGACCAATTTTGTCAGCCCACGCGTACGCATTCTTGCTTGGGTAGCGGTCATCAATGTCTCTTCGGAAGCTCTAGCAAGCCCTTGAATTTGACTATCCATCTCAACCGAGCTTTGAATTAACTTCTCTCTGAAAGCATTGACGTCCTGAATAAAAGCAATAGGCAAGCTTCCTGAAGTGGCCGCTAACATTTGCCCCTCATATTCTTTAGCGTACTCAAGCACTTGATTTTTAAAGGATTTTGTCTGATTTACTTGGCTGGCCGCCCTTTTTGCCCTAGCCATTGCTTGGTCCTCACGGATTTTTGCTAAGCGAAGTAATAGTTCGATGGCTGTCATTTCTAAACCGAAATAGTTATTGGACCATTGGTGGAGCTATCTCAAACAGCAGGTTCTCAGTCTGATCAATTGGAATCGCCACCTCTGCATCTTGTTGCAAAAACGCCTGTATTTTGGGCCAAGCTGCTAAAGCTGCATCCAAGTCTGGATCCGTACCGGCAATATATGCGCCCATTGAGACTAAGTCTCTGCCTCGCATATAACGACTATATAACTGCTTTAAACGACGGGCTGATAACAAATGCTCTTTTGAGACTACTTTGGGCATCACACGGGAGATGGACTTTTCAACGTCAATCGCTGGGTAATGGCCGCTATCAGCCAATTCCCTGGAGAGGAAAAAATGTCCATCTAGGATTCCTCTAGCCGTATCGGCTACTGGGTCATTCGTATCATCGCCCTCTAAAAGGACTGTGTAAAAGGCCGTAATGGATCCATTAGGGTTGGCACCATTACCAACACGCTCAACTAATTCGGGCATTCTGGCAAATACACTAGGGGGATAGCCGCGTGCCACCGGGGCCTCGCCCAAGCTCAAACCTATCTCTCGCAAAGACATGGCGTAGCGTGTTAATGAGTCAACAATTAACACCACATGCTTACCTTGGTCTCGAAACCAAATCGCTACATCTGTGGCATAGGATGCGCCTTTTGATCTCGCCAAAGGTGAGGCATCTGCAGGAGCTGCCACCACCACTGAACGCTTAAAGGACTCGGGACCTAAGGTGTCTTCACAAAATTCTCTGACTTCCCGGCCGCGCTCCCCGACAAGTCCAATCACAATCACATCGGCAACGCAATTACGCGCCAGCATTCCCAACAACACACTTTTGCCAACGCCAGAACCCGCAAAAATACCAACACGCTGGCCACGGCCAACGGTTAATAATCCATTCACCGCTTGAATACCGACATCCAAAGGCTCATGAATCGGTATTCTATCCAAAGGATTTAAAGTTCGTTGAATAATGGGTGTGAGTTGCTTCTCACCATAACCTTTACCATCAATCGGTCGGCCAAGACCATCGACAACGCGACCTAACAAATCCTCACCAATCGGTAATGGATCACCAATGCTATTTGAGGTGTATCCACTTCCCGAATTGAATGGCGTGTTTGTTGGATAAACCAGTGCCCCAGGAGAAATGCCATCCATCGCATCAATCGGCATGAGATACGTAATTGCCCCGTTAAAACCAATGCACTCAGCATCATAGGTTTTACCGCCGATCTCTGAAAGGATCATTGCGCCAGCGCCAATACTCATTGGCAATCCCTCTACTTCAAGCACAATGCCAGACACACGCTTTAGCTTTCCCTCGCGAATTGACAGCGGGGTCTCCAACAAATGCTGCTTGCGCATCTCTAACTGATTTGCCAATTCACCCGGCTGCAACTGACTCACTCGGGCTTTTCCTCATCATCCGAAGAGGGGGCATGATGAGACCCATCTTGGTCGGAATCATTAGATAAATTGGGATTGTCTTGATACCCCAAAGCTAGACCCTCTAACTCTTGCTCTTTACCTTCTCGATCTAATCCTAGTGCAGCGCGAACCAATGCAATGCGAGCCTGTTTGCCAACATCAATTCGTGCCCCACTGACTTCCACATATGCATGCCCTGGACCAATGTCCGCATCAACCAATATGGTGCAATTAAAAGGCAAACCAGGATCCTCAACAATTCTTCTCCAAACCTCTACCTCTTCTGCGTTGAGACGTAGATACAGATTTTCACCTGGACGCGGTAAACGCATTAATGCCTCTTGAACTGCAGCAACAAATGGCGCACGCTCCATGGAGGCATTTGCAGCCAAACGCGATGCTGTTTCATAAGTGAACTCAGTCAAGGGCTGAGCAATGGCTTCGGGCATACCCCTTAGCGCCTCAAGCAATTGACCAAGCGCATTTTGGAGTCGCCGAGTTTCGGTATCGGCATCGGCATAACCCTGCTCGTACCCCTCACGATATCCCGATTCTTTGCCTTCTTTGTATCCGGCATCACGACCCTCAATAAACCCTTGATGATTTCCTAGCTCGTATGCTTCTTTAAAAGCTT
The DNA here is from genome assembly GCF_018687075.1 of Polynucleobacter sp. MWH-UH35A. NCBI lineage: Bacteria > Pseudomonadati > Pseudomonadota > Betaproteobacteria > Burkholderiales > Burkholderiaceae > Polynucleobacter > Polynucleobacter sp. MWH-UH35A. The sequence goes on from NZ_CP061285.1 coordinate 1,532,526, forward strand.
TCTCGCGAATCGCCTCTACCTCCTCAACTGTAGGGTAAAGGACTGTTGGAACCTTAGGAGGCTTTGGGGGCTTTGGAGGATCAAAGGAGGGTGGCTCCCACCTCGTCAGCAAAGAGTCCTCATCAGAGGAAGGCATCGGCTGACTTACCCCTTTCCATAATCATGCGGCCTTCTTCTGCCAAAGTACGTGCGATACGAATAACTTCTTTTTGCATCTCTTCGACTTCTTGCACCTTGACTGGTGGACGGGTCTCCAGGTCTTCGCGAACGCCATCGGCAGCACGCTTGGCCATATTCTTGAAGAGTTTTTCGCGCAATTTTGGGCTTGCCCCTTTGAGGGCCATAACCAAGGTTTCTTGCGGGACCTCCAGGAGCAAGGTTTGCAAAGAACGGTCTTCGATATCGTTGAAGTCCTCGAAGACGAACATCTTCTCCTGAATGGCATCTGCCAACTCAGCATTAAAGTCGTGAATCGTTTTAAGCGCCTGCTTATCAAGACCGCCAGAGAGCATATTCAGAATTTCAGCAGTAGGCACTACACCACCAACCGTGCTGCGACGGAAGTCGGCATCAGGACCAGCAGAACGTGACATGACTTCGTTCAATTCCTTCAATGCAGCAGGTTGGACTTTTTCTAACAAGGCAATACGCAAAATTAATTCATTACGCAAATCGTCTGGGAAGAGCTTTAAGACCGAAGCGGCTTGGCCAGGCTCCAAGAACACCATCACAGTTGCCACAATCTGCGGATGCTCACCCTTGATCATCTCATAGAGTACATCAGGCTCCATCCGTTTGAGCGTTTCAATGCCTGACATATCGAGTGTAGATTCCAAACGACCGAGCAAGTCTGAGGCACCTTCGGCACCCATCGCCTTAGTGAGCATGTTCTGCATGAAGTCATCTGTATCAAACGCCACATGAGAATTATTCTGAGTGACATCTTTAAATTGCCGCAGCACTTGTAAAACCAAATCACGACTCAAAGAGCGCACAACTGCCATTTTTCCGGAAAGTCTTTGCACCTCAAATGGCGTCATCGTACGCAAAACATTTGCAGCCGATTCAGCACCCACTGCCAATAGAACTACGGCAGCACGGGAAGCCCCATCCAGCTCTTCAAAGGTTAAAGCGCCAGTTTGAGTAGCGCTTTTGACGCCCTCTTTTAAGGCCTCTGCAATCGAGAGGCTTTTCGGTGCTGCTACTTCTTCATCAGCCATGTTTTCTACTCTTTATCTCAACCTGCAGCAGCAGCAGCTGCATTGGCATTATTCGTTTTTTCGGCATCCGCAGCCAACCACTCTTTAAAGATGCCGGATACCACTTTTGGATTTTCAGCAACAAAATCGGTTGCGTACTTGAGAAGCGAGTCGTATTCGTTCTTTTTCTCTTCTTCTTGACGAAGACGCTCTTCCTCCATGCGCTTTCTCTCTTCTTCAATACGCTGACGCTCTTCCTCTTCAGCAATACGCTGACGCTCTTTCAATAGCTCCATTTCCATACGCCGTTTTTCGCGTAGTTTTGGATCCATTTGAGCCATTTCTGCTTTGATTTTCTCGTCAAACTCTTCTTCAATGCGCTGTTCTTCCAATGCATCGTCGATTTTCTTTGGAAATAGTAAGGGCTTAACTACACCAAAGAACATGATGCCAAGCGATCCCAATATGATGGCAAATTTGAAGAATTCCTTACTAAGTTCAATAACACCTGGTTGCTTGTAAAACGCAGGCTCTTCTGGAACCTCAAGCTTGAAGGGAATATTAGCAACACTCACACTATCGCCACGCTTTTCTGTGTATCCAACTGCATCACGAGCAAGATTATTAATCTGATCTAACTCTTTGGCACTAAATGGCACAGGTTTTAATGGCTTACCATCTTTGTCAATACCAGTTGGTTGCTTATAATTGACCACCACTGCAGCAGATACTCTTCTGACTTTGCCCTTTTCGGACTTTATTCGCTCAATCGCACGATCTAACTCATAGTTGACCGTCATATCTTTTTTGATATTGCTCGCTGACGAACTCGAGCTTGATGGTGGTGCATTCAGATTTTGTGGGCCAGTGTTTGCTGCAACGCCTCCTGGGGCATTAATAGGGGCTTGACCACCACCAGGAGGTTGATTTGTAAGTGCACCTGGCACACCTGATGCGGACGAACTTGGTGTTGCGGCCTCATTACTTTGCTGGCTACGAATCGAGGATTGATTCGGTGGGGAGTTTCGACCAAAAGTTTCCTGGGTACGCTCCAGCTCTCCAAAATCCATATCCACCGTCACTTGAGCGCGAACATTTTCCTTACCAGTAACAGGCTCTAAGATAGCTTGCACGCGCTTTGAGAGGGCGCCTTCCAATTCCGCTACGTACTTAAGTTGGTTGCTGTCTAAACCCATTAAACGCTGAGCATTTGGCGCAAGAAGACTACCTTCGGCGTCCACAATAGTCACGTTAGCCGGACCCAAATTAGGAACAGACGATCCCACTAAATTGGTAATCGCAGCGACTTGTTGAGCATCCAAAAAACGGCCAGGGTGCATGGTCACAACCACAGATGCGGTGGGCTTTTCCTGCTCACGCATGAAGGCAGTTTGTTTTGGAATCGCCAACATCACCCGTGCAGATTTAACTTGCGCCAAGGAACTAATGCTGCGAGCCAATTCGCCTTCGAGACCGCGCTGATAATTGACTTGCTCAACAAATTGGCTAGTGCCCATCTTTTGGTTTTCAAGCAACTCAAAACCAACGTTACCGGCCTTGGGTAACCCTTGACCAGCCAAGCGTAAACGGGTTTCGTAGACTGCCGATTCAGGGACCAAAATTGCGGCACCGCCCTCCGTAAATTTGTAGGGCACATTCATTTGTTGCAAGGCCGCCACGATGGCAGCGCCATCACGCTCATTCACGCTTGAGAAAAGCACTCGATAATCGTCTTTACTACGCCCAGAGAAGGTGACAAAAATCAGTGCGGAAATGAATAGAAATAAAGCAGCGGCAACAATAAGCCGTTGCTGAACTCCCAGCGCTTCAAAGCGCATTTGGAGCTCTCCCAATTTTGAAGGAAGTTTTACCTTGCCCGCACGCGGGGCTGATGCTGGAATAGCTGAGGCTGCGGTTTTAGAGCCAATATTGACTACTGCCGCATCCTTTTCGCTTCCCTGTATACCGGGCTGTGCTTCTTCGCTCAATGGCTCATTTCCGTAAGGTCAGGCAAAAATTTTACAAATGATAATAGCACTAAATATAGAACATTTTTGCCTATATTCTCTAAATATTGATATTCTATGCCCATATTAGCTAAAAAGTGGCAAAATTTGCCACCCCCACTACTTAAGAATAAAACACCTAAATCAATCAAAACCCATTGATCAATTCTGAACCCAATATACCCTCAAGCAATACGCAGAGTCTAGATGCTAAGCACCTAGAAGAGGCTTTTGCGATCTTCTATGCTGAGTCACAAAAGCTGGAGGCCCAACAAAGCGCACTTCAGGAAAAGATCAATCAGTTAAGCGAGGAACTACAAAAGTCCAATCAACGCCTTGGCATTCTGGTAAATGCCATTCCAGCTGGGGTAATTTTGCTAGAAAACAATATTGTGCTTCTTCATAATCCGGCAATGTTGCACTTTTTACCCTCCTTGTGTATCGGGCAACCCTTTGACATTCCGAACGATTGGCAACCATCAATTGCCCCGGGTGAATATGTCATTAATACCCTTGATACAGAAGACTCAAGGCCTCTGAAAACTGTGCAAGTGATTCGCATTGACGACGGCATTCGCAGTTACATTCAGATCCAAGATATCACTGCCAACATCACGCTTCACCAAGAAACTCAACGTGAAAATCGCCTATCAGCCATGGGAAAAATGGCCGCTGGCATTGCCCATCAATTTCGGACGCCCTTGGCAACTGCTCTGCTCTATTCATCGCATCTGTGTGATGACGATCTGGCGCCCGACATGTCAAAAGAATTTGCGCAGCGCCTTCGCAAACAATTATTAGATCTGGAAAAACTGTCGCAAGATATGTTGCACTTTATTTCCAATCGCCCAAGTAAAACTATTTTGGTTAGCGCCAGACAAATCATTGATGAGGCAATTGCAAGTATTCAAGCCTTATTTGAGAGTAATCATGTGCAACTGAAGATTGAGTGGGATGTTCCTGCATCAACCCTGCTATTGGTTGAGCCTAAGTCGATTCCAAATGCGATCGTAGCAATTTTAGAAAATGCATTAAGCGTTTCAAAGCCTGCAGATCAGGTGCTCATACAGGCTAAAGTTGAATCAAAAAAGTTAATCCTCAATATTGAGGATCAGGGTCCCGGAATTGCATCAACCATCATTGACTCTTTATTTGAGCCCTTCTCTACCACCAGTGCAAATGGCACCGGCTTAGGGCTATCGATTGCTAAAAACACGATTGAAGCACACCGTGGAAACATAGCTGTAGAAAACTCCGCCAAAGGTGCAATTTTCAAAATCACCCTTCCGATTTCCTCTGAATAGCGTTAATTTCATATTCACTTTACCCAGCGAACAAACCAACCATGACCGAGTTTTTAAATGAGCGCTTCCCAGTGATACTTGTTGAGGATGATGAAGACCTCAGGGAAGCGATTGCGGTAACACTGCGCATGAAGGGTATCGACTTTGTGACGCATCAGCGTGCCGAGACCGTCGTCCCACTTCTGCGGCCCGATCTCAAAACAGTCCTAGTAACTGATTACAAATTACCAGGTATGACAGGTATTGATTTACTCAAAATCGCCCAAAAAGAATGTCCTGATTTACCAGTTGTAATCATGACAGCATTCGCAGATGCCAAGCTTGCTGTTGAGGCCCTGAAAGCTGGCGCCCGCGACTTTTTGATCAAACCATTTGTGCCACAGCAACTCATTGAAATCATCTCACGCTATCGCTCATCGGATGACACTTTTGACAGCACTTCGAGACATACAATGGTTGCGCAAAAAGCTAGCACAACAGAGACCCCTAAGAGTGAGGCAATCGGATCAGAAATTCGATCAGCCGAGCATAGCGTCATTGCAGTAGACCCCCAAACAGTAGCCATTTTTTCACGTTGCGAACGGGTAGCCGGAACGGACACGAGTGTAATGGTTACCGGCGAATCTGGCGCTGGTAAAGAAGTAGTAGCGCAGCATATTCATAAAACGTCCAAACGCGCTAACGGTCCTTATGTAGCCATCAACTGCGCCGCCATTCCAGATACGCTTTTGGAATCTATTTTGTTTGGCCATGAAAAAGGTTCATTTACTGGCGCTACAAAGGCGCAAGCCGGTAAGTTTGAACAAGCCAATAAAGGCACTTTGTTTTTAGATGAAATCGGCGAGATGCCAGCAAGCCTTCAAACGAAATTGTTGCGAGTGCTGCAAGATAAAAAAATTGAGCGCATTGGTTCAACCGATTCGATTCAGGCGGATGTGCGCATCATTGCTGCAACCAATTTGAACCTCCAGGATCAAGTTAAGGCAGGAAAATTTAGGGAGGATTTGTACTTCCGCCTAAACGTTTTTCCCATACATGTTCCTGAACTTCGCAAGCGCCCACTAGATATCATTCCGCTGGGCGAATTTTTCCTCAAGCGTTACAGCGTCAATATCGGCAGAGACAATTTAAGTCTAAGTTCACCCGCCAAAACATTGCTTCAACAATATAGCTGGCCAGGAAATGTACGAGAACTTGAAAACATCATTCAGCGTGCGGTCCTGTTGGCTGATGGAGAGGAAATCTCTGCGCAGGATCTAGAATTAGATCTTCCTCAGGAGACCCAGGCAAGCCCTAGCAGTCCCCAACCACACCAAACCTCTATGGCCAATGAGTCCCCAAATTTAGCACCTCAATCAGGGCAAAATGGCACAGAAATTGCATCAATTAAGAGCGAAATTGGTCAAGATATTGAGTCAGTGGAGCGAGAGCACATCCTCAAGGTTTTGGCTGAAGTAAATGGAAATCGTACAAAAGCCGTAGAGATTTTAGGAATTTCAGCAAGAGCACTACGTTACAAGCTTAAATCCTATAAAGAAGCTGGCTTTTTAAACGAATAAGCAAACTTAGTGATTTTTTGAGTGTTTTTGATAGATAATTGAGCACATGAGTACAAGCAACGTTGATTCTATGATTACCCGGATGCAGGCCTTGGCCGCTGCAGCCAGCGGTAAGCCTGTTGCTAGCGAAAACTCAGCCGCTAATGGCGTTGACTTTTCTGCTGTTCTGAAAAACGCGATCGAAAACGTTAATACGGCTCAAAACAGCGCCCAAGCAAAAGCCCAGTCTTTTTCTACCGGCGCCTCTGATACTTCATTAGAAGATGTCATTGTTTCTTTGCAAAAAGCCAATCTTTCCTTGCAAGGCATGATTGCAGTACGAAACCGACTGGTAGACGCTTACAAAGAAGTGACTAATTTGCAGGTTTAGTTTCCACTTTTTTATATTCAATATAAGAATATAGGGGAGTTAGTTGCAGGAAGTTAAATCCAAAATATCTAGCAAACAATCATTTCTTGTTTGCGCAGCGCCCTATAGAAATTCCTCTGCTGGCGTCATTTGCTTGCATGAGCTCTGCGACGCTTTAGTCAAATTGGAGTACGAATCTCACCTTGTCATTATGGGTGGAGATGCGCCAAATTTTACGTTTCACGCATCAAAAGACCCAGCGCACTTTCACCCCAAGCTAACGCGTTCAGGATTTACTTGCGATGACCTAGATAAGAGGATAAACGAAATTATTCATAGTGGGATCACAATTTATCCCGAAGTAGTCGTTGGAAATCCACTTAATTCAAGAAGAGTGGTTCGCTATTTTCTAAATAGAGACGGCGCCGTAACTGGACACAGGTCAAACTTTACTAAAAAAGATTTTATTCTCACATACGCAGATGAGTATTTTCAAAATCCACATTACACCTTGTACAAACCAATTACCGATGAACACTTTAATGATATTGATGCCCCTGATTGGGATCGAAGGCCATTTAATTTGACCTACATCGGCAAAGGAAGCAACTATATAAAGTGCTCCACCATTAATAAGACGATTGAAATAACTAGACAATGGCCGCAAACAAAAGCCAATTTAGCGTTTATATTACGTAACTCGAAGTATCTATTCTGTTGGGACAATCTTACGCAGTTGCATGCTGATGGAGTCCTATGTGGAGCAAAACCTGTACTTTTGCAAGACATTCAGTCCAATAGGCATAATGGGCTCTATGGGCCCTTTGGTAAACTTCCTTATTTGATAGGGAGCGTAAAGAATAATGAAGTAGAGCTAATGGAGCACGATTCTTATGACGCAGATAGAAGATCCTTTATTGTTAGATATCGAGAAAAATTTGATGGTTGGAATGGAAATGTATTCCAAGCTGTCAATACGATGCTAGAGTTTTTTATTCACTCCAAAAATCAAAGATACCCATGAATCCTATTCTTCTCGTTACTTGCGCTATCAACCCGCCCCTCGGAATTAAATATCTCAATTTGAATCAGCCGAGCGAAAGATTAATTACCACCAAATCTTCAATATTTTTTTGGGCATCTCTCGGAATAAAAAAGCTACTCATCGTAGACTCAACGCTCACAAAGGTATTAAACGAAGAGGATCTTGAGCTCCTTAGAGCTGTTGGAATTGATGTTGAACAACTCTCTTTTCAGCAAAATAATGAAGAAGTTATTCATAAGGGCAAGGGGTTTGCCGAGGGAAAGCTCCTCGAATTTGCCATAGATAACTCAAGATTGCTGAAGACTGAGCCATTCTTCTTTAAAAGCACGGGAAAAGTTTTCTGTCGAAATTTCTCAAAAATAGTCGAACTAATACGCTCCAATCAAATCAAGGGCATATATTGGTCACTTTTTGAACATGGCCAATTTAACACCGTTGATACTCGTTTTTTCTTCACCTCCGTTGAAGATTGCCATAATTTTTTACTGCCTATTTACAATAATCTAAATGAGACTGAAATTGGAAAGTGTATTGAAGAAACCCTCCCGGAATATTTTGATGCAATGCTAACAAAAGGATGGGCGGTGAGACCTCATATTTCAGGATTTGCAGGTGGCCATGGAAGACAATGGGAGGAGAGCAACCTAGGGGAAATAGAGAACTCCTTTCCCTGTTGGTTCAAAAATTAGAGTAAATCATCCCACTCTTTGTTTATCGTAAGCGACGTTGAAGTCTGATAAGCGAACCTGAAACTCATAAGGCTTTTTATTTAAGTGGTTATTCTATAGTATTTGGGGCTATTTTCCATCTACCTCATATGCCCATGCAAGGACCTCTGCTACAGCAGCATACAGTTTTGGCGGCACTAACTCATTAAGCTTAAGTTGCATTAAAAACTCCACCAACTCAGGCTCTGTTCTTGTGGGAATGCCGAATTCTTTTGCTTTTGCCAAGATGGCATCAGCTACAAAACCTTCGCCTTGCCCTGTAATTCGTGGTGCCGCGCTATTGGTCTCATAAGCGAGAGCAACAGCTTTACGGATTTTTTTCTCATCCATTGGAACTAGTCTCAACACCTTTGAGACTCACTTTTGCATCGGGATCTACCTGGGTACGCATTTGCTCTAATAGCCGCGCGAATGAGTTACTTAATGTGGCTTGCGATTCGGGCGATGCCTCAATAGCAACGTGCACGCTCTCCACAAACTGAGTACCAACGACTCTAAATAGACCTAGATTAGGAAGATTAACTTCCATCGTGATCTTGCTGCCTTTTTGCATTTGAGTTGGATCTTGGGGATCTGGTTGCCATGCATCTTCTCGATATAGGCGACCCTGAACATTAGGCATTAATTGACCCTGCCACAGTAAATCACCACGCAACAACAGCTTTACTGAATCCTGAATGGCTGGGCTGCTAGTGCTTAGGTTTGAAATCAACTTTTCAGCTTCAGCTGGTATATCAGTCACGCCACTAGCTTGTATGTCACCATCCTCGCTAGCTGGAAACAAAAGTCTCTTTAATTGATCGGCCGCAAAGATTCCAGAAGTTTGTAAATTTTGGTACAAGACGCTCATGGCGACTTTTGGGTCAGTCGTATTTGCAAGCAGATTGTTTGTTGCATTCATCGACCCTGGCCAGTTAACTACAACATTCTGTGCAGAGCTTTTATTGCGAGACTTATCCGCCTTACCTAATTCAGGAACATCTACCGCCAAAATATCTGAGAGCAACTGCCCTAGAGCTGCTCCACCCAAGTTATCCATGCGACTCAAGCTTTTGGATAGCAAACTATCAATCTGAGATTGGGATGGATTGGCAGCAGCCTCAGCTTGATCAGCGGTAAGGCCAGAAATTTCTAACAACACTGCTTGATCCACAGAGGGCTCAGTTGGTGCCAATGGATTTTTCTGACCATGCCCAACAGCACTTTTTAGAGCATCTTGCAGTGAACCTCCCGCTGAGGAGTCGACTACTGGCAGAGGCATATTGAGTGCAACTCGGGGATCTATAGCTGCAAGGCTTTCTACCACAGCGGGAGCCGCAGGGGGTGAGATTAAATCGTTACGATGAAAATCTACCAGTGGGTTTAAAGGTAAGTTTGGGGGAATAGGAATTGCCATTCTAATCCTCCGTAATTTTTATTAAATTCTTACCTAGGAACAAAAAAACATACTTGCTTCTTCAGTAACTTGAGGCTTGTGATGTCTGGTTCATACTGGGATCGGGAGCGGCCAATCCCACTACCAACTCTTTAGGGGCCAAAGAAACCCAAGCTTCATAGAGTGGGCTCAACACATTAATCACTTCATCAACCTTTTCAGGTGATTTAGAAACTCGAGCATTAATAATTTCGCGCAACGACCATTCATAAATTGCCCCAAGATTCAGGGCAACTTCACCGCCAACATCTGGATTTAAAGCGGCAAGCAGCCCCTGCTGAATCAAATCGTGAGCCTTAGTGAAGGGCTCGACACCATACTCACCATTCTCAAGAGCCCTCTTTGCAACCTTCAGATGATCAAATATGCGCTCATAAATGAGCACAATCAGATCACCCGGCTCCGCGGCGCTAACCGATGTCTGAACTGAACTATCTGCGTAAGCTCTTGCTGATCTTGAGGGCATTTTTTTATCTACTTGTTATTGTTACTATTAGTTAATGCAGTCAAAGCACTCGTTAAAGAATTACTTGTGACGCTTAGTTGATAAAGAAGTGTATTTAATGCTGAGTATTGTGTGATGTAATTGTTTTGAATCTTAGCCAACCTATCTTCTAGGTTGGTCTGTTTAGTATTTAAATCGTCAAGCGCTGAATTCTCATTGGCTATCGTATCCGCGATTAAACCACCGCTACCAGTTACCCCAATCAACCCGTCGATATATTTATTTAAGTAATTTGTATTACTCACATAACCCATTTTTACACCACTTGCTAATTTGGACTGAAGTCCATTTGATTGTGCAGCTGCAAAATTTGTTGAGTTAAATGTAGCAACGCCATCTTTTGCTAGATCTATTCCTAGATCCTTCAAACTGATTGAACTCACACCGTTAACCCCATATGAAACACCCTTGGCAAAACGTGCCTTAATTTCATTTATAAAGTACAACATGGTGGGATTAGCGGCAAATGTCCCGGTTTTCCCAGAGCTCGAATTATGCGAATTGGCGATCATTGACTTATGCGTATCAATGAGGTCGTTATAGGCTGCGATTAAGCTCTGAATTTTTGTTGATGAGTTATCTGCGCCTTCACTAACATTAATTGTGTAAGTATTCGTGGGGTCAGCCGCCTTTAAAGTAAAAGATGCTCCATTAATCACATCAGAGATAGTATTGCTTGATCGTGAGTAAGTTGTACCATCGACCTTAAAACTTGAATTAGTAGCAGTCACAGAGGCCGCTGCGTCCTTATACACACTGCCTGCACCACTAAACGAAGTGGCACCACCGAGAGACCCAAAATCGCCGACCGTAAGGGCATTATCGGCTCCTGTTGCTGTTCCGCGTATTGTAAAAATGTAATCTGAGCTGCTGCTTGTTTTCGTCACCGCAGCGCTTGCACCAATCCCCAGGGCATTAATTGCTGTAGCTAATTCGGTAATATCAATCTGTAGTCCATTAGCAGGAACCGTCAAATTTCCTAGGGAGATACTTGTTGCGGTTGCCCCACCTATAGATGCACTAGAAATACTTAAGGCATCCCCATCTTTAAAGCCACTGCCTACCGAAGTAATTGCGACAGTAAAATTTCCAGAACCATCAACGGTAACGGTTCCATAAGCACCGCCGCCACTAGCCCCAGAAATCAGTACATTGGCATAGGTTCCCGCAGTGTAATGGTTTGCTCCAGCAGAAAAAATTTTGGTCGCCAATGTGGATGCTCCGGTATCCGAAGTCTTTTCTTGACCAGTCAATCCACCATAAACAGTGTAGGTTGACCCAGAACCAACTTGAATCGTAAATTTCCCATGATCTAGTGGCACTGTGGCAGAGGCAGACGGGAAATTTGCGCCAGAAGTGCTTTTGTATGTCAATACAGTGGCTTTAGCAAGTGAAATATTGCTAATGGCATAACTACCAAAAACCGAGCCCGAAATACCTGTGGCAGAAATAACATCAGGATTTGAAGAGCTAGCATTTAAAACTGAAAAATTACTAGTTGTCTCTAGGCCATCTAATGCTGACTGGAAGCTGGCGATTTTTCCCTTGATCACACCAAGATCGCTAATAACTGTCTCTTCCTTGGTAATTTTTGCCTGCAGGGCAGTCAAAGGCACTTTTTCAGCCTTCATGAGGGAATCAACGATTCCCGCTACGTCAATAGAGGTTGTCGAATTTGCGCTGGAAGTAGAGGAAACAGCCATTTTTACCTATCTAAATTTCATAATCCAAGCTAAAGTCTTGCAAGAACTATGCCAATCAAATAAATACTCTACGCCCGCTGGCTCACCAGCACGTTATTCATTCTCTGAAAATCCCTGGCCACCTTCAATAATTCCTCAGAAGGCAGTTGACGAATTAGCTCTCCAGTATCTGGATTGACTACCCGAACTACATGGTAGCCCGTTGTTTCATCTACTGAAAAGTTCAAGTTACGACCCATAGACTTCACAAACTCTTGTAAATCAGCAGCGGCTTTTGCCACCGCTTCGCGGGTAGGTCTACTCGTTTCATTAATATTTGAAGGCTTAATTTCAGCCGCAGCAACTTTAGATACCACCTCAGCATCAGATCTTGTTTGAAGTGCTTGGGGCGGTGTGCTGGCAGGCTGCATTACGCTGGCGCTAGTAGCGGCGCTATTGTATGCATTAACTGTTGTGCTCATTCCGAATTCTCCCGTGTACTAACTGCTGATGCATAGTGTATTACCCATCACACTATGCATCAACTTATCCCATTACTTCAACAAAGACAGAACAATGTTTGGCATCTGATTAGCTTGGGCTAACATTGCTGTTGCAGCCTGTTGCATGATCTGACCCTTCGTCAATTTCGCAGTTTCTGCTGCAAAATCAGTGTCTGTGATCGCTGAACGTGAGCTCTGTAAGTTAGTGCTATAAGCTTCTAAGTTCTGGTTAATGTAGCTGATACGGTTTTGCAATGCCCCCATATTAGAACGCTGCTCAGAAACAACGTCTAGGGCTGCATCCACAAAGGTTCCCATCGTACTAAAGGCATTTGCCCAAGTCGCTTGTGCAGTCGAAGTCGTATAACTGTTAAGCAAGTTAATCTGACCACCCAAATCATTCATTGCCTGGAAGCCACCGGAGGTAGTATCGGTACGCATATTAATTGCATCATAAACCACCATATTTGGAGTAGAGGTATCTGAACCACCTTGGAAATAAAGGTCAGGCACTGTGCCGCCAGTTGTGGTGATTACCTTACCATTTAAATCTGTACTTAACAATGTCGCCGTTGCTATTGATGTAGCTGTAATATTAAGTGACAAGCCAATTTGATCAAAGTTAATTGTCTTAACACCAGCGGCTGTTCCAGCATAATCAGTCAACGCTAACGTCTGAGAATACGTTGTACTAGTAACTGCGCCAGCATATGTACTTGTGATAATTGAGGAAGCGGTCAAGTTGCCAGAAGATCCTGCAAGAGTAAATGTTCCCAGCGCCATGGTATTCGCGGAAACTGAGTTAATAGACCCTGTAGTTGAGGATGTGCCGATGTTTGTACCGCCCGTTGTAATTGATGCGCTTACAGTTGAAGAAATCAAATTATTTCGGTTGAACTTGGTGCGAGCTGCTGTTGCGTTAATTTCAGTATTTAGTTCGTTAATCTCATCAACGATTTGAGTACGCTGACTAGCCGATAATGAGCCATCGTAACCTTGGGTTGTTAGTGTTTTAATGCGAAGCAACATATCCTGAATGGTCCCCAAGGAGGTATCTGCAGTCTGGATCAAATTGGTCGCATCATTCAAGTTACGACGAGATTGATTAACACCATTGATCTGGTTTTGCATGAACTGAGAAATTGCTAGACCAGCAGCGTCATCCTTAGCGCTATTGATACGTAAACCAGATGATAGGCGCTGTACCGAATTAGCTAAGTTATTTTGGGCATTCGATAAGTTATTTTGCGCATATAACGAAGCCAAGTTGGTGTTAATTACTGTTGCCATGACATTTTCTCCATGTGTTCTGTCAAATTGAAGCCAATTTCAATAGATTGACCCCCTGTGATTGATTTAACGGACAGGATGAAGAAAGTGTTTAGGGGGGCTTAAGGGCTAAATACTCGTATGTAAAAAAGCCGCACAAAGGCGGCTTTTTGAAAGCATGAAATAAATACTCTACGCCCGCTGGCTCACCAGCACGTTATTCATTCTCTGAAAATCCCTGGCCACCTTCAATAATTCCTCAGAAGGCAGTTGACGAATTAGCTCTCCAGTATCTGGATTGACTACCCGAACTACATGGTAGCCCGTTGTTTCATCTACTGAAAAGTTCAAGTTACGACCCATAGACTTCACAAACTCTTGTAAATCAGCAGCGGCTTTTGCCACCGCTTCGCGGGTAGGTCTACTCGTTTCATTAATATTTGAAGGCTTAATTTCAGCCGCAGCAACTTTAGATACCACCTCAGCATCAGATCTTGTTTGAAGTGCTTGGGGCGGTGTGCTGGCAGGCTGCATTACGCTGGCGCTAGTAGCGGCGCTATTGTATGCATTAACTGTTGTGCTCATTCCGAATTCTCCCGTGTACTAACTGCTGATGCATAGTGTATTACCCATCACACTATGCATCAACTTATCCCATTACTTCAACAAAGACAGAACAATGTTTGGCATCTGATTAGCTTGGGCTAACATTGCTGTTGCAGCCTGTTGCATGATCTGACCCTTCGTCAATTTCGCAGTTTCTGCTGCAAAATCAGTGTCTGTGATCGCTGAACGTGAGCTCTGTAAGTTAGTGCTATAAGCTTCTAAGTTCTGGTTAATGTAGCTGATACGGTTTTGCAATGCCCCCATATTAGAACGCTGCTCAGAAACAACGTCTAGGGCTGCATCCACAAAGGTTCCCATCGTACTAAAGGCATTTGCCCAAGTCGCTTGTGCAGTCGAAGTCGTATAACTGTTAAGCAAGTTAATCTGACCACCCAAATCATTCATTGCCTGGAAGCCACCGGAGGTAGTATCGGTACGCATATTAATTGCATCATAAACCACCATATTTGGAGTAGAGGTATCTGAACCACCTTGGAAATAAAGGTCAGGCACTGTGCCGCCAGTTGTGGTGATTTTTACGGTATTCAGACCAACTGCCAAATCTCCTGCAGCACCACCAGTTAAGGTTACATTTATTGACAAGCCAATTTGATCAAAGTTAATTGTTTGAACACCACCAGCTTGAGATGTATACCCCGTCAACGCTAACGTCTGAGAATACGTTGTACTAGTAACTGCGCCAGCATATGTACTTGTGATAATTGAGGAAGCGGTCAATGTACCTCCACTTGTACCAGCAAGTGTAAAGGTGCCAACAGCCATTGTGTTCGCTGTAACTGAATTTACTACTCCATATGTAGAGGTATTAACAATACTGGTAGCAGTAGTAGTCGCGCTTACAGTTGAAGAAATCAAATTATTTCGGTTGAACTTGGTGCGAGCTGCTGTTGCGTTAATTTCAGTATTTAGTTCGTTAATCTCATCAACGATTTGAGTACGCTGACTAGCCGATAATGAGCCATCGTAACCTTGGGTTGTTAGTGTTTTAATGCGAAGCAACATATCCTGAATGGTCCCCAAGGAGGTATCTGCAGTCTGGATCAAATTGGTCGCATCATTCAAGTTACGACGAGATTGATTAACACCATTGATCTGGTTTTGCATGAACTGAGAAATTGCTAGACCAGCAGCGTCATCCTTAGCGCTATTGATACGTAAACCAGATGATAGGCGCTGTACCGAATTAGCTAAGTTATTTTGGGCATTCGATAAGTTATTTTGCGCATATAACGAAGCCAAGTTGGTGTTAATTACTGTTGCCATGACATTTTCTCCATGTGTTCTGTCAAATTGAAGCCAATTTCAATAGATTGACCCCCTGTGATTGATTTAACGGACAGGATGAAGAAAGTGTTTAGGGGAGTGAGAACGATTATGAAAAAATACATTAAAAACAAGGATTTGCATTATTTTTTGGATATGCTTGAAAATAACTCCAACCTCAAGAATTAAGTTTTATAGCTCGAATAATGAAAAACTCCAAGGAAATTTTTGCGGCAGTAACTCATTAACTATTGCCGAAAATAATGCAAAAATGTAGTCTCAACTTGTATTTCTCATAATTTATTATTTTTCAGGTCCATAGAAATTCTATTAACTACAGATTCCCAATCATTGGGGCTTAATTGCCGATAGATCCTGAAAGTTGGATACCATGGACTATCCTGCCTCTCCAACAACCATCGCCAACATGTATCAAAACGATTCATAAGCCATACAGGCTTACCAAGTGCACCTGCTAAGTGCGCCGTTGATGTGTCAACAGAAATAACAAGATCTAAATTTTCAATCAGTGCCGCAGTATCAGTAAAGTCATTTAGTGAATCAGCATGATTGATAATTTTTGGGCCGTCCCAGTTTTGTAAATGAAGCATAACTAGTTCTGACTCTGGGAGCTCCCCCTTTTGTAGACTATGGAACTCAATTCCTTCAGTTTTAAAATTCTTTAACTTCGATAATTCAATATTTCTTCTTCGATTTAATGGCCATAATTCTGGCTGATCAGGCCTAAAGCCGCCCGACCAAACCAACCCCACTCTTTTACCATTCCTTGGCCCCAATTTTTGCTTCCACACCTCAGTTTTTTGTGGATCAGCCTTAAGGTATGGAATTTTGTTTGGAATGCTATCGATTTGGGTGCCTAAAAGGTAGGGGAGGCTCATCAAGTTACAGTAATAATCGAACAAAGGTGTTATTTCGCCCATCGAAATAATTTGGCCTAAGCCATCTAAATTTCTTAACAAACTCTTAAGGGGTGGCTGGACTTCTAAAATAACTTTGGCCCCCATTTCTGACAAAATTTTGACATACCTACAAAACTGAATAGTATCCCCAAGCCCCTGTTCGGCACGCAACAAAATTGTCTTATCCCTTAATGGTTGCAGGGATCCTAGCCATTCGTATTTTTTTAACTTATTCCGTTCGTAAGTAAAAACTGCTTTTTTCAGATCTAGTCTACTTTCATATTCCCTCCAACCCCTCTCAAAATCTCCGCTACAAAGAAGCAATAAGGCGCGATTCCATATAAAATCAACTTTCGTCGGCTCAAGCTCGATCGCCTTGTTGTAGTCAGCAAGAGACTGCTCAAATCTCAGCAACCTCTCAGACGCATAAGCCCTATTGAAATAAGCACCTGCATAATTTGGATCAATCGATATTGCCTTGTCATAACATTTGATTGCATCCTCAACCTCTTCAAGCCTCTCAAGTGCTACACCCTTGTTCTGATATGCCTGCAGGAACTCTGGGTTAATTGCAAGAGCAGCATCATAACTTTCGATTGCCTCTTTGTATTGCCCCATCTTTTCTAAGGCAACGCCTTTATTACCCAGGGACTCGAAGAATTTTGGTTGTAGCTTTAAAGCCTTTTCAAAGTAATTAAGGCCAATGTCAGGATTATCCAAATCAACCAAACATAGCCCAAGATTATTAATTGCCTCAATAAAATCAGGCTTAATTGAGATAGCCCTTTCATAAGCGTTAATAGCCTCTAATAATTTACCCGTCGAATTAAGAAGATTCCCTTTGATGAAAAAACCTAGATGATTGGTTGGACACAGAGAGTTAAATTTCTCAAGGGCAACAATTGCTTCATTAGATTTTCCAATTTTTGCCAGAATATTCGCTTTATTATAAAAACTTTCTGCAAAATTAGGGTCTAACTCAATTGCCCTGTCTATGCTGTCAAGCCCTTCTTCAAACTTCCCAAGCCCCTTAAGGGCCATGCCTCTATTACTCCATACGCTAGCTTGCTGATTATTTATCTTTAGAGCGTCATCGAACTGCCTTAGGGCTTCAGCAAAAGAGTTCTTTTGGAGTGAAATTACCCCCATCAATTGAATGGCATCAAAACACCGAGAATCAACCTTAAGAATTTCTTCATAAATCTTCCGAGCATCCTCTAGTGCACCTATCTGATGAAGGGAAACCGCATTGGCCAGTTTTGCCGCAGACTTATCTTGTTTTTTCATATTTATTTACGCCATTAGCCCAATTACCTTTAGAAGGTGATCATATTTAGTTCAAGTGGTAATGAATTTTTTGAAGACATGCAATTTTCTTGCCAAAACTGAGGAATATCCCTTAAGTTCACTATTTTTTCAAATTTATGGGCTGTCAAGACCTAGATTTGGGTCATAATCCGGCGCCCCCACTAAACGAATAATCAAAATTGTCCGTATAGAATTAACCAATAACTCGCTTAGAGACGGCCATGGTTACGATCAATACAAATATAAGCTCGCTTTATGCCCAGCAAAATCTTGCTGAAACTCAAAAAACGCTTACAGACACCATTGCCCATTTATCTACAGGGAAAAGGGTTAACAGCGCCCAAGATGATGCTGCATCCCTAGCTATCTCACAAAGCATGGTGAGCCAAATTCTCTCAATAAATCAATCAGTAAGTAATTTAAATAATGCGACTAATTTGATGCAAATTGCTGATACCGGATTGTCTTCACTACAAGATATGTTTTTACGTATCAATGAGCTTGCTGTGCAAGGACGCAATGACAGCCTAACGGGGTCTCAGAAATTAAGTCTTGTCAAAGAGCTTTCCGCACTAAATGATGAAATTGATCACGTTATCGACCGAACCAAAATAAATGGAAATGGTCTTTTAACGAATTATGGGGTACTCGATATTGGCTCTGGGTTGCAAGTAGGCACCGTAAATGTTGGGGTTTTAGATTCTACTATCGCATCCAGTATTGACGTCGGTGGTGCACGCCCTGGAATCTATAAGTTTTCAAATTCAGGGGCTGAACTCACCCTAACCAAAACCGACTTAAACGATAATACCCTAGGAAATCAAACCGTTACCGTTGCAACCCCAACCGGTGCAAGGGGCAGCACTTATAACCAAGTTCTTGACTTTAGCGCCTTTGGAATTAGCATTAACCTACGAAGCACAACTATTGGCATTAATGGACTAACTGATAGTGGCGACGAGATTGCCCATAACCTTAACAATATTTTTAAACCCATTATTGTTGATGAAGCGGTGCGACTCAATTTTGGAACAGACAGCACTAACGGATCGCCAATCTCTTTTAGGCCAATCAATCTCACCACAATTGCCACTCCCGATGCGGTACTTGGCGAGAATTTAAATCAAAACGGAATATCAAACACGAATACAGGTGCCATACAGGTACTTGCTTCTCCTGAAACCGTAAAAGGCAACTACGCAATCACAGTCAACCAGTCTGCTGCTGCTTCAGAATTCGAGCTTGTTGGATTTAGTAACAGCGGCACTGGAAACGCATCACCAAGTACTGTCGGTATCAATTCTGGATTTACATTAACGGCTGGCGATCGAACTTATAAAGCCAATGGAGATAAGGTTGTTGGAGGAGTTACAACCTCTGGAGCAGTTCCAGTTTTGACCGGATCAAACGTCAACGTAGATACCTTCACATCATGGATAAATAGCCTTAATGACAACAACATCTCGGCTCGCCTGTATCAGCGTAGCACTGGTGATTATGCTATCAAGATTAATGGCGGACAAACTGGTGCTGATAATGCCGTCTCATTTACCAACATGAATTTAGTAGTTGCTAGAAATTTTGTAACTAACACTAAGGTTTATGGAAATGTCAACCTAGCAGCAGACGGGAAGTTGACAACAGGCTTCACTTATACTGTTTCGGATCCCTATTCAGCAACTCCCATCACAACCACTGGCGGGATATCTGCATACGAAGGTAATAGCGGAACATACTTAAGTTACAACAATTCACAGCCAGCTTACTTGAGCAGCAGCTATTCAACCCTACTCAGCGGAACGTCCTCTACAAGCGGCGGCATAGAGGGAAATATAGAGCTCTCACCAACTCCAAGCTATGTTAATTATTACCCTTACTCCAACCCATACAACGCAACGTATGACTCCAAAAGTACACGATACTACGGAGGAACTACACGTAGCCAGCCAGATGCACCGGTAAACGTAACCACTTACGACCGCAATTACACTTATGCCTATTCAGCAAGTTACGCGCGCTATTTGGACGATGGAGTAACACTTAACCCATCATGGAATGGATTAACTAGAGATCAACCCTTAACCTCAACGTATACGAGCGGATCAGCTGCATGGGGAACAACGGGTTACGAGTACGGTTCATCAACATGGGATGTAAATTTCACATCAAATCTTGAATTGTTAAATTCCGTTGTCAATATAGACCCCGCTAGGAATGCAACATTAACCATTACTAATGGCGGAACCACTCGAAGATTAACTGAATCGACCAATACATTTACTGATGCCACTACCGGATTAATTCTGAACGTAGGCACAGGTCGACAGGCATGGGATGGGGCGGCGGCTGCCAATATCGTAGTTGGCGATGAACTTCCACCATTACCCAGAAATAACTCTAACCTTGTTGCAGTAGATCAAAAAATAACTGCCATGGAGAGCTTCACCGCAAATACAAGCACTGTCGACTGGCATGCCGCGTTTGATTTTCTTCAAGATCAATCGGATAAGGCGCTAGATTACCTATCTTATGAGCGTGGGATTATTGGCGCTCAGATTAACCGCGTTGCATTTATCAATACCAATTTAAAATCTCAAGGCCAAAATCTTGATAAATCCAAATCCGATCTAGTGGACGCCGATATTGGGGCAGAAACAGCACAGTTTGCAAAGAGTCAGTTACAACAAAGGGTTGCCTCGCAAATGGTAACGCAGGCAAATTCGCTGGCTAATCCAATTAAGACTATGATAGGTCTATGGGACGACATTAAATCCAAGTAAGCACAGCCCTTCGATCTTTGAGACATCCCTCTTCTGAAAGAGCCCCTTTATTGGGGCTCTTTTTATTTGCCATAGACTTACCTGAAACTAGCCTGATTTATCTCGGATAATCTATATTTTTCAATAGCTTAGGAACTTTTTGCCGTCTTTTTGGGCAAAGATGGGCAAAATTTGCCATTTTTGGTGTTTTTCTCACTGAAATCCAGTATATTTAGGGTTGTTTTTAGCGCTAGCCACTAGATATAGATATAGAGGTTTTGCAAACGGGCGCTAACTACATTGGGCTTGTTTTTCACTGTTTCAACACGTTTTTATTCATTTATCGGGCAAAAGACCTATTCGCATGAAAATCCTGGGTTTTGACACCTCGAAGTTGCCAAGTCCCTCGGCACAAGGCGCCATCCCGATTCTGGTTTTACTGATTTTGATCATGATGCTGGTGCCATTACCAGCCATCATTCTCGACATTCTATTCACCTTCAATATTGCGCTATCAATCATCGTTCTGTTTACGGCGATCAATATTAAAAGCTTTAAAGATTTTGTTGCCTTCCCAACGGTTCTTCTACTCACCACCCTGCTTCGTTTATCACTTAACGTTGCTTCCACCCGTATTGTTTTATTAGATGGTTACAAAGGAACGGATGCTGCCGGCAAAGTGATTGAAGCATTTGGCGTCTTTTTGATTGGCGGCAACTTTGCTGTTGGTATTGTCATCTTCGTCGTCATCACCATCATTAACTTTGTAGTGATTACCAAGGGCTCGGGTCGCGTAGCTGAAGTCTCTGCACGCTTTGCTTTGGACTCAATGCCTGGTAAACAAATGGCAATTGATGCCGATTTGAACGCGGGTCTGATTCAACAAGATGAAGCAAAAGCCCGCCGCGCGGACGTAGCTCAAGAGGCAGATTTCTTTGGATCGATGGACGGTGCGTCGAAGTTTGTACGTGGCGATGCCATGGCCGGCATCATGATTTTGGTCATCAACCTGATTGGTGGTTTGCTGATCGGCGTCTTGCAGCATGGCATGGATTTTGGCAAAGCACTCTCGACCTTCGCATCCCTGACAATTGGTGACGGCTTAGTTGCACAAATTCCGGCACTGATTATTTCTACTGCGGCAGGTATTTTGGTAACCCGCGTTGCTACTGAGGATGACTTTTCTGGTCAGGTATCTAAACAGTTTGAAGCCAATAGCAATGCGCTAGGAGTTGTTGCGGCTGTTCTGGGTATTTTGGGTGTGCTGCCAGGTATGCCACACTTTATCTTTCTAGCTTTTGCCGTTCTATTTGGTGGTCTGGCGTACTTAACACATCAGCGCATTAAGAAAGAAGCAGCACAAGCAAAGATCGCAGCCGCACAACCCGTTACCAATGAAGAGCTCGAGTGGAAAGATGTCCCCATTGTTGAGCCACTCTGCTTGGAGTTAGCTTATCGCCTTATTCCCTTGGTGGATAAAGGTGATGACAGTGATTTAATTAAGCGCATTAAAGCCATTCGTCGTAAGTTTGTAACTCAAGTTGGCTTCTTAATTCCGTCAGTGCATATTCGGGATAACTTACAACTTTCTGCGGAAACTTATCGCGTCCTACTCTACGGCGCAGAGATCGGCCGCGGGCAATGTCTGCCAGATCGACTATTAGCCATTCAGCAAAGCGGCACAGAAAAAATTCCAGGCATCGAAGTCAAGGATCCCACTTTCGGCATGCCCGCCGTATGGATTGAACGACGTCAGCGCGATGAGGCTATTGCCAAAGGTTATACCGTTGTTGAACCAGCAGTAGTAATTACCACCCATTTAGATCATTTGATTCACCAACATGCCGCTGAACTCTTAGGCCGTCAAGAAACGCAAGACTTACTCGACCACTTCAAAATGAGCTATCCAAAATTGGTTGATGATGTGATTCCGAAGATAGTCTCTGTCGCACAATTACAGCGCATCTTACAGTTGCTATTAGAAGAAAATGTCCCCATTAAAGACTTGCGCACCATTTTGGAAGTTGCCAGCGAATATGCAGGCAAGCTGAATGACCCTCTAGAAATTCTGCCGCACATTCGGTATGCATTACGCAGAACCATCGTGCAAGACTCTCTCGGAGATGGCGGTAACTTTAAAGTCTTAGGCATTCAGCCAGAGTTTGAGCGCTTAATTGAGCAATCTATTGGCGCAGGCGCCATTGCTCCCGATGGCTTAATCGAACCATCCTTAGCGCGCATGTTTGGGGAAGAGGTGATCAAAGGAGTACAGGAAATGGAAAATGAGAACCTGCCCCCGGTAATTGTCAGCGGTACTCGTACTCGAACAACCATCTCCAGAATCGCTCGTCGGGTTTGTCCCCAAGCCATCATTTTGGCCTTAAGCGAGCTACCGCCAACTGCAAATCTAGCTTTTTACAAGGTTCTTTGTTCCCAAACGGGCAAAAACCCATAAAATCATACTAAAGAGAATCCTTCGGAGTTAACACATGGGCCCCCAAAAATTTATCGCAGCCAATACCGCTGATGCCCTCAAGCTCATACGTGCAGAGATGGGTCCGGATGCTATGGTTCTCTCAACAAAAGATACCGATCAAGGCGTAGAAGTTATGGCAATTACCTCGAGTGATTTAGCCAACCTCTCTGCCCGCTCTGAACTACTTGATCCACAGTTTGGTGAAACAAGCGCTTTTTCTGAGCGCTCCTTAAAAGAGTCCGGCCTCTCCGATAAATTTGCTAACGCCATTGCACGGCGCGCTGAACCCATCTCACCTGCATTATCTGCAGACTCCACTCAGAGAGGGATACGCACCGATGTTCCCAATGGCGTTTTGCGTCGCAACCCTGCTAGAGTAGAGCGCCCTATTAGAGCGCCAGGCGCTGAAGCGTTTTTACCTACTTCATTTAATAATGCAGAGCGCATCCCCAGGGGATCAGCCAATGTCATCAATCCATCCAATAACGACGCCATCTTTAATGCCAGTCTCGCGGCCAATACTAAGGCGGCCCAAGAGGCGGCTGCCCTCAATGCTTTAAAGAGTGCCGCTCAAGGTGCAGCACAAAAAATTCTTGCGGCCAGTAACCTCAATGAAAATAGCCCCGCTACACCCAGCATATCAACTAGCCCCACCCCTTCAGTAGCTGCACAGGCTGAAAGCTCACCCAAAGTTGAAAAGCTACTTTCAGAAATAAGCGAGGTTAAACACCTTCTGCAGTCTCATGTTGCCGGCAGCTTTTGGGGAAATATCCAACAAGAAAATACCCACATTACTGAAGTCGTCAAACATCTACTCAATAGTGGCTTTTCACCAAAATTAGTATCTGAGATTGCCCAAAATCTCCCTGAGAACTTAAGCACACCACATCTACTCAAAAATGCGCGCGAGCAAGTCAAATGCATGCTTAAGACCTCACGGGCATTTGACATCTTCGATCGCGGTGGAGTGTTTGCATTCATTGGCCCAACTGGCGTCGGGAAAACCACCACCGTTGCCAAAATTGCTGCTCGTTGCGTGCTCCGTTATGGTCGCAATCAAGTCGCCTTACTCACTACTGACACTTATCGTATTGGCGCCCAGGAACAGCTGAAAACGTTTGCCAAAATTCTAGGGTTATCGGTTACCGCTGTTCGTGATAGTGAAGATCTAGCAACCAAGATCAAAGATTTTTCTAATCGTAAGATTATCCTGCTGGATACTGCAGGCGTTAGTCAGCGCGATGCCCTGATGGTGGAGCAATCACACCTGCTTGAGCACGGCTCTAGTAAAGCACGTCGTATTCTTGTAATGAGCTCCACCACAGATTTACGCACCCAAGAAGAGGTAATCAATTTACACAATCAAGCAATGCAGAACACCAATGGTGAGAAGCTTGATTCTGTAATCATTACCAAAATTGATGAAGCAGCCCATCTAGCACCTGTCATTGATAGCGTTATTCGTCATGATCTATCTATCTTGTTTGTCTCCAATGGACAACGTGTACCAGAAGATTTAAGCCAGCCAGATGTCAACTACCTTAGTCATCGAGCAATGGCTATGCGTGCTTTTGCCGAAACCTTCTCATTAACTGATGAACAGGTTCCTGCATTACTCTCCGATCATTTAGGTGACTGGATTCGCAAAGTCAACCAATGAGTACAGCAAGCACTGTTAGCGGCAACGATCAGGCCGCAGGATTACGCGACATTTTTGGCTCAGAGTTGTGTCGCATCATTTGTATTGCCAGCACACTCGACCCCGATTCGACGATTCACCTAGGTCACAGCACTGCTCACAGCATCAAACAGCTTGGCCACCGAGTACTGTTTGTTGATGAAGTGCCTTTAGCTGACCGCAAGACTATGTCAGGGTTTTTATATCCCGTACGCTACGATTTAGGTCAGGTTTTTTCAAATTCCGTTGAGCTGCATAAATCACTTAAGCTAATCGAAGAGAACCTTTGGTATGCCACGAGCGTAAAATTGCGCCCCGAAATATCCAGCAGGTACGCAAAATATCCCAAGTTGGATGAGCGTCTGGTTAAGCATGAAATAGACATTGATTATGTGATTTTTCCAACCGTTGATCCACAGGCCAATATCGTCGCCTACTACGGCAGCAATATCAAACGAATTTTGGTTGCATCTACCGAAGAGTCCTGCCTAAAAAGAGCACTTGTGATGATTCGCCAAATGGCAGAGTTGCAACTTGACGAGCCTTTAGCCGTCCTCATCATTGGCGGCGATGATGAAGCGACTGGAAATGCAGCGTTTGCAAAACTACAAGAAGCTTCGCAAATAGCCCTTCAGCAAAATATTGAATTTTTAGGCTGGATTAGTGCACTTACAGCGCAACGCGTTGAAATTGATCTTGACGATATGAGCTTTAACCCCGTTACGAAGGGGCCAACTCATGAATTTGTTCTGCCTCATGGCTTTTTCAAGGCAATTTCTGCCAAAATTACAACTTAAACCTATTTTGATTTTTCCGATAGATATTCCCTTGCGCGAGATGTGATTGAAGCCATCTAGTTATAAACAGTCCGTTGATATTGATCTTGCAATCAAAGAACACTTGCCGCTCGTTAAGCGTATTGCCCACCAAATTTGTTCACGCTTACCCCCCAATGTTGAAGTAGATGACTTAATTCAAGAGGGGCTTACTGGTCTTTTAGATGCTTTGACCCGTTATGAGCCACAAGCAAATCTCAATTTTGAAGTCTATGCGCGAACACGGATCCGTGGCGCAATTTATGATGCCTGTCGCAAAAATGATATTTTGCCGCGTAATCAACGCGACGAATTAGAAGGTCTTGAGAAGGTCACACGCAAGCTTGAGCAAAACCTTGGACGCCACCCCTCTGAGAAGGAGATTGCTGCTGGCGCTGAAATGACGATCGAGGCTTACCATGCGATTATGGCTAATATGGTTCACCTCATGCCGCTCGATGATTTATCGGATGATCTATTGCCTTCAGATACCGATTCGTCAGACCCAATGAGAGCGGTTGCGATGGGACAACTGGCTGAACGCATAGCCACCATATTAGAAGGCCTCCCCGAAAACGAACAACTCGTGTTTGCGCTTCACTACCAAGAAGATTTGTCTTATCGAGAAATTGCCCAAGTAATGAACATTACACCCGGGCGCATTAGTCAGATTCATACTCAAGGCATGATCCGAATCCGTGCCAAACTCAAAATTTAACCCTTAAAACTCGTCAACATTTTGCTACAGGCACTTATAGAGCCTGCGCATATTTTGAATTTTTCCATACTGCAATTCAGCTTCATCAAATTCTTTATGGAAGTTTCCCTTATTGGTATGCTGAAAAATAATCAGTACGCGGTGGGCCTGCTCATGGCCCGCCAATGTGGCAAGAACTAAGTAGTAACAAGCCTTAGAGTGATCCTGGGGTATGTACTCCCCTTTTTCATACAGACACCCCAAGGTATATGCAGCTTGGCGACTACCCTCTTGGGCTCCCATAGCAAGATATTGGATACCTTTTTGCATATTTCGGGGAACACCTTGCTCCTCGGCTAAACCAAGCGCATAGATATTACCTAAATTGCAATATGCATCTGCCACCTCTTCTTTGATGGCTTTTTCATAATACTCAATAGCAGTTTTATAGTCCTGCTTTATCTCCCCCATACCGCGTTCATGCATCAGGGCGACATTAAAATGTGCATAACCATTACCAGGACTGCTATTGGAATTTACCCATTCAAATAGTTTGGCAATTTGCTCAGCATCCAAATGGCCATCAAAGCACATTTTGGTCAGTGCAAATTGGGCTTCTTCATCTAGATCGTGAACAGCCAATTCATAGAAGATCTCAAATGCCGCTTGATAGCGCCCACGATTTAGGTTTTGCCTAGCGATATCTAGACGAGCATTATCAAAAAATTTCATACTGACCAAGAGAAATAAAAAAACACGGGTGCAAAATGCTATCTATTGACTACACCTTACGCGAAAGCACTCCACCAACAGACCCCGGTACGCCCCCCTCGCTATCATAGGTTGCGCTGGGAGCTTGCTGCGCTATAAATGATTGCATTGCAGCGCTTCGTTGCATCGCCAAGCGTATCAGATCACCATTAATTTGGTGGTTGACCGATGCTTCGTCTAGCAAAGACATTAAGCTTCTTCTTTGCTCTTCAGGGAATAATGCAATATCTGCTTTAAGTTTTTCTGCACCGCCAGGGTATTGATTAATTGCATCTAGAGCAGTATTGGTAAGATCTAGAGCGGTTGGCAAGCAATCCATGTCATTTGCCTCCAATGCACTCCGTAAGTCTAAAACGGCACTGGCAATTTTTTGCAAAAATGATTGCATCCCATCAAATGGCATTGATGGAATTTGTCCTGACATAAACTAGATTATTTGAATGCTAATAGCCGAAGCTTAGCTTAGGCTTGTTTTGGTTTTTGACCAATAGCGGCAACTACATCTTTTAACATTGCCTGAGAAATCTTCTTGTAATCAATTTTAAATTCGCCGTTTGCAACTTGATTTCGTAGTTTTTCAATCAACGCTTCATCAGTCACATTATTGGCTTTAGAGTCGCTTTGGACTTCGGCGAGCTTAGCAGTCAAGCTGATATCTAAATTTACCGCTGGACCAGCAACAGCATCTGCGGCAACTTTGTTTGGGCTAGAGTTAACTGAGGACGAGTTTGGACTGGAATTGGTTTTACCAACTCCTGAGTTTTGCGGAATTAATACTCCACTCTCGTTAACTTTCATCTCACTCTCCTCAGAACTGCAACCATTTTACTATTCTTGGCATTAGCCCAACGACTGATACCCTTAAACACCACTGTAATACAAAAAAAGGCTGCCTACTCGAGCATAACCACTACAACAGATGGCCTCAATACTCGACCTTGCAAGACCTGACCATCAGCCAGTCGAACTCGGACCATATCACCGATCATTCCAGCCGTTTGAGCCACGCCCTCCCCGGAAACCTCAAAATCCTTACCTTTTAAGACAAGCCTTACAGGATCTCCTACCTTTACTACGGATGATTCCTTTAAATCGTTTAGTCCTACAGGAGAGCCCATTTGGAGGGAACGGCTTAAAACACGGTCATATGCATTTTTAGGGGTTCGAAGCACATCATCAGGCAAAGTGCTGAGCTCCCCCTCAATCACTCGAATATCGCCAGGCTCAAGTTTTTGGCCGGCGGGAAGATATTGACTCGCCACAACATAATTACCAAAAACGCGAATATTAAAAGGAATATTAACCATCCAACCTGCCTTAGCGCAGCGAAGTTGAAGAACGGTTCTCCCCCATATGCGGGCGCCTGGTTGAGCACTAATCTGAATAGAACCCCCAAGGCAGGCCGGTACAGTGACATTTGGGTCTACGAGCTCTAGCTGAACGCGCAAGCCATTAATAGCAGGGCTTGATTGCACAAAGCGGAAAATTTCTTTTTCCTGATCGGGCATCAGGGCAGCCAGCGCATTTGTGCCTAAAAAATAGGCAAAAATTAGGAAAGTGGCCCGCCAAAACATCATCGAGAGTGCCGGTCCAAAGCGATCCAAGAGTACACATTATTAGCGCCGTCCAACGCCACCCCTGCCATCCAATATGGACGCTCTAGAGAAGATGGCAAATTTTGGTGCACATTCATATTTTGCACGCCTAAAAACTCATGGGCATGAATCATATAGTCCTGATTTCCCACACGGATGAAAATACTTCTGGCGGGATGAATGATTTCGCCCAAAAAATCGATTGTTGACTCTACTGCCTTAGTTAGCGGCTCTTCGCCAAGATACTGAATGGCAGAAACAGCATATTGCTCACCGTGTCTAGTGAAATAGGCCATCGGCATCCGCAACAAGCTTGATGGGCAAGATAAACGCACGCCATCATAGTGGACCTCCAAAGATCCACCGATTTCCGCCATCATGCTACTTACAGCTAATAAATGCTCATTCGAGAGAGTTACATGATCCAAATCGATAAAAATCATGAGCTCTTGTTGAACCGCAAAAATACTAGGACATGGGGGCAAAATACTCAAAATCGTCAGAAGTTGCTGAGCAATATCTGGATCAGCATAAACTTCATCAATCAATAGTTCATCAGTGAGATTTTCAAAAATATGCCTTAACGATTGCTGACCTGAACGTACCAACTCATCCTGTTCGCGACCAAGCAAGAAATCAACTTCAGCACCGCTCCAGCTATCTACCTTACCTACAAGGCTGCGGGCTTTTTGCATTCGGTTCAAGTTGCTGACTCTATCTAATGTGAAATGCTTATCGAGATAACGCGCCCTACTAGAGTACTCAAAAGAGCTATCCCGATCAATCGGCTTTGCCAAACTCTCAGGCAATGAGAATGGCTTAGGCTCTGGCGGCGTAAACAGCACTGGCGGAGATTCTTTTCTCGGTGCAAATAACTGACTTAATTCATTAACAGCCCGATCTAATGTTTGCTCAAGGGCCTGCTCGCGAGAGACTGGCACATCATGATTAGAAATTCTTGCTTGAGCTAATGCATCCACATCATTTTGCACTTCATCAGCGGAACTCTTTTTTGACTGCAACCCTTGGAAAAGTTCAGAAGAAAATTCTTGGTTTGGGAATGCATCTTCAATTACATCATCAACTGAAGATACTTTTTCATTCATACTCAAAACGGTTTCATCCGCAACCTGTTCCTCAGTCCGCACCCTATCCTCAACCTGCTGAGGCGCTAGATTAACTAATATGGACTCTTGAGAGATTGGTGCGCCTACCTTTAATTGTTCTAATTTTTTTGCAAAACTGGATTTAGCTTCTTGGAGCAATGTGCTACTAACATCTTCATGCGACGAATCTGCTGGATGAATAAGTGCCACCCCAGCATTGGTTAGCGCAATAAAGTCATTCACCAAAAGGAAAGATTGCGGTTTGCTTTCTTTTATCTGATTCGCAAGCTCTTGAGCAAAACCAGACAAATCTTCTAAACCAGCACCATCTAAGGCGTTGGCCAAATCGATGCAATGGATAATAATTGCCTCTGCTTTTGGAGGTTCCGCCGTCCTTTTTGGCATTGAAGACAGTAGACCTTCGATAGCACGATCAATATCTACTAAAAAAAGGGGTTTTTCTTCAGCCATAGGACGTTAGGTCGGGTGGTTGTTCAATTCAATCAAACGTTGATTTCGCGCTTAAGCTCAATAAAAGCTTGACTCAATCCATCAAATTCGCCTTGCCACAAATCAAGGTCACGCATCACTTGCTTGACATCCATATTTAAAAGCTCGACAACCTCTGGAGATATTTGAGGGGAAGTAGTCTGAGCATCGCCGACTTGGTTAAGTGCCTGGGATAATGAAGCTCGCATTTTAGATACCGTTGATTCAATTCGCTCAACTAATAGGTTTAACTGCTCAGTCTCTAGCGCCAACTGTTTACTAGAGTGATTATCCAAAATGGCTAAATACAACCGAACGCCCTGCTGCTTAAGTGCATAAAACGCATCCTGCAACTGATCAAGAGGGCCGCCACGATTGGTGCCAACGCCTGCATCAAGAGATCCTGAGGATGACTCTGAATATCCAAAACGCATTTGGGCACTTTTATCCTGCAAGGTGCTCACTGAGTGACGCAGCTTAATCCCCACTTGGCCAAGAACTTTCATGCGGGCTTCGATACCCACCACTTTTTCTCTTAAATCCTGACTTAATTCAGTGATGACATTGACTACCGTTTTTAACTCACTCCTGCCGGCAGCGGCGAGCTCATCTTGATCATTACTGATATTAGAGTTGGATACAGTGGATAACGGGGGCTCTGATTTTTCTTCAGGCTCCTTAACGCTGCTTGGCTCAGATTTGCTTAAAGTCAAATCAATAGAGCCCAGAAGGTCATCGGCCGCGGTAGCCATCTTCGTAATACGTTGATCTTGAATTGATGTATGTCGGCTATTTTTAAACCACATTCCTCCACCAAGTCCGACACCAAATAAACCGATAATACTAAGCAATGACAATCCTAAGAACCCGCCAGCTGTATTAAAGTCAAACAAGCGCAAGCCCTTAGAATTCTTTAAAGCTACAATCCGCAGAGCCTCGTGATCTGAAGCAAAGTCACGCACAATCTGAATATTACTAACATACAACTTTAGCGCAGCAGCACTTTCTTGGGGTAACTTTGTATGCCATGGACTTTGATGAACTTTAGGCATTACTTGAGTGATGCTTAATGTTGACTTACCAGAAGTTTTTTTGCCTGCCTCAATTTCGATTAATACTTTTTGATCTATTACCGCGCCAAGTGCTTTTTGCAATGCAGTGGAAGCAGAAGCGCTCGTAATATTCTTTTGCCAGACCGTATTTGCTTTCGCAAATTCAGCCAAGCTCTCAGCATATTTTCTCGCTGGAGAATCGGCAGCGATTTTATCTAGGTCCAAAGGACCTTTTGCAGAAATTAGTAGCTCTGCTGATTTGGCCAGAATATCCAATCCTGCCAGACTTTTCTCTTGCGCCAATACAATCGCAATCGATTGCTCGGCTGTTTTGGCTCCAACTAAAATATCTTGAATGTCTTCCGCCTTTGCAGACTTTTGGTCAGGAGCCTGTGAATTCGCAGCAAGGTCGTCGCTCGCAGATTCAGCATACTTATCTGGTTTACCAAATAAGATATTCATAATCTTGGAATCTAGCTTTTGGAAAAAAGCTAAGGCCGGATTATCCGATAATGGCGCAGCTCCAGAGCCTTCTTCAGATGAGCCCTTGCTTGCACCCTGGAGTTTACTGGCACCCGACATTGATGTCGTCTTTTGAATTGCCGAGGAAGATGTGGTGGTATTAGGTGCAGCGTTAGAACTGGCAGTATCAACCGCAGGAGCTTTCACATCATCCGTCATTGATCTTAATAAACGATCTGCCTTCTTTAAGTTGTTAAAAAATTCAGAATCTAAAGTATGGGTGCCAGAAACTTGTTGTTGCAGATCCTTGAGAGCAGGAATGAGGCGTAAGACCTCAATTTGCTCGATATCAATCGCTTGCAGATATCGGCCATCACCCAACCAACTGCGCGCCGTTAAAAATGCACCAACGCTCGAGAGTATTGCAATCGAAAATGCAATGATAGCCAACCACTGCCAGGGCTTAGTCGAGTGCTGAAAGACGTGATTCTTATAAATTTTGCGCATAATGATTGTCTAACTATAAGGTCTAGCCGTTAGTCCGGCAACTTTATAAAACCTCTACTAAATAAAAATCGGATCCGTTGTACTGCAGAAATGGTGATTCAAGAGCAACAGCACAGTGAAATGGCCCGACAATATTGTTAACCCTAAAACCAAGACCCCTACCTAAACCATCTTTGAGAACAACAATCCAGGGCGCATGATCACGTTTAAGTACTTGTTGCCAGGGAACGGCACTTTCGATACCGCGACCCGCTTTAAGCAACTGAAAATGATTGCGCAGATAAACCGGTTCCCCATCATGAACCACAACACCACTGATTTTCAACTCTTTAATAGATTGCTCTGGTTCAGAGTGCAGAAAAACGGTATGTACTTGAGATGCAGGTAAAGCATAACGCTCGCTATTGATACGCAAACCTAGCCAATAATCTTGGTTTTCTAGGGAGTTCATGACTTTTTACCTACAGCTCGGCGTTGATACCAGAACAAAGTCAAAGCAATCAAGAAAATAATCAAGCTACATACAAAACCAACAATCGCATCACCCATGCCCGTTAAATAGAAAGCGTTTTTATTTTCTATTTTTCTCCTTTGGGAGAAGTAGCTATCAATTGCCTCAAGCACTTTTTTATGCTGCCAATTCAACACATCTTTTGTTTGAATCTTGGCTGAAGATGGACCCGCCGAGTCAACCACACCCTTAGCAATTAAGTTGAGGCGCTTGGCATTTTGCATCAGATTATTAGCAGCCTCAGTCCGCCAATCAACAGAGATTGCTGGAAGCATTTCACGGCGATACTGATCAGCCATGCGCTTACTATCACGCTCAGTTAGATAAATTGCCTCAGGCGGGACGGCAAACTTGATGCCGCCATTGCTTTCTGTGATGGGACCCTTAGCGGCATTTTTTAGCACTACCGATACAGTGCCCTGCTTACCCCGAAGCAGCTTAAGGCCAATCTCCTGGGAAAGCTTCTCATTTAAAGCCTGGTAGTACCCCATGACTGATTCGATCTTGTTAGAACCGACATAGAACACAAGATCACCAGACTTCACGCCAGCTATCTCTGCAGGTGATCCTGGCTCAACCGACTCCACAGTTGGCAGAGTCACCGTCAATATAGGCCCAGAGCGCTTATTTTCAAACTCTGCAAAATACTGAAATGCACGATTCACGGCATCGTCTAAGCTAACAGCTACGATCGCATCGTCAGCCAACTTGGGAATATCACTTGGCTTCAATCGGCGCGTATTTAGAGTTGAATTATTAAGACGAAAATCTATTGCCTGATAACTGACAAACTCCTCAATATTGGGCATAACAACTTTTAGGCTCTTTAAATCAGAAGATGAGCTCGATAATTCACCCGCAGCAGTCAATAAAGCAGCTAAAGAAAAAACGAATAAGAGACTCGAAAAAGCCAAAAACCAAAAGTAAATACCTTTTCGAGTTCGGGGAAAGTTAATTTTAAGCACGTTTATTTACTTTTTCTTTGCTGCTACATCAGCCTTAGTGGTAGCCAACTTATTGCCGCCTTGACTCAATATGAATCGCTGTTTTAATAGCTCGACCTCACGATGTTCGGCCATCAACTGAACTTCTGTTTTACGCTTATCCATCAATAAGCGGCAACTAGCAATATCATCAACCCACTCGCCCGCTTTCATTTCTATGATTGCTGACTCCAAGATATCCCTGCCATTTGTCTCATTGGCTTTAATACGCACAACAAATAAACGAATATCATCTACGTCGCGCAATGTAAGCTCAACAAAGTAAGTCCTAGCAAATCGATGATTGATTGCAGTGAGCTTGTAGGGATAGTTGTGCAATGTGAAGTAAATTTCAGTGCCATCGTCTAACGGCATCGGCTCCACTTTTAATTCAGTAATTCCAGCCTGAGCATGCCATTCAAGATCAGTCTGCTGAGCTTCTAAACTCTTTTTTGGGAATGCCCTTGTTTCAAAGTAAATTTGATAGAGCGTTTCAGGTAAATGCCTTTCCTTTGCTAAATTTTTTAAAACTTCAGCAGTCGATGTAATTCTGAGCCGCTCAGCCATTAAATCCAACTTCATGTTGGCTATTTTTTGATTAATCACCTCTTCAAGTTGATGTGTTTTTTGCAAGCTAGCAACCATCACAGGTTCAACAGGTTTAGCCTGCTGACCTTTAACCTCATCTACAACTTTCCCATAAAAATCTCGAATAAAAAAATAAATCAAAGCAATGAACATGAGAAAGCTCACGACAATGATTAATTTTCCAGTGGTAAATGAGGCAAAAAAATTCATATTGAATTTATATCCTTGAGCCTGACAACACTTTATCTAAGGCGTTACTCATACCAAGAAGCACCTAAATACCAACGATTTAAGCGACCTTGAACGCGAGCATTCTCAATTGCACTGCGAGTGCTTTCAAATTCTTTGAGTGCTAGTTTTTTTGGCTCATATAACTCACAACCCGCACGAATACGATCTATGTCCGCACCTGGACGAACATTTTTAATTACCAAATCAATTGTTGTGGAACGGGACCGTAGACGCTCGAAATAGCCTGAGTGCCAATAGCGACCAACCTCCACCTCAGTCGCTCCCAAACGAATGTCAAGCAATATCCCATGATCAGAAATATCAATTACCTTGGTAAGCAATTCTTGACCAGCACCAAGGCAGAGAACAAAATTTAGGTCCTCATCTGCAGGCCCTGGAGTTCTAAACTCCTTGCGGCGCTGAATCAGTATTAAATCTAATGGCAGGGGGCAAACTAAATTACCGTCCTCATTCAACCTTAGGCTTGCAGCTAAAAATTGCATCTTCCCGCTTTCGCCGCAAAGCACCAAAATTCGCTGTCCGCCGATTAAACTTGTAAAGCCACCTTCAGGCTTAATTTCTGGTTGCATTACCACTAGCCCCTGGCGAATTTCCATAAGACTGACAGGCAACGCTGTTCCGCTTCCATCAATTGAGTAGAGTCCAGCTAATGGCTTTCTACCCAATTCGCGCTCGATAGTCTTTGCAATCGCACGAGGCTCTACATGAAATTTTGGCTCAATTTTTTGGAGCCCTTCGGGAGGAAAAATATTAAATCTCATAGTAGTAAATTAAGAACCGCAAACTTGGGTGTAGATGATGGCTAAGGGCGTTCCCTCTGGAACGGGGTCGTCATTTAATTCAAAACCGGTCTCCGTTTGCAAGCTAGGCTTTCCCATAGCATTTGGCTCGGCATAATTAACAGTCGCTAAAGTTGAATAGGTATTGCGCATGCAATTGAATAATATGTTTCGACGAATCGATTGAATTCGTTCTGAGGCAACCCGTTGATCTTGCTTGCGGTTGGTAATAATCCAAACCTTCTTCCAATCTGGTGGCAAGGCTTTGATGGAGCTCTTATAGTAGGAAATTCCGA
This sequence comes from Polynucleobacter sp. MWH-UH35A, assembly GCF_018687075.1. NCBI lineage: Bacteria > Pseudomonadati > Pseudomonadota > Betaproteobacteria > Burkholderiales > Burkholderiaceae > Polynucleobacter > Polynucleobacter sp. MWH-UH35A. Next base: position 1,568,044 of record NZ_CP061285.1, read on the forward strand.
TTTGGCGACCATCCAAAATCGTAACCAAATCATCATTTAGTTGAGCGAAAGCAAATCCGCTACCAAAAGTAGCAGAAAGGATAAAAAAGGAGGTTTTTTGGAAAAGGGAGCAACCCATGCATGGAACCCACATTAAATGGGCCATTATACGGATTTCCTAAATTCCAGCCCCTAGGAATACCTTCAAAAACACCGAAAAAAATTTAGCAAAATCATCTTGCTAACTCACTATCGCCAAAGCCGGCTAAGCCTAAGGCGTAACTTGGGCTATCTCGTCCTTTGGAACTGCCGCGTTCTCGCCATCAACGACATTCTTTATCCAATAACGCGCAGCAGCAATATTGGTTGTATAAAAAGCAATTTTGTTGCGCCTTTCTATGGTGTAAAAGCGCTCACCACGAATTCGGTGCTCGGTAATTACAGGATTTTCCATAATGTGAAATTCCTCTTTTTCAGTGACTGGGAAACTGTAAACGGAAAATTTGCTAAAAGTGATTAACTGAGATCAAAGGATATGTTGCCATAAATAAGACAATTTTTCATAAGCATATGATTTAATTAAGAATTTTTTATAAAATATCCGATGAAACCTTTCTCAAATTAATGAAAACCGCTTTTAAAAAATATATGGTCAACTTGCCCAATCGGAACCGGAAACCCCAGTTGATAAATTTACCCTCAAAGTCCATGGACCAAGCCTTCCATTCCATAAACAGGCAATTACACTAAGCTAATGAAATTTAGGCTTCCCCCTCCGAAATCATCACCTGTCACTAAGTAAATGGCCATTTCACTCAATACTAGAATTAGCCAGACAGTTAGTCTTACGCCACAGCTACAGCAGTCGATCAAGCTTTTACAGCTTTCTAATACAGAGCTAGAGCAGGAGTTAGCCAAAGAGGCCGAAGAAAATCCCCTACTCGAATTTGAGCCAAACCCTGAAATTGAATCGAACATGACCCAAACTAGTGAGCGCCTTGAGCTTAATCAAAGTCCTTGGGCATCAAATCATCGCATTTCTCAAGAAGATGATGAAGATTGGGGTGAACAGTACGAGCGCATTGCTCATAAACAAACTTTATTGGAATACCTTGAAGAGCAAATCCATCTTTTAAATATCGACGCAGAGGAGCAATCGATTGTTGCCTATCTCGCTGGGTGTCTTGATGAGCGCGGCTACTTGCCTGAGGACCTACAAACAATACACACAGATATAGAGACACAATTATCGACCGCTGATTCATTTGGGCGCCTTGAAAAGGCTCTTACAAAATTACAGTCACTTGATCCGCCAGGAGTTGGAGCGCGCAATCTTGCGGAATGTATTTCACTCCAGATTAACCGCGTTCTTGAAAACATAGATACCGATCGAGAATACTGGGAGCTAGCCAAGGAAATTGCAATCTCTCACCTAAGCAAAGTAGGAACAAAAGATTGGCAAAAAATTAGACAGGCGAGCGGCAAGACCGAGGTCGCCGTTCTCAAAGCAGTAAATCTAATCCGCACCCTGCAACACAATCCCGGATCACAATTTGAACGAGAGAACGACCAATGGATTCTTCCAGACGTTGTTGTCAAACAAAAAAATAAACTCTGGGTTGCAGAGTCTAATCCCAATGCAAAACCTCGACTCTCATTAAACAATGAATATGCCAAGATCTTAAGAGAGAATGGTCAGAGAAAGATTGACGGCGCTCTCAAGCAAAAGATGATAGAGGCTAGCTGGTTAGTCAAAAACATTACTCAACGCGAAGAAACTATATTAAGAGTTGCGCAATCAATTGTTTCAAGACAACAACAATTTTTTTCTATCGGAGCAATTGGCATGAGGCCATTGGTTCTTCGAGAGATCGCTGAAGAGTTAGAAATGCATGAATCCACTATTTCCAGAGTAACTACACAGAAATATTTAGCCTGTCCACTCGGAATTTTTGAGTTTAAGTATTTTTTTAGCAGTCAAGTGAGCTCTGAAAATGGTAGCGGCATCTCTTCCACAGCTATACAAGCATTAATCAAAAAAATTGTTGGGGAAGAGTCGCCAAATAAACCCATTTCTGATACGCAAATCGCTCAACTATTGGGCGAACAAGGCTATAACATTGCACGGCGGACCGTAGCTAAATATCGCGAAATTCTTCGCATACCACCCGTACATCTACGTAAGCAATAAGTTTCTAGATTACCCTTTTATTACAATGCTGCAAACTGAATTTGATTTTTACCTGCCTGCTTAGCCGAGTACATCGCTTCGTCAGCAGATTCAATGAGGGTAAGCGCATCTTTACGTTGATGGAAATTTCTAGGTTCAACCATAGAAACTCCTATACTTGCGCCCAAGAAAAGAGTAAGGGGATCATCAGCACTTAGCCTCAATGGGCTTGTGATTGCATTGAGCAGTCGATTTGCTAAGCCTAAAACAAAATCTTTTTGAGTAATATCTTGCAAAACCACGACAAACTCATCGCCACCCCAACGGCACAACAAGTCTTCAGAGCGGATTGAGTTTTTCAAACACACGCTAACCAACCTTAATGCCTGGTCACCAACAAGATGTCCATGTTGGTCATTAATTTCCTTAAAACCATCTAAGTCAATAAAACATACCGCTAAATAATTACCTCGCAGATAGATATCAACCAAAGCTTTATTTAAACACTCTAGTAAACTTGACCTCAACAAAAGGCCAGTTAACTCATCACGCGCAAGAGAAAATGAGGATGCTTGATCGCAAATCAGCTCATTAAAAACATGCCTTTGAAGCTGCGATAAATGTGGATCCGCCTGAATCAATGCGATGGCATCCTGACTCCTAAGCTCTTGAGTCAACCCTTGCATCTGCTTAAATAGAGATATGAATTGCTCGATCGCGCGAGATGGCCTAGCCTGGTGATCCGCCATTTAATTACAGATAATGGATTTGACACTCGACTCAATCGTGTCTGGATTGATAGGCATGACACTAGATTTACTCTTATTAAAAAATACTTCACCTAACGCTTTGGTTTTGGGATCAAAATACATGTAAGAAGCACGGTAAAAGAAAAATTGATTTTCTTTGCAATCTTGAGCGCCACTAAGGCTAAAAAGATTAAACAACTTACCATTTGGCGCCAATTGATCTTCATTAAAATGGGCTGAGACGGTATACCAGACATACGGCTCCTCAGCCTTGCCCCACCCTGACAACAAATACAGAGTAGATTGGGCGTTTTTACGAAGAACAATATCCTTGTCATTAGCAGCCTTGGTGCCCGCCTTAGTACTAACTACTTTTAAAGGATTTGCTTCTTGATGATCAGACTTTGCTTGTGCACTAAGAATAATAAAACCACTCAATAGAATCAAAAGACGGGGCAAATAAGATAGCAATGAATCTCTGAACATAGTATTCATCATTTACTTCCCTCAACGACGATATTGGGATGCCACTTCATAAAAGCTGATGGTATCGACTTTCCGTCTTCGACTCCGTAATAAACAACCTTACCATTTTGACTAATTGCCGCAAAATATTGACTTGTTTCCGCGTCAATGACGTACGCTGCCTCAAGCTCGTTACATGCTTGTTTTTTGCATCCAGACCCTAAAATTTGCTTGCCTACATAAACCATTTGAGCGCTATCTTCCATTGCCTCTTGGAATACCTTGTAGTCGGCTGATAATAAATAGGTAAAAATAAAATTGCGGTTTCGATCCAGAGCATACTCATAGGATGAAGTGCCGATCATGAGCGGAACATAGGAAGATTGATCCTTGGTAAGATCATCATACTTAGTCTTCTGCTGGAGCTTAAGGGCCGATTGCTGAGCTCGATTGCCCTCTAAAGAATAATAAGCCCACACCTTGAATCCGATGTAGATCAAGACCAATAAGGCCAACAACAGGGCGATGCCCTGCAATATTAATTTTGCTAAGGTTTTAATTTTGGCCGCTATCATCAACCCTTGATATCCAATCTGTATTAATAATCCATCTTAATTACCGGCTATATCCAATTAGCGCTTGGATTCATTTAATGACACTATAAAGCAATTATCAAGGCATCCCAAGCCCTATTGAAATTAAGGCCCTAGTACGAAATTTATGAAAGACTCACGAAATTTGCAATAATCCAATATAACTAATAAAACTTAAAGTTAAAACTATGCAAATGTATAAAGCCAAATCGGATTTGGAGCGTTCATGGGGAATCTAGACGATGCAATTACAGAGTTAAGAGAGATCAATGCTCGCTTAACTGAAATCAGCAACACGATTCAAGCAAGAGAAAAAAAGTCGGATGAAAGCCTTAATACCATCAGAAAAGATCTTTGGAATATTAAGAATATTGTTGTCGATGAAAATATTCAAAATAAGATTATTCAAAAAGGGGTGGAGCGTGCTTTGGCTAAGGCAGCGATATACATAGTAGTTTCATCATTAATGCTCTACATTATTGGAAAGTTTCTACTATAGAAGATATGGTTCTTTATCCAATTATTTCAGTAGTTCAATTTTTTGGATCACCACAGAATATTGAACGGCATCAATAAATTTACTTAGCCAATTTTTTTCAATTACTTCGTTGACCACAACATAGGTAAGAGCGTAGTTCCCATCCGTAGTAATCAGTGTTGCAGCACAGGATCGGCTAGAATCGCTATGAGAGAGTTCTCGAATCTGGTCAAAAGCTTGTGTTCGAGCATTTTGGATTAACCCCTCATTACTTCTGATATTTTCATTTAATAGAATCTGAACGGCTTCGTCTTGACATTTCGGAAGGTCGCGATAGTAGTAAACATTGAGTAGCGCACCAACTACTATTAATGGCATTAAACCGGCCAGAAAGAGCCAGGGGATTTTGCTGCGAAAAGAATCTTCCTCTAAGGACCCCTTAAGATGATGCACCTGGTTTTCTGGAATTTGCGCCATCCTAATATCCTCTGACTAATTAATCTTAAGCACTCTCAGATTTTGTCAATGGCACAACATTATTGGCCAAATCCTCAAGATCTGATGGGGTAGTCGTGGTGTGCAGTGAATCTGACAATAAGCATTTAAGATTGCCATTTACCCTGGCATCAGGGTGAACGTTAATTTGCGAATACGTGATGTCGCCGCAAACTATAGCGCCTGGATAAACCTCAACCCTTCCTTTTGCAAGGACTGACCCATTAATGCGCCCAATAATAATTGCATGGGCACTATGAATGTCGCCCTCTAAAAATCCAGTTTTACCAATCACTGCCGTGTATCCATTGACCGCTTCAGGACCATTCTCATCTTGATGAATATCGCCCACCAGATGCCCAGATAGCAACATATTTCCTCTGTGCGTAAAATTTCCGACAACTTTTGATCCCGAACCTATGGTAGTTAAATATGTTAACTGCGAATCGGCCATTGGTCCTTTTTTTGAAAATTCAAACATGCTAATTCCTCCTTATCGAAATGAGAGAATCTGATCTACTGTAAGGGAACTTCAACTAACTTCATTTGCTTCATGCCAACATTTGGCGGTCTAACTCTCCAACCCTGATAAAACATTTCGACATTATCTAAATCCTGAGCTGCCACCATAAAGGGAGGGGCACCCTTAAACGAATGCGCTGTATTCGACTCCAGGTCAACCGAAACTTGCTTGCCATTACTATCAGTCACACACACTACTTGCTTCACTAAAGTTTTGATATTGACAGCATCACCCAATTTTGATGGATTGGGTGACTTATAAACCGTCAACTGATCATCACGAACGGGTGGGCATTGATTTTGAGGGAATGTTGTCACCGAAGAATCGGATTTTGGCTCCGTTTTTTCGAGAGACTCATCCCCCTGAATCTGCTTCGCATCTTGCACAACAAGCTCCATTGGAGGCTCAGGTGGTGCCATTTTTTTTTGGTTGTTTTGCCCCAAAAAATCAATTGCCCGATCAGAAATATGAAACCAATTTTCTAAACCAAAGAATGTCGCACCCCCAACAAACACAACTAGGAGAACACTCATCCACCTTGATCGTTGCACCGGAGATTCCACATGGGGCAGTGAAGTGCCAGAGTTGGTGCTCTCATAAATGAGGTCATCAAGCTGCCCACCGTCATCCGCAACTGATTTGGTTGTATATTCCAGAGCCAATTTTTCGTCTACTAGCAATGGTGCATTATCCAAAACCGCAGAGGATGGAACCTCTTCAACAGCTGACTTAAATTCCTGCAAATAGACCTCAGGAGATAAACCCAAATAAGAGCCAACCTTTTTTGCAACAGAGACCTTTAATTGAAAATTATAGAAAGAAGAAATGCCACCTTCTTCCAGCTCAATAATCATTTTGGTGGAGAGACAGCATTTAGATGCCAGCTCGGCACGTTCCATCCCCTGATTTTCACGAGCGACTTTTAACGCAATTCCATTAATTTCAGGGGGGCGAACCTGGGACATAAATTATGTGTTTTATGGGAAACTGCCGAGTAGCGCAGAATTGGGTTGGTCTCTATTTGTATTGAATTTTCCTCATGTGATCTTAGCACCAATGGGCCTTAAACCTATAAAAATACTGGGCTAACTTTACAAAAAAGTTAAAAACGTCCAAAATAACATGCGACGCCCAACGCGCCCCCGACCATCAATCACAATATCTTTACTTAAATGCAATTAATTTGGATTTCAGGCTCGACTTCGACAATGAAACAAATCAAAATCACAGGAAGAACTGTGATTAAGTTAGCCATTCTGTCATTTAGCGTGTTTATCTTGTTTGGTATTGGGATTCATTTTCTGGGTTTTCGAGTAGCAATCCGCTTTAGCCCGGAAATGACCAAAGAAATGGGCGGAGTGATTACTCGAAAAGAATTGGATGAGATTGAGGCCACATACCGCGAAAAACTACAAATTCTCCAGCGTCAACTGCCAGTAATAGAGTCAAAGATTAGTGCGCTAAACGTTCTAAAAGATCAGTTTTCTGAACTGGCCACTCCCAACCCGATTAAAACCAAACCGCAAAACAATGAAAATTAATGCACTAAAAAAGTGCATTAATTATATATTCGAGAGACATGCAGCAATGCGATATGATCGAATCAAATTTATCAACATAGGAAAATAATCATGGATAACAACCCAAAAGGGTCTCTTTTTGTTGGCGAAGGCGTAGTGGTTAAAGGCACGTTTGAGGTTCCAGAAATGGCTGTTGTCGCCGGATTAGTTGAAGGTGAGTTGAACACTAAAGAAGTATTGGTAGACGCCACTGGAATCGTGAATGGCAGAATTAATGCGGAAGTCGTTGAAATTCGTGGAGAGGTAACTCAAGGATTGCATGTAACCGATCACCTCAATATCAAGTCGAGTGCAAAAATCACTGGCTTAACGCAATATGCTGAAATGAGCGTGGAAAAAGGCGCAAAACTGAGCGGGGAGTTGCGAGTAATAGAATCCAGCCACCCATCCTCTTACTCATCAAGCCCTTCATACGGCTCGGGTATCACCCCTACAGAAAACGAGTAAATCAATTAGAAGGGTAGAGAAGCGCAATTTTTAGCGCTTCTCAAAAAATAGGCTCTCCACTCACATTAAGCATAGAAAGCATTTGGAAATATGCTGGGGGACTCAAGTTATATTCTGAGTTTTCAAATGCGGCGATCTGAGTTTTATCAATTGCCTTAAAAATTTCTGCATCAAAATGAATGCCCCTGCTTGTGTCCTCAAGCTCATAAGTGTCCTGAGTTAATTTTTGTACGGCTTTGAATACAACTGCTCTGCCATTTTCAATTCTAACAATCCAAACGTCTGAGAAACCAGTGGAATCACGAAATAATGTCCACCTACCCCAAGTGATATCCTCATTTTGAATGTAAGAGTCTTGCTCTAAAACCTTAAGCACACTACCACTATATTTGAAGCTCGAACTAAGAGCCTCATTCAAGCCCTCCAAGAAAAAATGGATCTTAGTTGAATCATCAAAACGAACTGGATTTAATTGCGAAATCTTTTGTTCATATTGATATAGATTTCTCATCAACCAATCCACCCGAGTCTCTGGATTGCCAAGCGCATGAGAATTCTTGGCTCCAGCCTCTTGCGCTAAAGCCTCAGCCTTAGCCAAAACTTCCTCGGCCTGAGTTTTAACGACCCCAAATAAAGTAAGGGATTCAAGACTTGTGCCAAATTTCTTATTCCAATACTTCTCAAGCTCCAAACATGCCTCAGACAGTTGCGATCTCAGTGCCTCGTCTTTGGGAAATTTGCTAACTTGAGCATACAAGTTATCTACTAACCGAATTTCCCTCCCGTCAGAGCCCACTGTTTTTGAATGCCAAAAACTTTGGAAATCTTCGAATTTATGACGCAAACTGTAAAACCGAAAAACTATTGCATCAAACAAAGCTTGCTCCATATATTGCGGCGCGGTAGATCCTAAATTAAATAAAGCCATAAATTTTTATTCTAAAAATGCAGGAGAGTTCACTCGAAAGATTTATCTATTCTTTATCTTAGCCCAGTTTGCATGAAATACAGCCGCAGATGTGTCAACCACCCCTTCTGGCTCCTCACCGTTCCTTGAGATCATCAAGCCATTTAATTTGGCGCCATGCTCGATACCTAGCTGACCGTATGTGATATCACCTCGAACCTCCGCACCCTCATGCAATTCAACTCGCTCGGTTGCGTAAATATTCCCTTCAACCCTGCCAGCAACTAAAACTCGGAATGCATAGATATCACCCTGCACTAGCCCAGTTCGTCCTAGGGCAATACTGACGTTTTTTCCCTGACGTGCCTCGATATTCCCAATTACACTGCCGTCGATTCGAAGACTTTCATTTGCAACCAATCTCCCATGAACTTCTGTTGCTGGACCAACAATCGTCTCAAAGGATTCCATAGTAGGCTGCAAGAATTTGATTGATTGAGATTTCTTGAAAAGCATACTCAAACCCTTTTAAGCCTTTGAATGGTTGATCGGAGTTGGTCGCCGCTTTACTTTCGTCCAGACAACCAAGGGAGGATAATTCTAGTCCTATTTCTCCCCCTTCAAAAGATAAAGTTTTGTGAGTGATTACTAACTTTTTAGCTGGAAAGCACGAATTATCCCCGCAACATATGTACATGCCGAGATTTCTTTGAATAAATTCGGCAAATCAAAAGAAAAATCCCTGATCACTACTGATGAGGGTTTGCTTTTCTGGTGGGCCCACCAGGACTTGAACCTGCCTCTAGGAGCTCAGATTGCAGAATCACCAACTATTGGGTGAGCGCCGGCAAAGACCCGCTAACAACAAGGTAAAAGAAATATAAGCACCCTAGTGCTAACATACCGCCGATTAAATATTGCGGAAATTTGATTGATTGTTCTGGGAGCCCTTGCTTTTTCCCATTTAGCATTGCCTGAACTAAATTTTCTTTTTGAAGCAGGCTCATGATGACTGCCGCAGCAATATGAATAATCACTAGCCCTAGTGTAAGGCTTGCAACTGCTTCATGGGCCTCACTCATGAAGTCCCCAAGAAATTCTTTAACGCCCCAATAGCCCGTTAATCCAATCAAAAGAATCAGCAACATTAGGCCGACCATGACGATGCCGCCCACGGGATTATGTCCAGGCGATACATGTTGATGGCCACTTAATAATCCCTTGGCATGCTCAACCATCTCTTTGGGACCTCTAACAAACTGAGAAAAACGAGCATACTTCGTTCCAATAAAACCCCACACCAGCCTAAACAAAACCAATGCAACAGCGGAATACCCAAATGCATAGTGAATCATTTGCAGGCGTTCGCTCTCTGAAGTAAACCAAGCGCCGGCAAAGCTAATTACCAAAAGCCAATGAAAGACACGCGTGGGCATATCCCACACTAAGATAGTTTGCTTATTAGTCATTTACTCGGGATGGAAACATTCTTTTCGCTAAAGATACCTTCTGCCGCACTGGTATGACATGCACCACAGTTGGCGGGGCTTTTAATGCCTGATCTTTTCCACACATCAGCCCTGATCTCATCATGCTTACGAATAAACCAAGAAGTTTTTGTAATGCGATTATCTGGAGCTAACTCAGCGTATTTTTGTCTAGTTGCCGCATTTTTCCTGAGCCAATTAGTAATCTCCGTTTTTTCTTTTTCATCAAGGCTCGCGTTTGTACCAAAGTGCTTGCTCAGACTTCCCATCACATTTTGCCAACTTTGCTCGCTCAATAAACCTGGTGGGTAGGCCATATGACAACTAGCACACTCAGCCTCATACGATTTAGGCATATCGGATGGCATGGGCATCTTTGCCGCAAACACTGAGCTCGCTACCGAAATTGCAAATATGGAAATAAGTAGTTTTTTCATGGGCGTCTTATTTAATACTCATGAGCCAAGCGAGTACATCTGCTTTTTCTTGAGCAGAGCATTCACGGCCAAGCACATCATTGCAGTTTCTCTTGAACCACTTATCCACTTTTGCCTCATCCGTGAAACGAGCTGGATTGGCTGATGGCGCCAAAGGCTTAATTGCCTTACCAGTGACAATATGCTTTGTTTCGTGATTGGGCGGATTTTCATGACAAGAAGCGCAACTCCACTCTTTTCCATGTATTGCATTAAAAAATTGCTCTCCTTTGCTAGCAGATGCTTTTCCCGATTGAACCTCATATGATTTTAAAAGTTCCCGAGGCGTTGTAGCATGAGCCAATCCAAAAACAACTAGCGAAATAAAAAACAGTAGGGCTTTCATCACGTGCGTCCTTTATTAACTTTATAAGTATGCGCTAAACCCAAGGCCATAGATCAAATACACCATCAAAATACTTGGGATTGGGTCTTTGCATAAATAGCTAGTTCAGGAAATAAAAAGCCACTCCGAAGAGTGGCTTTTGTTTCTGGTGGGCCCACCAGGACTTGAACCTGGGACCAAAGGATTATGCTTCCCACTACAGTTTTCACTGCCCGTTTCCGGTTTGTAGTCTGGACCGTCTCTTGTCTTTACGACCTACCCGTACAGTCTCTACACCTTCTAACTATTGCTAGTTAGCTTGGCTCGGGATTACCACGCTGTTACGCAGAGGCTTCCCCGAATTTGAGTAGTTCTACATATAAGCAGAGTGAACTTACTTATATGCAACCCATTGGTAATAAACCATGACACTTTTAAATGCTTTAGGTTTACTACCCTTAAGTCCTCTGCTCTAACCAACTGAGCTATAGGCCCTAAAACTTGTTTTTACTACTAACTACTTAACTTCAAAAACCACATAAAACCGCTAAACACTACACACCATGAAAAATGCCCTGGTGTGTAGTGAATTTAAACCACCTTTTTCACCACTAACCCCTTGAAATCACTGAGGTCTTTACTGCTAGACCCCTAGGGCTTCTTTCTTATGAGAGCAGAAGGCCAGGATAGAACTCCATAAACAGGGGGTCTACAGTTGGTCAGTATTGGTGCGTAGTGAAATGCGTAGCGAGGTTTAGTGGAGATAGGCGTTACTTAAAGTAATGCCAATAAACTATTTCAACCTATACCCTGCATGACAAGCAACGCAAGCTTGAGTAGTATTTCCCAAGGCGATTAATGCTGGCTTAAGGTCGCCAGTAGCAGCAGTATTTTGGACTTCAATAGCAAACTTACTAGCATTGCGATGCATGGTTGATCCAATTTCCTGCATTCCTTTAGGCATGAACTTAGAGTTCTCATAAGCTCCATGCAATTTCAGTGCATTCATGCCTAAGCGATCCTCCGCTAGTTGAGCCGCCTTGTCATACTGACTTTTTCCCATTGCTTCTTGTATCTTTGAAATCGTCAATAAGTGATCACGCATATTTGTCAAAATATGCTCTCTCATTGGAGCAGGAAATTCTACGGCAATACGATTATCTTGCATGGATATGCCAGATTGCATCATGTGCATCTGATGCATCTGCGCCATATCCACATCAACGGCTTGCGATCCTTGCAAAGACTTACCACTTTGCTCGCCATGCATTTGATGTGCATTTTCGCCTTTGTATCCCAAGATACTTGGGTCAACCATACCGGCAATCATAGCGATATGACCAAAGACCAGAAACAAGGCTACGCAGATTGCATGGATTTTGAGCTTGCCCATTTGGTCTAATGCTCTATTAACTAAACCAAACTCTTGCAGGGAAATCCAAATGAGCGGCAAACCTGCAATGACATAACTACCTACTGCAATCGGATCAATCACTGTCCTCCATTGACCTGCTTTAGTAATGGGAATGACAGCATTAGTCATGATGTAATAAATGATGCCAACAAAATACACACCAACAGCAATACCAGTAAAGCGATTGAGGTAATAGACCGCGCCATCAAACTTACGAGTAAAAAGTAGATACAACTCGGTGATCGCTAAAGTCTCAGCCAAGATCACAGGAATTGCCATAAAGATGATTAAGTTCCGGGGCTGATTAACAGCCAATAACTCCATGTAGTGAGTCATATTCATTGCTATCTCCTATTGCCTTAATACACAAAACTACCCGAAGGTGGAGTTGTACTTATCATTTTAAAGCTCGTTATCCGCAATTTTTGCCAGGCATCATCTGAGGACCATGTCCTGCCGGCAAGGTAATTCCTTTTACTTTTGCCCGTTTTTCCATCTCAGCATGTGTTGTGGTCATAATGGCTTGACGCTCTTCCCATGACTTTGCATCAGCCATCTTATCCATCATTGCTAAACGCTCTGCTGGAGTCATGAGCTGTTGCATTATCTTCATAGGCGAGTTGGGGCCCGTTATCTGACCTTGCATCATTTTTCCGCGCATCATCCCTGGACCCATGCCATTACTCATCGGACCTTGTCCCATCATCCCCATTGGTCCATTGCCGCCCATTGGACCTTGTTGAGCATGAACTATCGCAACTAAACCCAATGCGAGGGTAGCGCCAATCACCACTTTATTAATCATCTTCATCTCATCACTCCCTCAATTAATGACAACAGCAACTTTGACCGCCACAACCGTCGCCTTTTGCCCGCTCTTTTGAGGCAACATCTGCCGAATCAATTGTTGATGGATAACCATCCGCCTCCAAGGCGGCCAACAGAGAACTTGCACCACTTGGAAAATCTCCGCTAACGCTAGCCGTACCCGCAGATAAATCTACAACTACCTTTTGCACACCGGCAACTGCACTCAGCGACTTTTCTACATGCTTAACGCATGAGCCACAACTCATTCCCGTTACTTTCAAATGGATTGCTTCCACGACACCCTCCTTTGTAAAAGTTCATTATTGGGCTGCTCCATAAAAAGACGTATGATTCTGATCATATGGAACTGTATATTCCTCAAACCCTCAAAGAGCTATTACCAGATGTACTTTTAAGTCAATGCAAAGCACGCCCCTTTGCCAAGGGTGAGTACCTTTTTCATCTAGGAAAAGCTCCTGAATACATGTTTTTTATTGTGTCTGGGGAGGCTGTGCTGAGAAGATCCAACTCTCAAGGAGAGTCAACCGTCCTGCAACGATGCAAAGGGGGCTTTCTCAGTGAAGCCAGCTTGCTAACGGATGTATATCACTGTGATGCAATTGCCACCCATGCTGGTACTGCTATTACTATGCCAATCAAATCTTTTAGAAGCTCCCTCGAAGATGGGCAATTTTCCCTAAAGTGGATCAGGCTCTTAAGCAGAGAAATCATGCGACTACGAACCCAATCAGAAAGACTTGGGCTAAAAGATGTCAAAAGTAAATTGATTCATCTCATTGAGACCAATGGAAAGCACGGAACTCTGGTGCTGGAATCTGATTACAAGTCTCTTGCAGCAGAACTTGGAATTACGCATGAAGCGCTTTACCGCGCTATTTCCAAGATGGAGGCAGAGGGCTTGATTGAGAAACAGGCAAATTCATTAAAGCTCATCAAAAGACTGCTTAAATCTTGAATTTATATATTCTGAGCCTTATTCCATCTTGCAAAAACAATACAAAAATAAATCGGTGGAATTTGGTAGTCGGTACCCAATAGCACAATCAAATAAAAAGCCACTCCGAAGAGTGGCTTTTGTTTCTGGTGGGCCCACCAGGACTTGAACCTGGGACCAAAGGATTATGAGTCCTCTGCTCTAACCAACTGAGCTATGGGCCCTATGTCTTCATTGTAATTGAAGGGTCAACAACCCCTTACCTAATGGGTGGAATTCATTTACACTCCAATTAGATATACATTATTATATGTATATCTAAAGGAGCCATTGATCATGATCGTTTCCAAATGGGGCAATAGCCTGGCTATTCGACTGCCTTCCCAAGTAGTGGATTATTTAAAACTTAAAGAAGGTGATGATATTGAGGTTCACGTCGCCGATAAAAAACATTTTCAAATTAAGAAGAAACCATCCCTGCAAGAGAGGATTGAAGGTCTGAGAAAATTCCGCGGACGCATGCCCGCTGATTTTCACTTTGATAGATCCGAATTAAATGAACGCTAAGAAAATATTTTTTGATACAAATACCCTACTTTATCTGCTGTCCTCCGATAACAAAAAAGCAGATTGGGTCAGCAAAAATCTTCAGCATCACAATGTAATTAGCGTTCAAGTGCTCAATGAATTTACTTCAGCAAGCCTTAGAAAAATAAAAATATCTAACAGTGAGTTAGATGAGTTTTTAGATCTATTTACATCGACATTTCACGTAAGATCTCTAGATATAGATACCTTTGAGACTGGACTTATGGTTTCCAGAAGATACGGATACCAACACTATGATTCGATGATTATTGCTGCTGCACTCCAAGCAGGTTGCGAGAGACTTTACTCAGAAGATATGCAGCATCGACAAATTATTGATAAGAGACTTCAAATCGTGAACCCTTTTGCATAAAGGGCTCACGATCTTGAGCGCGAAGATCAATCCTCTTCGAGGAAGGTCTTGAGTTTGTCGCTACGGCTTGGATGACGCATCTTGCGCAGAGCTTTAGCTTCAATCTGACGAATACGCTCACGCGTGACGTCAAACTGCTTGCCAACTTCTTCGAGGGTGTGGTCAGTACTCATCTCAACACCAAAGCGCATACGCAATACTTTAGCTTCACGTGGCGTCAATGAATCTAGAACGTCTTTCACAACATCGCGCATAGAGTCATGCAATGCCGCTTCAGCTGGAGCCAAGGTATTTCCATCCTCGATAAAGTCGCCTAAATGAGAGTCTTCATCGTCACCAATTGGTGTCTCCATGGAGATAGGCTCTTTAGCAATCTTCATGATCTTGCGAATCTTGTCTTCTGGGATCTCCATCTTCAGCGCCAAGGTTGCAGCATCTGGTTCATGGCCAGTTTCTTGCAAAATTTGACGGCTGATACGGTTCATCTTGTTGATCGTCTCAATCATATGCACAGGGATACGGATCGTACGCGCTTGGTCAGCAATAGAGCGGGTAATCGCCTGACGAATCCACCATGTTGCATAGGTTGAAAACTTATAACCACGACGGTATTCAAACTTATCCACCGCTTTCATCAAACCGATATTGCCCTCTTGAATCAAATCTAAGAACTGCAAACCGCGGTTAGTGTATTTCTTAGCAATCGAGATCACCAAACGTAAGTTGGCTACAGTCATCTCACGTTTCGCTTCACGCGCACGCTTCTCGCCCGCGATCATCTGCTTGTTTACTTCTTTTAGCTCTGGAAGTGGAATAACGACATTCTTCTGAATATCGATCAACTTCTGCTGCAGTTCTTGAATAGCTGGAACGTTACGCTGCAAGAGTGCACTGTATGGCTTGTTCTCTTTGAGCAACTTCTCAGTCCAAGTCAAATTCATGGACATCTTAGGGAAGTCTTTTAATACTTCACCACGGTTTACGCCAACCTTGTCTACTAACAAGCTCACAATACCGCGCTCGAGTTTCCAAACTTGATCTACTTGTGAACGCATGGTGTCGCATAACTTCTCAACACTCTTCGCTGTTAAACGGAAGCCGAGCAATTCTGCGCGAATCGCATCTTGAGCCTTCACATAGGCTGGGCAGTTATAACCATCTTTGTCGAATGCACGGCGCATCTTGTCTGCTTGTGTGCGAACGATCGCAAACTTCTCCAAAGAGATCTGTTTCAACTCTTCTAATTGCTTAGCGTTTGCTGTTGCAGCACCACCACCGCCACCGCCGCCTTCATCTTCACCATCCTCTTCGCCTTCTTCAGCATCAGGATCAACCTCTGGCTCTTCAGGTCCAAGCTTAATGTCTTCTGCATTTGGATCAACCAAACCATCTACAAACTGGTCGATCTCCATCTCACCACTAGCGATCTTATCGACGTTCGCCAAAATCTCAGCAATCGTGACAGGACATGCAGCTAAAGCCATTACCATGTCTTTCAGACCAGCTTCAATCTTCTTCGCAATCACGATCTCGCCTTCGCGAGTCAGCAAATCCACAGTACCCATCTCACGCATATACATACGTACTGGGTCAGTTGTACGACCGAATTCTGAATCAACTGTAGATAAAGCAGCTTCCGCCTCTTCCTCAGCCTCTTCCTCAGACGCAGCAGCTGAAGCATTGTCAGACAGAATCAATGTTTCAGCGTCAGGAGCTTGTTCATAAACAGTAATGCCGATGTCGTTGAGCAAGCTAATTAAAGTCTCCAATGCATCCGCATCAGATAATTCATCAGACATCACGTCATTCATCTCGCCATGGGTTAAGTAACCCTTGGACATACCCATCTTGATCAAAGTCTTCAAGCGTGCACGACGTAACTCTTGTTGCTCTTCAGTGCCTAACTGTTGTGCTGCGAATTCTTTTAAGAGCGCCTTCTCTTTAGCTTTACGCTCACGCGCTTTTTGACGATCAGTCAAAACTGGCTCTGCGCCCTCTGCAGGAGCATCCGCCTTAGCTTTGCGGCCACGCTTTTTCTCTTCCTCAACTACAGGAACTTCAAGTTCAGCAACTTTAGATTTCTTGCCCTTGGCTTCTTTAGCTTCCTTAACTTCTTTAATTGTTTCCGCCTTAGGTGCAGGCGCAGCCTTGCCTTTTTTAACTGGCTCAACTTTGACTTCTGCTTTTGCAGCTTTTGCTGGAACTTTTGCAACTGGCTTAGCAGGTGCTTTTGCTACGGGCTTCGCAGCAACTTTTACTGGCTTAACTGGTGTTTTTGTTTTAGCTGCTGGTTTTGCAGCAGCCTTCACAGGTTTAGCTGGAGCCTTAGCAACTACCTTTGATTTTGGAGCTGGTTTTGCTGGAGCTTTAGCTTTCGGCGCTGGTTTTGCAGCAGCCTTCACAGGTTTAGCTGGAGCCTTAGCAACTACCTTTGCTTTTGGAGCTGGTTTTGCTGGAGCTTTAGCTTTCGGCGCTGGCTTTGCAGCAGCCTTTACTGGTTTAGCTGGAGTTTTTGCTTTAGCTGCAGGTTTTGCGGCCGCCTTCACTGGTTTAGCTGGAGCCTTAGCTTTTGGAGCTGGTTTTTTGGTCTTGGTATTTGGCATTTATTAGCGCTTACTCACATTACTGTTGTTGATATCGACTGATTAAACACAGCCCCGTAGTAATTCATTTACTTTTTTACCCACTTACCCCAAATTTCATCAAAATAAAGCGCAAGTGGCTGAATTAAATCGGTTTTTTCTTGGGAACAGAGGATTATAGTCGATTGCGACTTTTTTTACCCCCTTCTTACTTAAAAATATGGGGTAATTTCAGGGGATTTCTAGGGGTGTTTAAAGAAATTCTCAAGAGAATTTCAACTTTTCACCCAATTCCCGATAACGGGCTTTGTCTTGCTCAGAAGCACTGCCTCCGGAGATCTTTTGGGCAATTTCGGTCATTTCTTGCTTGAGATGGATTAATTCGAGCTTTTTGAACGCCCCATCTAGGTCAGCAGTCACACCCTCCAGGTCCAAATCAGAGCCCATTACTCGATTCCTTAGGACTTCATACAAAGGCGCCAACTTGCTGCGAGAGAGTTGATCTTGAAACATCGCAAAAGCCCCGGCACCTGCCATCGCTGGTTTATTGCCCTCTCCAGGAATCAATTCAACCAAATCACATTGCGACAAAAGGTCTTGCATCAATGCATGGGCTTTTACAGATCTTTGTTCTGCTGCCTTCAATGCAAGTGCACGTTTACTAGGATCTAGAGCTTTTCCTAAATGCGGAAACTGAATAAGGACGCGCAACATTTGTTCCGCCAAATCCGTTGGCGCCTTGGGAGGCTCGATACTTTGAGTGGCAACTCGTTTTAACGAACCCTTTGAAGCCTGCCAAGGAGCGCCCTGACGATTGCCGCTCCCTGAAAAATTATTCTGATTATTTTGAATGCCTGGAGCACCTTGAGCTCTTGCTTGCATCGGCGAATACGAAGTTTGCCTTACAGGGGCTGGCGCTACTGTTAACCCACAAAATGCTTCAAGCTCTGCTGGGGTTGTATTGGTACGAATTGCCAACTCACGCAAGATTTGTGTTCGCAATGCAATGGGGGGCATCGATAGCAAAAGCGGCTTGGCTGCATGATGGGTATGGGCGCGACCCTCTGGAGTAGTCTGCTCATGACCTTCGCTGACAACCTTAAAGAAGAAGCTAGAAAGAGGCATGGCTTCTTTCACGGCTTTCTCAAATGCAGGCGCACCATAAGCACGCACATAGCTATCAGGGTCATGCTCCGTTGGTAAAAATAAGAAACGAATCTCTTTATCGTCAGACGCCAATGGCAAACAAGCTTCGAGTGCACGTTGTGCCGCACGTTGTCCAGCAGCGTCACCATCGAATGAGAACACTACTTTGTCAGTTTGGCGCAAGAGCATGCGCACATGGTTTGCTGTACAAGCCGTTCCTAGAGTTGCAACCGCATTCGGAAATCCCAATTGCGCCAAGGCAACGACATCCATATAACCTTCACACACTAAGACATATTCTTGTGCTCGAATCGCTTGTCTTGCTTCAAACAAACCGTAGAGCGTATTTCCTTTTGAGAAGAGCGGCGTCTCCGGTGAATTTAAATACTTTGGCTCGCCTTGATCCAGAATACGTCCACCAAAGCCTATGGTTTGACCCTTGGGGTTGCGAATCGGGAACATGATGCGATCACGGAAACGGTCATAGCGCTTTACATTTGTACCTTCCGCCTGCTCACCCTGAATCAGCAAACCGCCTTCCACCAATGTCTTTGCAATTTCTTCATTGGAATAGCTTCCAAACACGGCTTCCAAACCCTGCCAGCCATCAGGCGCATATCCCAAGGCATAACGCTTGGCGATTTCCCCAGTAAGACCGCGGCCTTTTAAATACCCAACTGCCCTGGTGCTGACCTTGAGTTGCTGACGATACCAATCCGCTGCCGTACTCATCACCTCACTCAATGCCATAGCTTGCTGCTGTCTTGCTACATCATGAGCAGTGCGCTCTTCACGAGGTACATCTAGACCAACAGAACGCGCTAAATCTTCAATCGCATCTACATATCCAAGACCAGAATATTCCATCAAGAAACTAATGGCAGATCCGTGCGCTCCACAGCCAAAGCAGTGATAAAACTGTTTAGTAGGCGATACCGAGAAGGATGGGGATTTCTCTGAATGAAAGGGGCACAAACCTTGATAGTTCGCGCCTGCTTTCTTTAGCTTTACGTGCTGCCCAACCACATCAACGATATCAACCCGATTTAAAAGATCGGCAATGAAGGATTGTGGGATGAGTGCCATAAGGCGATTATGAAACGATTTCTCTTATAGAGATGCTTATTTGGCGAGTGCGGCTTTTACCAAACCAGAGACTTTGCCCATATCCGCTTTGCCAGCCAATTGACCTTTGAGTACGCCAATCACTTTGCCCATATCCTGTGGGCCAGCTGCACCAGTAGAAGCAACGGCGGCAGCCACTGCAGCCTCTACTTCAGCATCGGATAACTGCGCAGGTAAATAAGTTTGCAAAATCACCATCTCAGAAGCTTCTACAGCCACCAAGTCATCGCGCCCAGCTTTTTCAAACTGAGAGATGGAATCTTTGCGCTGCTTAATCATCTTCTCAACCGTAGCAATGACACCAGCGTCATCCACGACGATGCGCTCATCCACTTCGCGTTGCTTGATAGCTGCCAACAAAAGACGGATAGTTCCTAAGCGCTCAGTTTCTTTTGCGCGCATAGCGTTTTTCATATCTTCGGTAATTTGATCTTTTAGACTCATGGCTTTATTCCTGGTGTTAATGACATCAAGCTGTATAGCTTTTGTGTAGTAATTCAAAAAGCAAAAACCCGCTGCGTTTCACCGTCAGCGGGTTTCAAAGCTTCTCGGTGAAGAGAGCTTTTAAATTCTATTAGTAAAGCTTCTTAGGCAACATTTGGCTGCGAATACGCTTGTAATGGCGCTTAGCAGCTGCAGCCTTTTTACGCTTACGCTCAGCCGTTGGCTTCTCGTAGAACTCGCGTGCACGCAAGTCTGTCAAAAGGCCATTCTTTTCAATGGTGCGCTTGAAACGGCGCAATGCCACTTCAAATGGTTCGTTTTCGCGAAGGCGGACTGTAGTCATACTTATTTAACTCGTATATGCTCGATAGATATCGAAAAATTAACTGAATTGCGATTCTAGCACGACCAAGCCAAAAAATGATTGTTTTAGGAATAGAAACTTCTTGTGACGAGACCGGGGTGGCTTTATACAACACCGCGCCTTGGGAAGAAGGTACACCAGCCTCCCAGGGCATACTGGGCCAGGGCTTACACTCCCAAATCGCCATGCACAGGGACTATGGGGGCGTTGTCCCAGAATTAGCCTCTCGCGACCACATTCGACGTGTTTTACCCCTTTTGGATCAATCTTTGGCCCAATCTGGCCTCCAATTGGCCGATATTGATGCGGTTGCCTTCACCCAAGGCCCTGGACTGGCTGGCGCCCTCCTTGTGGGCAGCGCTTTTGCCAAATCCTTGGCCCAAGGCCTGAACTTGCCTTCGATTGGGGTGCACCACCTTGAGGGACACCTTCTTTCCCCGCTTTTGGGCCAAACCGCCCCCCAATTCCCATTTATTGCCCTTCTGGTATCCGGAGGACATACCCAACTCATGAAGGTTTCCGGAATTGGGCAATACGAACTACTGGGCGAATCGCTGGATGACGCAGCAGGAGAGGCGTTTGATAAGACGGCCAAATTGCTCGGATTGGACTATCCGGGCGGCGCTGCGATTTCTAAATTAGCAGAACAGGGGCGTCCAGGGATTTTTGATTTACCAAAACCCATGCTGCACTCAGGAGATTTGGATTTCTCTTTCTCAGGATTAAAAACGGCCGTTCTCAATCAAATGAAAAAATTTGAAGAGAAAAAAATTGCCGATGCTGTACAGATAGCGCAATGTCATGCGGATCTTGCCAGAGGTTTTGTTGATGCCATCGTGACCGTGCTTGTCAGTAAATCTGAAAAAGCCCTAAAGCAAAGCGGCTGCAAACATTTGGTGCTTGCCGGCGGTGTCGGTGCCAACCTGCAATTACGTGCCGCACTCAATGAAAAAGCCAACCGCAATGGTTTTGCAGTGCATTACCCGCCACTTGAGCTATGCACAGACAATGGCGTAATGATTGCTTTTGCTGGAGCGCTTCGCTTGCTCGAAAAAAATAATGGCTCCACACATTCTGGAGCCTTTGATGTCAAACCCCGCTGGGATTTACAAAGCAATAATCTAAAATAAATTGACTGCTTATTAAAAGATGTTGGTTATTTGATGATGACTACTTCTTGTGGCTAATCCTAGCGAAGGCGCTGTGATTATGAATAGACTCGAAATTCTCTGCCTCAACCACAAAAGACTGGATACGCTGATCTGCCTTGAGGTTACCGGCAACATCCCGCACTAAATCTTCCACAAACTTAGGGTTGCTGTATGAATGCTCGGTTACCCACTTTTCATCAGGGCGCTTAAGCAATCCCCACAATTCGCTAGAGGCTTCGCTTTCAGCGGCGGCTACCAAATCTTCCACAGTCATCTGCGTTCTGGAATCCAAGGTCACAGTCATCGTGACATGTGAGCGTTGGTTGTGAGCGCCAAACTCAGAAATCTCTTTTGAGCATGGGCACAAACTCATTACTGGAACTTGTGCGCGCAAACCCAATTCAACATCGGAACCGCCGGCTGCATTTTGCTTAGCACTAGCCATCCAAGTCACTTCGTAATCCATCAAGCTTTCCACACCAGAAACCGGCGCCGCTTTTTTAACAAAGTGCGTATAAGTAAATTGCACATGGCCTTCGTTGGCATCCAGCAAAGGCAACATCTCCCGCACTAGTGCTACAACGGTAGCGCTATCGACAGCCTCATCCTGCTTCTGCAAAAGCGCCATGAAGCGGGACATATGCGTACCCTTCACATGCGCAGGCAAAGCCACATCCATTTCAAATGTGCCTACAGATGGAAAGTTGCCAGTCTTGCTACGAATCGTCAACGGATGACGCACACCACGAATACCTACCTGCTCAATTGGCAAAGCGCGTTCATCCCGTGTGGATTGCACATCAGGCATAGCGCTTGGCTTGAGAAAAGCGGGATTCATATCATTCATAGCTCTATTTTCAGGCAAAACTGGCTTATTTGCCTACAAGCACTGAATTTGTGGTCAATATTGTTGGAAAACGTTGTTTGATCGAGTTCGCAATACCTTCTACATCCAAGCCACACTTGGTCATCAGCAAGTTGTAATCGCCGTGTTCAATAAATTGATCGGGAAGACCTAACTGCAACAAGGGCTTATTAATGCCAAGATTCGATAAAGCCTCTAAACATGCGCTGCCAGCGCCACCAGCAATCGAACCATCTTCAATCGTTACAAAATAATCATGATCCGCCGCTAAAGATTGAATTAAATCCACATCCAGCGGTTTAACAAAACGCATATTGGCTACAGTGGCATTAATACCCTCCGCTACTTCAAGAGCTGGATAGAGCAAAGTGCCAAATGCCAAAATCGCAACGCGTTGACCAGCAGGCGCTGTGGATTTACAACGGATCTCGCCTTTGCCCATAGGTAATGTGCGCAGCTCTTTAGAAGGAGTTGTGCCAACACCCGCACCACGCGGATAGCGCACCGCACTTGGATGAGGCTGATGGAAAGCTGTTGTTAACAAGTCGCGGCACTCTGCTTCATCTGCAGGTGTCATCACCAACATATTTGGAATACAGCGCAAGAATGGAATGTCATATGCGCCAGCATGGGTTGCACCATCAGCGCCAACCAAGCCTGCTCGATCTAATGCGAAAAGCACCGGCAAATCCTGTAATGCAACATCATGAATGAGTTGATCATAGGCGCGTTGCAAGAAAGTCGAGTAAATAGCGACCACTGGCTTCATTCCCTCGCAAGCCATACCAGCTGCAAAAGTAACTGCATGTTGCTCAGCAATACCTACGTCGTAGTAACGCTTAGGGAAATTTTTCTCAAACTCAACCAAGCCAGAGCCTTCGCGCATAGCAGGTGTGATGCCAATCAACAAAGGATCGGCATGCGCCATGTCGCATAGCCACTCGCCAAATACTTGTGTAAACGTTTTCTTACTAGCAAGTGACTTCTTGACACCCTCTTCAGGATTAAATTTACTAGGGCCGTGATACAGCACAGGATCTGCTTCAGCCAATTCGTAACCCTGACCTTTTTTAGTCACTACATGCAAGAACTGTGGGCCCCGACCTTCTAGGGCTAAGCGACGCACGTTCTGCAACATTGGAATCAAGGCATCTAAATCGTGGCCATCAATCGGACCAAAGTAATTGAAGCCAAACTCTTGGAAGATTGTTGATGGCGAAACCATACCTTTTGCATGATCTTCAAGGCGTTTAGCAAATTCCCGTAGTGGCGGTGCAATGGACAAAACGCTATCAATCCCCTTTTTGGTCGCTGAGTAAATATTGCCGCTCAGCAATCTTGCTAGATGACGGTTAAGCGCCCCCACCGCAGGAGAGATCGACATGTCGTTGTCATTCAAAATCACTACCAGCGGCAAGTCGTCATATACGCCCGCATTGTTCATCGCCTCAAAGGCTTGTCCACCAGTCATGGCGCTATCACCAATCACAGCCACAGCGACGTGTCGTTCGCCTTTAGTTTGGAATGCACGAGCCATACCCATTGCCGCAGAAATACTCGTTGATGAGTGACCAGTACCAAACGCATCAAACTCGCTTTCAGAGCGATGCGGGAAACCAGACAGGCCTTTGTACTGGCGCAGAGTATTCATGCGCTCTCGACGGCCAGTCAGAATCTTGTGTGGATAGCTTTGATGTCCAACATCCCAAACGATACGATCTTCGGGCGTATCAAAAACATAATGCAAAGCAATCGATAACTCCACCGTTCCCAAATTTGACGACAAGTGTCCGCCTGTTTTCGAAACCGAATCCAAAACAAACTGACGTAACTCATCTGCTAAAGCGGGAAGCTCTTCACGTGTAAGTTTTTTAAGATCGTCAGGAGAGTTAATGGAATGTAAAGTCATTGAATCTAAGTAATCTGTACTGATGAATTTCTCTTTTGCTTCTGTTTTGCTTCTGTTTTGTTTCTCTTTTGTTTCTATCTTGCCTCTTAGTTGCTACGGTCTACAACCAAAAGAGCCAAATCTTTCAATGCTTGCGCTGATGCGCCAAAACTTTCTAAGCTGGCGATCGCTACCTCTTGTAGCTCTTTAGCCTGCTTCTGTGCATAGTCTAAACCCATCAAGGTCACATAAGTCGGCTTATTCGCTGCAGCATCCTTGCCGGCTGTTTTACCCAAGGTTTGACTATCGGCAGTGGCATCCAGTACGTCATCCACAATCTGAAATGCTAGGCCCAGGGATTTTGAATAACTCTCTAGATGCGCCATTTCTATTGGGTTAAGTTGTGCGGCAATGCCCCCTAACTCAACCGCGCATGACAACAGCGCGCCGGTTTTCATGGCATGCATTTGCTTAAGACCTGAAAGATCCAATTTCTTGCCTACGCTCTCCAAATCAATCGCCTGACCACCAGCCATACCTCGCGAACCTGAGGCCGCCGCTAATGCAGAAATCATCTTCAAGCGCACATCCGCATCAGCGTTTGTGTTGGCCAGGATTTCAAAGGCACGCGTTTGCAATGCATCGCCCACAAGCAATGCGGTTGCCTCGTCATATGCTTTATGTACCGTAGGGCGACCGCGACGTAAATCATCATCATCCATGCACGGCAAGTCATCGTGCACCAAAGAGTAAGCATGAATACACTCAATTGCTACAGCGGCTGCATCTAATGCCTCATTACATTCTTTGCCATCACCAAGCTGCCCAGCGGCATACACCAGCAGCGGACGGATACGCTTGCCACCACCCTGCGCTGCATAACGCATGGCCTCATGCAAACGGCGTGGAGTGTTTTGTGCAGCATCAAGCAAACGATCCAACGCTAGTTCAGTTCGCTCAGAGTGTGAATGAAGCCACCCCTGAAATTGCAAAGCATTACTCAAAATTAAGCCTCAAATACCCGAACTTGTTGCTCAACCCGAGCCAACATTCCTTGGCAGTGTTTTAGTAAAGCAGCGCCACGTTGATAGGCTAATAAGGTTTCCTCAAGCGAAAATTTGCCGGATTCCATGTCAGAAATAAGCTTCTCAAGCTCTTTGACGGCTTGCTCATAGCGCAAATCGGGGTCAATCTGGACCTCTAGATCGGTTTTTTGAGTCTCTGACTTCTTGGTTGCCATAAGCTGTTTCCTTCGTATTTCCTACACGGATAGCCCTACATATTAAAGCGAGAACCCTCTTGGATGGGTATAATCCACCCCTTCCTTTCCAATATCGATCCGTCGATGGTTGGATTGGTTATTCCGCTTAGCTTCGGCTGACGTTTTCGGGGGTGGGGAGAATGACTAATCTGGCTACCGCGCAGAAGCTTGCGCCGTCCAATCTACAACTGCCGGTTTCGGCATATTTTGACGCTGATTTATATCAGCGGGAAATTGAACTGCTTTTTAAGCAGGGACCTGGCTATGTTGGCCACGAACTCATGGTGCCTGAAATGGGCTCCTATCAAACCTTAAGCGCTGAAAACGAAGGACGCATCCTCGTTCGCAATGAATCTGGTGTTGAGCTACTTTCCAATGTTTGCCGCCATCGTCAAGCACTCATGTTGAATGGCAAAGGCAAGACTGACAATATTGTTTGCCCCCTACATCG
Source organism: Polynucleobacter sp. MWH-UH35A (assembly GCF_018687075.1). Lineage (NCBI taxonomy): Bacteria > Pseudomonadati > Pseudomonadota > Betaproteobacteria > Burkholderiales > Burkholderiaceae > Polynucleobacter > Polynucleobacter sp. MWH-UH35A. The sequence continues at coordinate 1,594,135 of NZ_CP061285.1, forward strand.
CTGGACATATGACTTAGGCGGAAACTTATTAGGCGCTCCACACTTTGAAGATAAGCCTTGTTTAAATTTGGGTAAGTCACCCTTGCAAAATTGGCAAGGACTCCTATTCGAAGGTCCGCGAGATGTTCGCACTGATTTAGCCAAACTCGGCGTTGCCGATGATCTGAAATTTGATGGGTATGTTTTAGACCATGTAGAAGTGCATGATTGCAATTACAACTGGAAAACATTCATCGAAGTTTATCTCGAGGACTACCATGTGGTGCCATTTCATCCAGGCCTAGGAAAGTTCGTTTCTTGCGAAGATCTGCGCTGGGAATTTGGTGATTGGCATAGCGTACAAACCGTTGGCATCCACAAGGATTTGCAAACACCTGGCTCACCTACTTATCGCAATTGGCATGAAGCGGTATTGCGTCAATTTAACGGCAAAGTCCCACGCCATGGGGCTATCTGGCTAACCTACTACCCCAATGTGATGGTGGAATGGTACCCAGGCGTTCTTTGCGTATCCACATTGCATCCCATGGGGCCAGGCAAGACGCGCAATATTGTCGAGTTCTATTACCCAGAGGAAATTGCCTTATTTGAACGCGAATTTGTGGAAGCAGAACGTGCCGCCTATATGGAAACCTGCATCGAAGATGATGAAATTGCCGAGCGCATGGATCAAGGACGCGCAGCACTTTTAGCACGCGGCATCAATGAAGTGGGGCCATATCAAAGTCCCATGGAAGATGGCATGCAACATTTTCATGAATGGTATCGCCGCGTGATGAATTTTGATGGCGCATAATCAAATCAGGTTTATTTCATTTGGCTAGCAAATCTCACTACTACTAATAGGAAGCATCATGAGCCCACTCATCTCAGCAAACCAGTTAGAAGAAATCATCAATAGTGGTGAAGATGTATTGCTCTGTGATTGCCGCTTTGATTTGGTAGATCCGCTGATTGGCAAAAAGTCTTACGAAGAAAGCCATATCCCCGGCGCAATTTATGTTGATTTAGACCGGGATCTATCCGGTGCAAAAACCGGTGTAAATGGTCGCCACCCCCTTCCCAGCCCAGAGGCTTGGGCGCAAACCAAAGCTCGCCTCGGGATTAGCCCAAATACTTTAGTAGTGGCCTATGACAAACAAGGCTCTGTCTATGCAAGTCGCTTATGGTGGATGTTGAAAGCCACTGGTCATGCCAAGGTTCAAGTTCTGGATGGCGGCCTAGATGCCTGGAGTGGACCCATGGGCAAGATCCCAAGGGTGCCCACCCCTTGCAGTCAAGCAATTGGTGTAATGCCTTATACAGGACTTGTTTTGGTTGATGACGTCGTAGGAAATCTGCAGACTCAGAAAAGCAAAATTATCGATGCGCGTGCCAATGATCGCTTTCATGGTCAAAATGAAACGCTTGATCCAGTTGGCGGACATATTCCGGGCGCCATGAATCGTTTCTTTAAAGACAATCTCAATGCGACAGCATTTAAATCTCCAGAGCAATTATTCAAAGAATTCTCAGAACTTCTCGGTTCAATTAAAGCCTCTGAAGTGATCCACCAATGTGGATCTGGCGTTACTGCTTGCCATAACCTTCTAGCAATGGAGCTTGCTGGATTTAAAGGGTCGCGCCTATATGCAGGCAGTTGGAGCGAGTGGTGTGCAGACCCTACTAGACCTGTAGAGCTCTAGAGCACAGGACTCTGAGCGGGTTTATTTGTATCAATGCAGTAGAGATAGCAAGATAACAAAGCCCACCCCGCAGGCAATCAATACTGTTTGACGCAAAGACTCCACCCAGTGTGGGCGGCGATGCATTTGTGGAATGAGATCACTCACCGCGATATAAATAAAACTACTAGAGGCAATTACCAGCAAGTAAGGCATTGCTGCGTGAGCACGCTCAAGGAAGAAGTAGGCGAGCACGCCACCAACTACTGCCGATAAGCCACAAATAAAGTTGTATAGCAATGCCCGAGCACGCGAAAAGCCTGCATTCAACAACACAATGAAATCACCAATCTCTTGTGGAATCTCATGAGCGATGATGGCAATAGCAGTAAAGATACCTACCTGATAATCAGCCATGAAGGCAGCAGCGATCAAAATACCATCAACAAAATTATGAATTCCATCGCCAACCAAAATCATCCAACCACTTCGACCAGCATTCTCAGCGTCATGGCCATGGTGGTGATGGTGACCATCACCCTCGTGATGATGGTCGTGACGCAGTAAAGCAATCTTCTCCAGCAAAAAGAAGCCTAGCAGCCCAGCAAGCAAAGTAGCAAATAACAGCTGAGGCTTTGCGCCCTCCATGTTGAAAGCTTCAGGCAAGGAGTGCAGCAAGGCGGTGGCCAACAAAATACCCACCGACAGACTCACCAGATTGTTGACCATCTTTGAAAGCATGGCCAACGAACAGCTTGCAGCAACTAGAACGCTAGCGGTACCTGCTAATGCAGTAACCAAGAGAATGCTTTGTAACACCGTCATCGCGATTACGCTACTCCGTTTTTCTTAAACCAAGCGAGGCACTTTTCCCAACCATCTTTGGCGGGACCTTCGCGATATGTGGCGCGATAGTCTGCATGGAACGCATGCGGCGCATCTGGATACACCTCAAACTGACAGGCTTTGGCTGCCGGATTTTTTTGGGCCGCTTGCGCTAGGGCTGCACGCATTTGATCAATACTCTCCAATGAGATACCGGTATCAGCAGCGCCATACAAACCGAGTACTGGTGCCTTTAAATCAGCTGCGATATCCACAGGATGGCGTGGATTACCCTCGGTCTTTTCTCCAATGAGACGTCCATACCAGGCTACACCTGCACGAACTTGTGGCAAGGTTGCTGATAGCCAAGTAATGCGGCCACCCCAACAAAAGCCAGTGACACCAACTCTTTTAAGATCGCCACCATTTTTTCCAGCCCATACTAAGGCTGCCTGCAAGTCATTTAAGACCTGCGAATCTGGAGTTTTAGCGACGATATTTTGCTGAATCTCCGCTATCGTTCCATAGGTATTTGGATCACCTGCGCGAGTAAAGAATTCTGGTGCGATTGCAAGATAGCCTAGTTTTGCAAAACGTCTTGTGACATCAGCAATATATTCGTGCACGCCAAAGATTTCACTTGCAACAATAATGATCGGCAAAGAACCTTTTGCCTTTTCAGGACGAGAAACATAAGCAGGCATCTGAAAACTGCCTACTGGAATCATCTGCTCACCCGCCTTGATACCCTGAAAATCCGTCTCAATAGCAGCAGCCATAACTGGCTCAGATGCCGCTACAAATCCAACCCCAATAGCGGTAGCGCCAAGTGCTGAAGTCTTAATAAAATTGCGACGACTATTTTGAATCTTCTTATCCATAAATTCTGTCTCCCATTTATTAGCTTTAATGCTGACGATTAATGCGCCTCTTCCCAATTATCGCCAATCCCAATACTAACCACCAAAGGCACCTTAAGATCGGCAACATGGCACATTAAATCCGGCAACTTGGACTGCAAGAGCTCAATTTCATCCAAAGGTACGTCAAACACCAATTCATCATGGACCTGAAGCAGCATTTTGGTTTTCAACTGCTCTTTCTCAAGCCAATCCTCAACAGCAATCATTGCCAACTTAATTAAGTCTGCAGCGGTACCCTGCATGGGAGCATTAATGGCAGCACGCTCGGCGCCTTGGCGACGTGGACCGTTTGAGCCCTTGATTTCTGGCAACCAAAGACGGCGCCCGAAAACCGTTTCAACGTAACCATGCTCTCGCGCTTCCAGACGAGTACGCTCCATATATTGAGCTACCCCAGGATAGCGGTCAAAATATTTAGCAATGTAGTTTTGCGCAGCAGAACGTTCAATACCCAAGTTACCCGCCAAACCAAATGCACTCATACCGTAAATCAAGCCAAAGTTAATCACCTTGGCATAACGCCGTTGCTCAGAATTAACATCTTCCAACGGAATACCAAAGATCTCTGCTGCAGTGGCTTGGTGAACGTCTTTACCTTCTCTAAATGCGGTTAGTAGATTTTCATCTTCGGCAATATGCGCCATGATGCGTAATTCAATTTGTGAGTAATCCGCAGACAACAACTTGCAACCTTCGGCCGGAATAAAAGCCTCCCGTATGCGACGACCCTCTTCCGTACGCACCGGAATATTTTGCAAGTTGGGATCACTGGAAGCTAGGCGGCCTGTGACAGCTGTGGCTTGAGAAAAGTTCGTATGCACGCGCCCAGTCTTGGGGTCAGCCATGCGCGGTAGCTTCTCAATGTAAGTCGACATCAACTTCGCCAAACTACGATAATCCAAGATACGTGCCGGCAAAGGATAGTCTTCAGCCAGCTTCTGCAGCACTTCCTCGTCGGTAGATGGCGCACCCGATGGTGTCTTTTTAATGACGGGCAACTCTAACCGCCCAAATAAAATTTCAGCGATTTGTTTGGGTGATTGAATATTAAAAGGCTGGCCAGCCAACTTGTGGATCTCGCCCTCCAACTCCAGGAGCCGCTTACCCACCTGCTGCCCTTGCTTTGCCAGTAGCGCAGAATCAATCCGAATGCCATTGCGCTCCATGATGCCGAGTACTCGCATAGCTGGCATTTCGACGTTTTCATAAATATAGAGCAATCCTGGGCTTTCCTGAATCTGGGGCCATAGCTCTAAGTGAAGGCGGAGGGTAATGTCAGCATCTTCGGCTGCGTAATTGGTAGCAGTCTGGAGATCCACTTGATCAAAGCCGATCTGATGAACGCCTTTACCGCATACCTCTTCATAGCGAATGGTTTTTATACCGAGATGGCGTTCAGCCAAACTATCCATATTGTGAGGCATATGTGATTCGAGCACATATGACTCCAACAAGGTATCAAATGCAACGCCTTTTAAAGTAATGCCGTAATTTGCAAAAATATGGGTGTCATATTTCAGGTTCTGACCAACCTTCAAATGCGTCTCGCTCTCCAACCAAGACTTCATGCGAGCGAGCACTAGCTCGCGATCAAGGTGCACTTCACCATTGCGGTGTGCCACTGGAATGTAACAAGCCTCACCTGGCTTTACCGATAAAGAAATACCCACAAGCTCTGCAGCAAGTGCATCTAGACTCGTGGTTTCAGTGTCGACCGCAGTCAATGCAGAAGACTCGATCTTTTTCAGCCACTGGTTTAATCCAGCTTCATCCACTACGCACTCATAGTGACGTTCGATAGCATCTTGAGAGTCGCGCGTTTCTTGTGACAAATCTTTAGTTGGTGCGCTAGCAATAATCCGGGACTTTTTCTCTTCGTCACCCTGATGAATACTGGCGTTAATTGGACTGCCTGCTAGATCAAAGGAAGCCGTCTCAGACCCTTTATTCTCCTGGGTTGTAAGCTGTTTTTCGACATCACGCAACCAAGTCTTAAAGGCGTAACGCTCAAACAATTCACGTAGCAAAGGCGCATCCTCTGGCTTTGCATGCAAATCATCTAGGCCAGGCAAATGCGGTGATAAATCACAATCAGTCTTTACAGTAATCAGTTGACGTGCCTGTGGCAGCCAAGAAAGTGTGGCGCGCAAGTTCTCACCCACAACACCCTTTACTTGATCGGCGTTCGACATCAAGTTATCGAGATTGCCAAATTCTGCTAACCATTTATTTGCAGTCTTTGGTCCCGCCTTTGGTACACCCGGCACGTTATCGACAGCATCGCCAATGATGGATAAATAATCCACAATCAACTCTGGAGGCACGCCAAACTTTTCCTTAACGCCCTCGATGTCTAGCTTTTCATTCGTCATCGTATTAATGAGAGTGACTGAAGAGTTTACTAGTTGCGCTAAATCTTTATCGCCCGTGGAAATAATGGTTTCCCATCCAGCTTGCGTTGCTTGACAAGCCAAAGTGCCAATCACATCGTCCGCCTCCACCCCAGAAACCATTAATACCGGCCAACCCAAAGCCTTGACCATGGCATGAATAGGCTCAATCTGCTTGACCAAGTCCTCAGGCATCGGCGAGCGGTGGGCTTTGTAATCCGCATACATTTCATCGCGAAAAGTCTTGCCCTTGGCATCAAAAACACAGGCAATATGGTCAGCCTTGAGCTCTGTGCGAGCTCGGCGCATCATATTGACCATGCCGTAGATAGCCCCAGTAGGCTCGCCAGCCCCATTTCTCAGGTCTGGCATGGCATGAAAGGCGCGATAGAGGTAGCTAGAGCCGTCTACCAACAAGAGTCTATGTTTAGTCATACCGCAATCGTACAATCTAGTTGTGAATTGCCTACAGGTCCGGTTAGGGAACCGTCCGAGAGTAGGCTTAAAAAGGTGAAAAAATGCATTATTTAATGAACTTAATGAGCCACACAATGAGCCAAAGCCTAGCCCTCATGAGCGTTTTGGTGTTTTTGGGACTTTTTGGGGTTACTTCAGCCCAAGCTCAGAATAACAGTCAGGCACTGAGTCAGTCTGAACTAAACCGCATCAACAATCAGCCACTTGCGCCAACAGTGAGTGCTACAGGTGTTATGAATGCACCGGAGCAACGCAAACCAAATTATCAGTACAAAGATAAAAATGGCACCACAGTGACAGAATACAAAGATGTCAACTCACCAACCCAGGTCGACGTAAAAACACCCTACACCAGCTATGAAATGGCGCCCCCAACATCGGTGATGCCAGGGCCTCCAAAAGAAACCGATCTCATTAGCGTTCCCAGCATTAGCATTCCCTTCAAATAAGATCTTTTGAATTAGTTTATGGCTGTATTTACTCCAATCGAGCTTGAGGATGTTTCTCAATGGATTTCTCAGGACTTTGATATTGGCGAGGCAAGTGAAATTCGTGGCATTCATGGTGGCATTGAAAACTCTAATTTTTTCTTAGACACTACTAAAGATAGCAACAAACAGGAATATGTTTTAACCATCTTTGAAAGATTGACAGCACAGCAACTGCCTTTTTACTTGGAGCTGATGCGCCACCTTGCAAACAAAGGTGTCCCCGTCCCCAAGCCAATTGAAAATAAACAGGGTGAGATTCTTTTCACCCTTAAGGGCAAGCCAGCAGCCATTGTTACCAAGCTTCCAGGCCTCTCGAGACTTCAGCCAGAGGAAAACCATTGCGCCCTCGTCGGAGAGATGCTTGCCAAGATGCATTTAGCTGGAAAAGATTTTCCGAAATCGCAAGAAAATCTGCGCAGCCTTGCTTGGTGGCAAAAAACCATCCCTCAAGTGTTGCCACATCTCAGTACATCCCAAAGAGAACTCATTACGGATGAGTTAAAAGCACAAGAAGAATTCTTCTCCTCAGGCACCTACGACGGATTGCCACAAGGTGCTAGCCATTGCGATCTGTTTCGCGACAATGTCTTATTTGATCCAAAGGGAACCGATACCTCTCACGATCAATTAGGCGGCTTCTTTGATTTCTATTTTGCCGGCACCGATAAATGGTTATTTGATGTTGCCGTGACTGCCAATGATTGGTGTCTTGCTGACAACAAACAAGATTTGGATCCTGCACGCTTAGATGCATTTATGAAGGCCTATCAATCTATTCGCCCCCTGACTCAGGGAGAGCAAGCCAGCTGGCCACTCATGTTACGTGCGGCAGCCTTACGCTTCTGGGTGTCTAGACTGTGGGATTTTTACTTGCCACGCGATGCACAGATGCTCACTCCTCATGACCCTACGCACTTTGAACGCATTCTTTTAAGTCGTCGCTCACTATGAAACTCAATTCTGTAACGCCCAAAGAAGGCTACACCTGGATTAGGCAAGGCATCTGGCTCTTCAAACAGAATCCTTTAGGCTTCTTGATGCTGGTCTTTATGTATGTCTTTGCAGCGCAATTGGCAGTCATCATTCCAGTCATAGGCGTTTTTGCCGTACTGCTGCTCACGCCGACACTTTCGGTTGGCTTTATGACCGCCTGTCGCCAAGCGATTCAGAAAGAGCGCATTAGACCCATAGTCTATTTGGTGGCCCTGCGATCCAGTCTAATTGTTCGCAAAAGAATCTTGCAGCTTGGCTTGGTGTATGCGGGCATGGTTTTGCTGCTGAGTTTTATCTTAAGTCTCTTGGTTGACTTTGAGTTACTACTGCCATTGATGACAAGTGAAAAACCCATCACCCCCGAAGCATTGCGCCAAGTTTACTTAGTACTTTTCTTTGGTGCGTTGCTGTATGTCCCAGTAGCCATGTTGATGTGGTTCTCGCCAGTTCTGGTGGCATGGGCTGATATGTCTGTGCCGCAAGCACTCTTCTCTAGCGCATTAGCGTGTTGGGCTAATAAAGCCGCATTCTTTCTGTATCTCTCCATATGGAGCACCATCCTGATTGCCATTCCATTAACCGTAGGAATGATTTTTGATGCGCTGGATCTTGGGCAAGTAGCCTCCTTCATCATTGCCCCAATCTCCATGGCGGGACTGACAATAATGCACTGCTCTTTCTATGCAACTTGGAAGGCGTGCTTTACCGAAGGTGAAGCGGCACTAAACGTTTAATCAGTCGATCGCAGTAAGCTTTGCAATACTGAGTTGTAACCATTTAATACCATGGCGCTTGAAGTTCACTTGCGCGCGGGCATCAGCATCTACACCCTCGAGACCAGTAACACGCCCCTCACCAAACTTGGTGTGGAACACATTTTGTCCGACGGTAAAGGGATAGTTTCCGCGTGGTGGTGACGCCAATCTTTTCACTTCCATTGAGGCTGAGCCTACGCGTTTAACCGGCTTTTGACGCTCAGAGCCTGAATCAAAAAAGTCATTAGATTCATATTCGCGTTGACGGGTATAACCATCTTGCCAAGTGGAGCCAGATCTTGAGTTATTGCCGCCCCAGCGCGCATCTCTTGCCTTTGGTGTAAGCCACTTCAATGAATCGGATGGTAGCTCCTCCAAAAAACGAGAGGGCATGTTGTAGCGCACTTGTCCATGCAACATACGCGATTGGGTGTGAGACAGATACAAGCGCTCTTTAGCACGAGTAATCGCCACATACATCAGACGACGCTCTTCTTCCAAACCATTTTGTTCGTTCACGCTGTTCTCGTGCGGAAATAAACCCTCCTCGAGACCAGTAATAAACACCGAAGTGAACTCCAAGCCTTTGGCGGAGTGCACTGTCATCAGTTGGACGGCATCTTGACCAGCCTGAGCCTGATTGTCACCAGCCTCTAACGAGGCATGGGATAGAAAGGCTGCTAATGGTGATACCTCAACAACACCTGGCGCATTTTCTCCCGGCAACATAGCTGCCTCTGCATCCTGACCATAACCTTCTTCAGCAATAAAAGCAGTTGCAGCGTTAATCAATTCTTGTAAATTTTCTACGCGATCCTGCCCTTCGCGCTCCGAGAGGTAATGCTGAATTAAGCCACTATGCTGAATCACAAACTCGACCGTTTCAGGCAGGGTATTATGACGAGTCGCCTCCCGCATGTGATCAACTAAGCGCACAAACCCGCCGAGCGCTGCGCCTGCTTTGCCTTCTAAGGTAGATGCCGCTAAATACAAAGAGCATTGCTGTGCTCTAGCAGCGTCTTGCAATGCCTCGATTGATCTTGCACCAATTCCGCGCGTTGGAAAATTGACCACTCGAGAGAAAGAGGTGTCATCATTTGGATTCTCGAGCAAGCGTAAGTAAGCTAACGCATGTTTAATTTCAGCGCGCTCGAAAAAGCGCAAGCCGCCATAAACACGATACGGAATACCCGCAGAAAATAGTGCGTGCTCAATGATGCGAGATTGGGCATTACTGCGATACAGCAAGGCAACCTCGGTACGCTTGATGCCGCTATTCACAAGCGCTTTGATCTCATCAACCAACCAAGCAGCTTCAGCATGATCGCTCGGCGCCTCATAGATACGAACTGGCTCGCCATGACCAGCATCCGTTCTCAGGTTTTTACCAAGCCGCTCAGAGTTATTGGCAATCAAGTGATTTGCGGTATCTAGGATGTGACCGTGCGAGCGATAGTTCTGCTCCAACTTCACCATTAAGGGGTGATATTGCTTTTCATAGAGACGCATGTTTTCCACATCAGCGCCACGGAAAGCATAAATACTTTGATCGTCATCGCCAACCGCAAATACGGAACTGCTACCCATACCACTGACATTGATGCGACTTGCGTCATGACCTGATAACAATTTGAGCCAGGCATATTGCAATGCATTGGTATCCTGGAACTCATCAATCAAGATGTGGCGGAAGCGTTCTTGGTAGTGCGTACGAATGGCTTCACTGTGTTTGAGAAGTTCATAGCTACGCAATAAAAGCTCGGCAAAATCCACCACGCCTTCGCGCTGACACTGCTCATCATAGGCTGCATACAGTTGCGCCATCTTGGCTTGAAAGTCATCGCCGACCGATAAATCTTTGGCGCGTTGACCGCGTTCTTTAGCGTGAGCAATAAAGTACTGCAACTGCTTGGCTGGATATTTTTCATCATCTACTTTTAGACCCTTTAGAAGGCGCTTAATCGCAGAGAGTTGGTCTTGGGTATCCAAGATCTGAAAAGTGGAAGGTAAACCCGCTTCTTTATGGTGAGCGCGCAATAAACGGTTGCAAAGACCATGAAAGGTGCCTATCCACATGCCACGCGTATTAATCGGCAACATAGCGCTCAGGCGGAGCATCATCTCTTTGGCAGCCTTATTGGTAAAAGTCACCGCTAGGACGCCAATAGGGGATACCTGGCCAGTCTGAATCAACCAGGCTATACGGGTGGTGAGCACACGGGTCTTACCACTGCCTGCCCCGGCCAAAATCAAAGCCGATTGGGCTTGGCCATTTTCATTTACGGGCGGGAGGGTCACTGCCTCGCGCTGTTCTGGATTGAGGTTCGCGAGTAAGTCTGAGTACATCAGCCCAATTATAATTTGCCTCTTATGCCAAATGCCTCAAATACCCCTAATTCACCAGCGGCCAGCTCAGCGGACGAGCTCGCCAAATCCTACGAACCAGCCCCGATTGAGGCCTATTGGGGTCCAGAGTGGGAGCGCCGGGGTGTTGCCGATTCGACTATGGATGAAGGTAAGAGCAATTTTTCGATTCAGTTACCCCCTCCAAATGTGACTGGCACCCTTCATATGGGCCATGCCCTCAACCAAACCATCATGGATGGCTTGGTACGTCATGCTCGCATGTCAGGTAAAAATACTTTGTGGGTGCCTGGCACCGATCACGCCGGCATCGCTACTCAGATTGTTGTTGAGCGCCAACTCGACGCACAAAAAGTCTCTCGCCATGACTTGGGTCGTGAAGCCTTTTTAGAAAAGGTATGGGAGTGGAAAGAAACTTCCGGCAACACCATCACCAGACAAATTCGTCGCCTTGGCGCATCGATTGATTGGGGTAAAGAATATTTCACAATGGACAGCAAAATGTCCAAGGCGGTGGTCGAAGTTTTCGTACGCCTACACGAACAAGGCTTGATCTATCGCGGCAAACGTTTAGTGAACTGGGATCCTGTTTTAGGAACTGCGGTTTCTGACTTAGAGGTAGTGAGCGAAGAAGAAGATGGATCAATGTGGCATATCCACTATCCATTGAGCGACGGCTCTGGTCATCTCACAGTAGCCACCACCCGCCCAGAAACCTTGCTGGGTGACGTCGCCGTTATGGTGAACCCAGAAGATGAGCGCTACAAACACCTCATCGGTAAGTCGGTCAATCTACCTTTGTGTGACCGCCAAATTCCGATCATTGCAGATGACTATGTTGATTTGAACTTTGGTACAGGCGTTGTCAAGGTCACTCCAGCACATGACTTTAATGACTACGCAGTAGGTCAACGCCATCAATTGCCGATGATTAATATCCTTACACTGGATGCCAAGATTAATGAAAACGCTCCAGCCACATATCGGGGTATGGAACGTTTTGCAGCACGCAAACAAGTAGTTGCCGATTTAGATGCTGCAGGCTTGCTTGAAAAAGTTCAACCACATAAATTAATGGTGCCGCGCGGTGATCGCACTCAAACCATCATCGAGCCGATGTTGACGGATCAGTGGTTTGTAGCAATGTCCAAACCCAGTCCAGATAATCAATATCAACCAGGATCATCGATCGCTGGCGCAGCATTAGATGCAGTGACAAAGGGCGACATTAAACTGGTTCCAGAAAACTGGATCAATACCTATACCCAGTGGCTGGAGAATATTCAGGACTGGTGCATCTCCCGCCAACTCTGGTGGGGCCATCAAATTCCTGCTTGGTATGGCGATGACGGACAGATTTTTGTAGCACGCTCCGAAGAAGAAGCTAAAGCCAAAGCTGCCGCAGCGGGCTATACCGGCAAACTCAATCGTGACCCTGATGTTCTAGATACTTGGTTTAGTTCTGCGCTAGTGCCTTTTAGCTCATTAGGCTGGCCAGAGAAAACGCCTGCCTTAAATCACTTCCTACCTTCATCAGTGCTGGTTACTGGTTTTGACATCATCTTCTTCTGGGTAGCGCGTATGGTCATGATGACTTGCCACTTCACCGGAAAGGTGCCGTTTCATACCGTTTATGTGCACGGCTTAGTTCGCGATGCTGAAGGTCAAAAGATGAGTAAGTCCAAAGGCAATACCTTGGACCCTATTGATTTGATTGACGGCATCAAGATAGAAGACTTAGTGGGCAAACGAACTACCGGCTTAATGAACCCGAAGCAAGCCGAGAGTATTGGTAAAAAAACCAAGAAAGAATTTCCGGATGGCATTCCAGCATTTGGCACAGATGCCCTGCGCTTTACCTTTGCCTCTTTAGCCTCACTTGGTCGCAATATTAATTTTGATCAAAAACGTTGCGAAGGCTATCGCAATTTTTGCAATAAGCTTTGGAACGCCACTCGTTTTGTATTGATGAACTGCTCTGGCGGCGATGAAGATAATGGCTTAGCGCCGTGCGATAACCAGTGCGGCCCCGAAGGCTATCTAGACTTTTCGCCTGCAGATAAATGGATCGTCTCTCAACTCCAAAGAACTGAGGCAGATGTGGCTAAAGGTTTTGAGAACTATCGTTTTGACAATATTGCCAGCAGCATTTACCAATTCGTCTGGGATGAGTATTGCGATTGGTATTTAGAGCTTGCGAAGGTGCAATTACAAACTGGCACCCCTGCTCAGCAACGTGCGACGCGTCGTACTTTATTACGTGTTCTGGAAACAATCTTGCGCATGGCGCATCCACTGATTCCGTTTATCACTGAAACACTATGGCAAACCGTTGGGCCAAAGTCTGGCAAAGAATTAGCCAAGCAGGTTAAACAAACGATTGCACTGCAACCCTATCCTGTTGCTCAGCCTGAAAAAATTGATGAGCAGAGTGAAGCTTGGGTAGCGCAGATTAAAGCGATTGTGGACGCCTGCAGAAATCTACGTGGTGAGATGCAAGTTCCCCCGGGTCAAAAAGTGCCCCTTTGGATTTTTGGACCGCAGCCATTCCTAGAAAAAGCAACGCCGTATTTAATGGCATTAGCTAAGCTGGCTGAGGTCAAAATCTATAGCGATGAGTCTGCTCTAGAAAAAGACGCCCCTGGAGCGCCTATTGCTCTGGTAGGTGATATCAAGCTATTACTTAAAATTGAGGTGGATGTGGCTGCTGAGCGACTTCGCCTTGGTAAGGAAATTGAGCGACTAGCCAATGAAATCAATAAAGCCAAGGGCAAATTGACCAATGAAAGCTTTGTGGCTCGTGCCCCAGCCGAGGTTGTTGCCCAAGAGAAACAACGTCTTGCCGGCTTTGAGCAAAACCATGAGAAGCTTGTTGCACAATTAGAGCGTCTTAAATAAATTACGACTCAATAAAGCGATTGGAAGTGATATGCCATTAAGCACTAAAGCAGTTACCAAAGCAGTCTTCCCAGTTGCAGGCTTGGGTACGCGCTTTTTGCCAGCCACCAAGGCAAGCCCAAAAGAGATGCTCAATGTGGTCGACAAGCCACTCATTCAATATGCTGTTGAAGAGGCAATAGCTGCCGGCATTACTGAAATGATTTTTGTTACTGGTCGAAGCAAGCGGGCTATTGAAGATCACTTTGATAAAGCTTATGAGCTCGAGGCCGAGTTAGAGGCTAAGAATAAACAAGCACTGCTGGACATCGTTCGCAGTGTTAAGCCTAGTCACGTAGACTGCGTCTACGTACGTCAACCTGAAGCCCTGGGCCTGGGTCATGCTGTTTTATGCGCAGAAAAACTGGTGCGTGATGAACCATTTGCCGTCATCCTCGCGGATGACTTGCTTGATGGCAAACCCCCAGTACTCAAGCAGATGCTAAAAGTATTTGATGAGCAAAATGGCTCAGTGCTTGCAGTAGAAAAAATTGATCCCTCAAAAAGCAGCTCCTATGGCATTGTTTCTGGGGATGCAGTTAGCAATGGGGTTTACCGCTTAAACGGCATTGTAGAGAAGCCACAGCCCAAAGATGCTCCATCAAACCTTGCCGTAGTAGGCCGCTACGTTCTCTCCTCAGATATCTTCAGTCATATTCGCAATCTCAAACCTGGTGCTGGCGGCGAGATCCAACTTACTGATGCGATCGCTTCTTTACTCAAAGAAGAGCCTGTCTTTGCATATGAATACGATGGTGTGCGCTATGACTGTGGTAGCAAGCTTGGTTATCTCAAGGCATCGGTAGAGTTTGCCCTGCGCCACCCAGAGGTATCCGCTGACTTTGCCGCCTACCTTAAAGGCCGCTCCCTAACTTAATGATGGTGCGTGTGAAATAAAAAAGGCAGAGATTATCTCTGCCTTTTTGCTTTACAGCTTAAACATAAGCATGAAAGTAAAATCGTTTCTTATCTACGCTTCATAAAGAAAACCAACACATCGCCCTCAGTTGTACTTGCAAGCAACTCGTTACCAGTTTGTTTGGCAAATGCAGGAAAATCATGGGCGGCGCCAGCATCGGTAGCCTTAATCTTCAGAACCTCGCCAGACTGCATGGTTGCCAAAGCTTTTTTGGTACGCAAAATAGGTAACGGGCAATTCATGCCAATAGCGTCCACCTCTGCATTGAAAGCAATATTCACTGGCTCACTCATTTGCTTGCTACCCAATCTTTAACGCCTGCTAAAGCAGCGCCCAGCTTGCTTGGGTCAGTGCCGCCAGCCATTGCCATCTCTGGCTTGCCGCCGCCTTTGCCGCCGACTTGTTGGGCAACAAAGTTCACGAGATCACCTGCCTTCACTTTGCTTGTAGAGTCAGCCGTTACACCAGCAATCAAACTCACCTTATCACCTTGAACTGATGCCAACACAATGGCGGCAGTCTTGAGTTTTGCCTTTAAAGCATCCATGGTTTCGCGCAGAACCCCAGCATCAGCACCATCTATGCGCGCAGCAAGAACTTTAATGCCATTTACATCCGTTGCTTGACCAGCTAATTCGTCACTCTGACTTGCAGCTAACTTCGAGTTCACTTTTTCTAATTCGCGTTCAGCTTGGCGCAGGCTCTCTTGAAGTTGTGCAACACGATTTACTAAATCGCCAGGATGGGTCTTGAGAATCGCTGCAGCTTCATTAATCTTATCTTCTAAGCCTTGCAAGAAGTGCAACGCATTGTTTCCAGTAACTGCCTCTACACGACGAATACCAGCAGCCACACCGCCCTCAGAAACAATCTTCAAGCTACCTATATCGCCTGTACGGGATACATGCGTACCGCCACACAGCTCTTTAGAGCTACCAATCTCAAGGACTCGCACCTCGTCACCATACTTCTCACCGAAAAGCATCATGGCACCGGTCTTTTGGGCGTCATCTAAAGACATGACTTTGCCGGAAGTGGCGGTGTTGTCCAAAATCTCTTGATTCACAATATCTTCAATGCGACGAATTTGTTCGGCAGTTATTGGTGCGTTGTGCGTAAAGTCAAAACGGGTTTTTGTAGCATCTACCAAGGAACCCTTTTGCTGCACATGATCACCCAATACTTCACGCAATGCTTTATGCAAGATGTGAGTCGCGCTGTGATTGCGCATGGTGTCAGTTCGCTGCTGTGTATCTACCAAAGCGTTGAGAGAGTCGCCTACTCTAAGCTCACCTTCAAGTACTTCGCCCTGATGACCAAATACATCCGCTTGGATCTTGAAGGTATCTTCAACCGCGAAACGAATGCTCTCGTTACGGAGTTCACCTTTGTCGCCTACCTGGCCACCAGATTCAGCATAGAAAGGGGTGTTATCTAGAACAATTACGGCTGCATCGCCTGCTTTAACAGCAGGCACTGCCGAACCATCCACATAGAGAGCTGTTACTTTTGCGCCCTCATGCTTCAGGGTGTGATAACCATGAAACTGCGTAGGAGCACCTTTGTAGTCCAAGCCTTGGGCTACCTTGAACTTGCCTGCTGCACGTGCTTGATCACGCTGCTTTTGCATTGCCACTTCAAAGCCTTCAGCGTCAACCGTTACCCCGCGCTCACGACAAACGTCAGCAGTCAAATCCAATGGGAAGCCAAAAGTGTCATGCAAGCGGAAAGCAGTTTCACCATCAACTACTTTTGCACCACCAGCCAAAGCACCATCCAAAATTTCCATACCATTAGCAATCGTTTGGAAGAAACGCTCTTCCTCTTGCTTAATTACTTCGCTCACTTTGTCTTGCGCAGCGCGCAACTCTGGATAGGCATCGCCCATCTCTTGAACAAGCGCAGGGACCAACTGATAAAAGAATAGTTTGCGCGCGCCGAGTTTATAACCATGACGAATTGCGCGACGGGCAATACGGCGCAATACATATCCACGACCTGCATTACCTGGAATCACGCCATCCACTACGATGAAACTGCAGGCGCGGATGTGATCAGCAATCACTTTTAATGAAGGGCTTTGGGCATCGCAGTTGTCACCGCCAGCCGCATCTACCACTTCCTTGGAAGCCTTTAGCAGATTGACGAAAAGGTCGATTTCATAATTTGAGTGAACGTGTTGCAAGACTGCGGCAATGCGCTCAAGACCCATGCCGGTATCGACGCTAGGCTTAGGTAGCGGATGCATTACTCCCGCTTCGTCGCGGTTGAACTGCATGAACACGTTGTTCCAAATTTCGATGAAACGATCACCGTCTTCTTCTGGACTACCAGGAGGGCCACCAGGAATATGATCACCATGATCGTAAAAAATTTCTGTGCAAGGGCCGCATGGACCTGTGTCACCCATCATCCAGAAATTGTCGGATGCATAACGAGCGCCTTTGTTGTCACCGATACGCACAATACGATCCGCAGGTACGCCAATTTGCTTATTCCAAATTTCATAAGCCTCATCATCTTCGGCGTACACCGTGACTAATAGCTTTTCCTTTGGCAGCTTGAAGACTTGGGTCAATAAATCCCAGGCAAATTGAATCGCATCTTTTTTGAAATAGTCCCCGAAGGAGAAATTTCCCAGCATTTCAAAAAAGGTGTGATGGCGAGCGGTATAGCCCACGTTATCCAAATCATTATGTTTTCCGCCGGCCCGGATGCACTTTTGAGCAGTGGTTGCCCGGTTATAGGGGCGCTTATCAAAACCCAAAAACACGTCTTTGAACTGATTCATGCCTGCATTCGTAAACAGCAGGGTGGGATCATCCCCCGGAACAACTGGGCTGGATGGGACGATTTGGTGGCCCTTTTGGGCGAAGAAATCCAGGTAAGCCTGGCGAATTTGGGAGACTTTCATGGCGATAATTATCGCATTGGCACTAGCCTAGGGCAAACGCTAGGCAAGAAGCCTCAAACCTGCCTTACAATCCCACAACATCAATAAAAATCGGCACTTAAGTCGACAAACAAGGAGAGCAACTTGAAAATTCGTAATCAACGGGATTTTGGGGCCGGAATCATGTACATGGTTATTGGCCTCTTCTTCGCCATCATGGCAAACCAATATCCGATGGGTACCGCTGCCAAAATGGGTCCAGGCTACTTCCCGTTCTATCTAGGCATCTTGATGTTCTTATTGGGCATCTTGGTAGCCGTTAAAGCTTTCGGCGCCAAAGCAGCCATCGAAAGCATTCCAAAATTTAATTGGCGCATCATTGCACAAATTACAGGTGCTGTTGTCCTCTACGGATTGCTCCTGCCGCGCCTTGGCTTCTTAATAGCCGTAGTGGTGCTGGTTTTTGTTGCTGCTAGCGCTAGCAAAGAATTTACCTGGAAAGGCACTGCAATCAATGCGGCTTTCTTGGTGACATTTACTTATTCAGTGTTTGTGTTGGGTCTGAAACTTCAGTTCCCACTCCTGCCTGTATTCCTACAACAATAACGAACCGGGGACTCTGAAAAATGGATTTATTTGCTAACTTAGCTCTCGGTTTCGATACCGCGTTCACATTACAAAACCTCCTGTACTGCCTTATTGGTTGCATCTTGGGAACTTTGATTGGTGTATTACCAGGCCTCGGCCCGATTGCAACGATCGCGATGTTATTGCCTGCAACCTATGCGTTGCCTCCAATTGCTGCCCTGATTATGTTGGCCGGCATTTACTACGGCTCACAGTACGGCGGATCTACAACAGCGATTTTGTTAAATATTCCGGGGGAGACGTCGTCGGTGGTAACTGCAATCGACGGCTACCAAATGGCCCGCAATGGTCGAGCCGGTGTTGCACTCTTTACTGCTGGTATGGGCTCATTCTTTGCTGGTTGCGTAGCAACTTTAGTATTGGCCGCCTTTGCCGCTCCACTCTCTCAACTCGCATTTAAGTTTGGTCCTGCCGAATACTTCTCCTTGATGGTCCTAGGCCTGATCGGTGCAGTTGTATTGGCATCCGGCTCATTGATCAAGGCAATTGGCATGATCATCTTGGGTCTCTTGATGGGCTTGATTGGTACTGACGTGAACTCTGGTGTATCACGCTATGCGTTCGATATTCCTGAATTGAGCGATGGTATCGGCTTCGTAGCTGTGGCGATGGGCGTGTTCGGATTCGCAGAAATTATGGGCAACCTTGAAAAGTCTGGCGAAGACGAAGGCTTCCTTAATAAGCTCACCAGCATGATCCCAACCAAGACTGATGTGAAGCGTATGATTCCTTCGGTATTGCGAGGCACCACTATCGGCTCTATCTTGGGCATCTTGCCAGGCGGTGGCGCTGCACTGGCTGCGTTTGGCGCCTACTCTGTTGAGAAGAAATCCTCTAAGTACAGCCATGAATTCGGCAAAGGTGCTATTGAGGGTGTTGCAGGTCCTGAAGCAGCAAACAACGCTGCCGCTCAAACATCATTCATCCCATTGCTCACATTAGGTATTCCACCAAATGCGGTGATGGCCTTGATGGTTGGCGCGATGACTATTCATAATATTCAGCCAGGTCCACAAGTGATGACCAGCAACCCAGCACTCTTCTGGGGTCTGATTGCTTCCATGTGGATCGGTAACGTGATGTTGATCCTCCTGAACTTGCCTCTGATTGGTATCTGGGTAAAGCTCTTGAAGATTCCATATCGCTTCCTCTATCCAGCCATTTTGGTGTTCTGCTGCATTGGCGTATACACGGTAAACAACACTGTGTTTGACGTTTATGTGACTGCAGGCTTTGGCTTGATTGGTTACCTGTTCTTCAAACTGGGTTGCGAACCTCCTCCATTGCTCTTGGGCTTTGTGCTAGGACCAATGATGGAAGAGAACTTCCGTCGCGCCCTCTTGCTATCCCGTGGCGACTTCTCCACCTTTGTAACCCGCCCACTTTCTCTAGGTTTGCTGATTGCAGCAGCCCTCTTGGTAGTGATCGTGGCTTTGCCAGCAGTGAAGAAGACTCGCGAAGAGGCATTCGTAGAGGATTGATTCTCTACGCCTCCCCAGAAATGAGCCCGCAGCAGTTTGCGGGCTTTTTCTTTATGGGCCAAGGGTTTTCTCTACAATGTGGCTATGTCCCAAGATAGCAAACCCACCAAAGCAAATACCGGCACTGTAGCTGAGCCATCAAACTTCTTACGTCAGATCATTGATCATGACTTGGCAAGTGGTGCTTTTTCACAGCGCACGAATTTAGCCGGTGAAGCTATCCCACCCATCATTACCCGCTTTCCGCCTGAGCCTAATGGATACCTACATATCGGCCACGCTAAAAGTATTTGCCTCAATTTTGGCTTAGCTGCTGATTACAACAATCAAGCAGGTGGCGCGCGTTGCAATATGCGCCTTGACGATACTAACCCCGTGAAAGAGGATGTTGAGTACGCTGACAGTATTTTAGATGCAGTGAAGTGGTTAGGTTTTGATTGGGGCACCCATCTGTATCACGCAAGTGATTACTTTGACAAACTCTACGAGTTTGCCGAGATCCTCATTCAGAATGGGAAGGCATACGTTGATAGCCAAAGTGCGGATGACATTCACACCAATCGCGGCAACTTTGGCCAAGCCGGAAAAAATAGCCCCTATCGTGATCGCAGTCCAGCAGAAAATCTACAGCTATTTCGCGATATGTGCGATGGCAAGTATAAAGATGGTGAACATGTCCTGCGCTTGAAGATTGATATGGCGCACCCCAACATCGTGATGCGCGATCCCGTGGTTTATCGCATTCGCCATACCGACCATCACCGCACTGGCAGCAAGTGGTGCATCTATCCACTTTATGACTTTACCCATTGCATTTCCGATGCGCTAGAGAATGTCTCCCATTCCATATGCACACTGGAGTTTGAGAACAACCGTCCGCTATATGACTGGATTGTGAATTCCCTCAGGGAGCTAGGCGTCTTTAAAGACCCTGTGCCACACCAATATGAATTCGCCCGACTCAATCTGACTTACACCATCACTAGCAAGCGCAAGCTCCTGCAGCTGGTAGAAGAAAAGCATGTTGAAGGCTGGGATGATCCGCGCATGCCAACGATCGTTGGTATTCGACGTCGCGGCTATACCCCAGAAAGTATTCGCTTGTTCTGCGAACGTATTGGCGTCTCAAAGGCAGATAGCTGGATTGATATGAGCACTTTAGATCAAGCATTACGCGATGATCTTGAAGTCAGAGCACCACGAGCGACTGCGGTTCTCAAACCGCTTAAGTTGGTGGTAGAAAATTTTGATGCAAACACCAAAGAGCCATGTTCTGCACCACGCCACCCCAATCATCCAGAATGGGGTAATCGTGAATTTAATTTCACACGTGAGCTGTGGATTGAAGCGGATGACTTTATGAAAGAACCTATTAAGGGATTCTTCAGACTTTATCCGCCGATCGGGGATCAGCCTGGTAGCCGGGTACGTTTACGTCATGGCTTTGTAGTGGAGTGCACCGGCTTTGAAACTGA
The DNA here is from genome assembly GCF_018687075.1 of Polynucleobacter sp. MWH-UH35A. NCBI lineage: Bacteria > Pseudomonadati > Pseudomonadota > Betaproteobacteria > Burkholderiales > Burkholderiaceae > Polynucleobacter > Polynucleobacter sp. MWH-UH35A. The sequence continues at coordinate 1,615,370 of NZ_CP061285.1, forward strand.
TGCGCAAGGCAATGTCACGCAAGTTAATGTGGCTCACTTCCCTGATAGCAAGAGCGGTACGCCTGGCTCGAATAACTATAAGGTTAAAGGCAATATCCACTGGATCAGCGCCGCCGAGGCGATTCCGGCTGAAGTGCGCCTGTACGATCACCTCTTTAATGACCCACATCCAGATAGCGGCGATAAGAACTTCTTAGATGCCATTAATCCTCACTCCAAGCAAACGATTAGCGCTTACTTAGAGCCTTGCATGAAAGAAGCTAAACCCGAAGATCGCTTCCAATTTGAGCGTCATGGCTACTTTGTTGCCGATAAGAATGATTCAAAACCTAGCAAGCCAGTATTTAACCGTACGGTGGGGCTTAAGGATTCTTGGAAATAGTTTTTAAAAAATGTCCTACGCTGGGATAGCGTAGCGGCGTTTTGAGTTCATGCAAACGACCATTCATCACTCTGCGTGATTCGCGCATAAATGACCACAGCATTGGGCTTACAATTTTTTGCAACTCATTGCCAGGTAATCGTGCTGGCCTTTCCAAATCAAAGGCATCAGCCACTTCATCGAAGTAATCACCCATTTTGGTTTCCTCACCATCGCAGGCATTGATGATGCGCTGGGGTTTACCGTGATAAACCGCCGCACACACTAACCTCGCCAAATCATCGCTATGGATGTGATTGGAGTAAGTATCTTCCTCCGAAAGTAGCGCCGGTATTTTTGCCTGTAATCGCTCAATAGGCAAACGATCGGCAGCGTAAATTCCGGGTACACGCAAAATAGTCACAGCCACGCCATTTGCAGGGCCCCACAAGCGCAGTGCTTGCTCGGCATCCACCCTTCTTTGAGCGCGCTCACTTTGCGGGCTAACTTGGGTCACTTCACTCACCTTTCCGCCCCTATGGTCCCCATATACGCCAGTAGTACTGATATAGACTAGGCGCCTGACGGCATTGGAGCCTTGGGCTAAAATTCGTAGAAGGTTGCGGGTTCGGCAATCACGATTTCCACCATTTTGAGGTGGCGCTAGATGAATGACGGTTTGAGCTAAACCACTAAGGCGCCACAAAGACTCTGGATGATCCAGATTACCCAAAATAGGAATCGCGCCAACCTCCCTCAACTCCTGAAAGCGATTCTGTTGAGAAGTGAGTGCAAATACACGGTGACTTCTAGAGAGCTGTTTAGCTACCCGAAGACCAATATCTCCGCAGCCAATAATCAGGATTGAAGGTTTACCAAAAGATTGCATAAGTGACATCGTAACGATTTATTGAAAGGAATGAGAGTGTCTTACCAAGTCACGCTCAAAACGAGCGGCAAACAATTTACAGTCAATCCAGATGAAAACCTCCTTGAGGCTGCTCTGCGTCAAGGCATCAACCTGCCCTATGGCTGCAAAAATGGTGCTTGCGGATCATGCAAAGGTAAAGTTTTGGAGGGTCAGGTTACTCATGGCCAGCATAGTGAAAGCGCCCTTAGCAAAGCCGATGAAACATCCGGCAGCATTCTGTTTTGCTGCTCTCACCCCCAATCAGACCTGTTAATTGAGGCGCGTGAAGTTCAAGGTGCTGGTGATATTGCGATTCGTAAGGTGCCCTGCCGCGTCAACACAATTCTCAAACCAAGTGCTGATGTTGCCATCCTCAAACTCCAGCTACCCGCCGCTGAACGTTTTCAATTTCTTGCTGGGCAGTATTTAGAGTTTCTTCTGAAGGATGGTCAACGCCGCGCCTACTCAATTGCCAATGCGCCTGAGCAAGATGGGCCTCTCGAATTGCACATTCGCCATTTGCCCGGCGGTCTATTCACCGACTTTGTATTCGGCGCAGTCACCCCCGCACTAAAGGAAAAAGACATTCTTCGTTTTGAAGGTCCACTGGGAAGCTTCTTTCTAAGAGAAGATTCTAAGAAACCGATTATTTTTGTTGCCGCTGGCACAGGATTTGCGCCAATCAAATCGATCATCGAGCAAATGCAGGCCAAGAAGATTCATCGACCCATTCACCTGTACTGGGGCGGCCGTCGTCCAAACGATTTGTATTTAGATGATTTGTGCAAATCTTGGGAAAAGCAAATTGCCGACTTTAAGTACATCCCGGTGATTTCCGATGCGTTAGCTGAAGACACATGGCAGGGTCGCACAGGCTTTGTGCATCAAGCCGCCATGGCAGACCATCCTGACATGAAGGGATTTCAGGTCTACGCTTGCGGAGCTCCAGTGATGGTCAATGCGGCCCGCAATGATTTTTCATCCAAGTGTCATCTGCCTGAGGAAGAATTCTTTGCTGACTCCTTTACCAGCGCAGCGGATTTGGCTAGCGCATAAGTCCTGCGCCATAAATCCCATTCAGTTAGATAATAGATACTTCATTTGACCTTATTGACCACTAAATCAGCATGAATAAGCCAGCTCAAGCCATCGATACCCATTCAGTAATGTTCATTACTCCGCGCCCAGAAGTGGTGATGATGGAAGGCAAGGGCTCATGGCTTACAGACAATAATGGCAAGCGCTACTTAGATTTCTTGCAAGGCTGGGCCGTCAATTGCTTAGGCCATGGCAATCCAGGAATGATTGAAGCACTTAACGCACAAGCAAAAAAACTCATCAATCCAAGTCCAGCGTTCTATAACGAACCGATGATTGGTTTATCTAATCTGCTCACAGAAAATAGTTGTTTTGACAAAGTGTTCTTTGCGAACAGCGGTGCCGAAGCGAATGAAGGCGCCATTAAGTTGGCGCGCAAATGGGGTCAGCTCAATAAATCGGGTGCCTTTGAAATCATTACTTTTGATCATAGTTTTCATGGGCGCACACTAGCAACGATGAGCGCCTCTGGAAAGCCAGGCTGGGACACCATGTTTGCACCCCAAGTTCCAGGGTTTCCTAAAGCGGATTTAAACGATCTTGAATCAGTAAAAAAACTGGTAACCGACAAAACGGTTGCGGTCATGCTCGAGCCGGTTCAAGGTGAAGGCGGCGTCATTCCCGCCACCACAGAATTTATGCGCGAACTCCGCAAGTTCACCAAAGAAAACAACATTCTATTGATTGTGGATGAAGTGCAAGCTGGCTGCGGACGCACTGGCACCCTCTTTGCTTACCAAAACTACGGCATTGAGCCAGACATCATGACCCTGGGCAAGGGTATTGGCGGAGGCGTTCCATTAGCAGCCCTATTGGCAACAGATGCAGTAGCTTGTTTTGTACCTGGCGATCAAGGTGGTACCTATAACGGCAACCCACTCATGACTGCTGTTGGTATTAGCGTCATTAGACAGCTTATGGCTCCAGGATTCCTGGAGAGTGTTAAAGCCAAAGGCGAGCTACTCAAAACCGAATTACTCAAACTGGTAAGCGAGTTCAATCTTGAGGGCGAGCGCGGCGAGGGTTTGCTACGTGCGCTGATGCTTGGAAAAGACATTGGCCCAAAACTGGTTGAGCTAGCGCGCGATCGAAACCCAGAAGGTTTATTGATCAACTCTCCAAGACCAAACTTATTGCGCTTTATGCCAGCATTGAATGTATCCGATGATGAAATTCGTCAGATGTGTAATATGCTGCGCGAGTTACTCAAGGAAGCAGTTTAAAGCTATCCGCCTACTCGCCCAAGTAGGCGGCTCGTACCCTCGGATCTTCCAGCAACTCTTTTCCAGATCCGCTGAGGGTGATTAAACCGCTTTCCATAACATAAGCACGGTCCGCCATCTGCAAGGCTAAGCGCGCATTCTGCTCTACCAGCAGAATTGTCATACCGCTAGATGACAAGCTCCGCACCACATCAAAAATAGTCTCTACCATGATGGGCGATAAACCCATTGAGGGCTCATCTAGGAGCAACAATTTCGGCTCGGCCATCATCGCCCTACCCATGGCTACCATTTGCTGCTCGCCGCCTGATAGCGTGCCCGCCAATTGAGATAGGCGCTCTTTCAATCTTGGGAAATATGAGTAAACCTCTTCCAACTTGCGCTCGATTTCTTTGGCATCTGACTTTAAGTAGGCGCCCATTTGCAAGTTTTCTAAAATCGTCATGCGTTTAAAGACGCCACGACCTTCAGGCACCATGCCCAGACCCAGGCGCACTAATTCATAAGCAGGCAACCTCCTAGTCTTCTGATTTGCAAAATCAATTTCACCGGCAGAAGGGGTGAGCAAACCTGCGATTGCCTTCAGGCTCGAACTCTTACCCGCACCATTTGCGCCAATTAATGCTACGAGCTCACCTTGATTGACATGCAGATCAATTCCTTTAACAGCATTAATGCCGCCATAAGAAACCTTGAGATCTTTTACATTCAGCAAGGCACTCATTAAGCAGCTCCTTGACCGAGATAGGCTCTAATCACTTCTGGATGCACCCGAACATCCGCCGGCTTTCCGGCAGCAATTACTTTGCCATAATCGAGCACCGTGAGGCTGTCGCAAATTCCCATCACCAAACTCACATCGTGCTCAATTAGTAAGATGGTTTTACCATCAGCACGAATACGCAATAGCAATTCACGAAGCTCTAGCTTTTCGGTCGCATTCATGCCGGCTGCAGGTTCATCCAGTGCCAAGAGCTTAGGTTCAGTCGCTAATGCCCTGGCAATCTCCAGGCGACGTTGATGACCATAAGAAAGATTACGCGCCTCCATCTGAGCAAATTCGCTGAGGCCAACGTAAGCAAGTAAGGCATGCGCCTTATCGCGAATCGTTTGCTCTTCACGCTTGGTGGATGGAAAACGAAAAATTGCACCTAACAAGCCCGCTTTAGTGCGGCAGTGGCACCCCACCATCACATTCTCTAGTACGGACATTTCACTAAAGAGGCGGATATTTTGGAAAGTTCTTGCCAAACCGGATTTAGTGACCTCAGATACTGATTCTGGAAAATACGATTTGCTATCAAACAGAAAGATTCCGGAGTCCGCAGGATAGAGACCTGTAATCACATTAAAGAAAGTAGTCTTGCCTGCACCATTAGGACCAATCAAGCCAACAATTGCACCCTGTGGCACTTGCAGACCAACAGAATCTAACGCTTGCACACCACCAAAGCGCTTAGAGACATCAGTGACATCGAGCAATAAAGAGGTGCTCATCTGCCACCCCCACGCTTTTGCCAAATACCACCTGGACGATAGAGCATGATCAAAATGAGAGCTAGGCCGTAAATTAATTGACGAATAATTTCAACATCAATAATCACGTGACCGAATAGAAACTGTTGCAATGGTTGCGCAATACCGCGCAATATTTCTGGAAATACCGCCAAAAGCACCGCGCCCAAAATCACCCCGGGAATATGGCCGATACCACCCAGAACCACCATAGCCAGTACCACGATGGACTCCCAGAGCGTAAATGACTCTGGCGAAACAAAGCCCTGAAAAGCAGAAAACAATACGCCCGCCACTCCAGCAAAAGATGCGCCGATTGCAAAGGCAAGCAACTTCATATTGCGGGTATTGATGCCCATCGCTTTAGCAGCGATCTCGTCCTCACGAATCGCAATCCAAGCACGGCCAATGCGGGAGTCCTGTAAGTGCAGGCAAACAATAGCGACTGCAATTGCCAGAACCAAGAATAAATAAAACACCAGATACAAACCTGGGATTTGCACAAATCCTAAATCCAAAGGCTTGGTAAATGAGATACCAAACAACTGAATCGGATCAATTCCAGAAATTCCCTTCGGGCCATTAGTAAGATTTAATGGGCGATCTAAGTTATTCATGAAAATGCGAATAATTTCACCGAATCCCAAAGTGACAATAGCCAAGTAATCTCCACGTAATTGCAGAGTAGGCAAGCCTAATACCAATCCAAATAAGGCTGCCAAAATAATCGAGAACACCGCCACCATCCAGGGTGAAAAATGCATCCCTTCCGGAAAGCTCGCTGCTATCGATGCAAACTGAGTTGGTAAATGGGGAGAAGCCAATAAAGCAAAGCTATAGGCTCCCAACGCATAAAAGGCGATGTAACCCAAATCCAAAAGACCTGCAAAGCCAACAACCACGTTTAAGCCCAGCGCTAAAACGATATAGAGCAAAGCGAAGTCAATTACTCGAACCCAATAATTACCTCCAGCCGCACCTGCAACCCACGGCAAAAGAATTAGAGCAATGAGTCCAAGCCACAGATAAGTAGTTCCATTAAGGTGAATAAGGCGATTAGTGAAAAGGCTTTTAAGCACGATCAGAAACCTTTTCACCCAACAAACCAGTGGGTCGCAAAACTAGAACCAAGATCAATACCAAGAAAGCAAAAATATCCTGGTAGTTGGACCCAAAGACTCCGCCAGTAAGCTCACCAATATATCCAGCACCCAAAGATTCAATCAAGCCCAATAGCAAACCACCCAACATTGCACCCTGTAAATTTCCGATGCCTCCCAGAACGGCGGCAGTAAATGCTTTCAGGCCAGGAATGAAGCCCATATAAAAATGCACGTTGCCATAGTTACTGGCAATCATGACTCCCGCTAGACCCGCTAATGCGCCACCCAACATAAAGGTAATGGAGATCACGCGATTGGGATTGACGCCCATCAGAGCGGCAATTTGGGTTTGCTCAGCAGTAGCGCGCATCGCCCGACCAAGCTTTGTTTTTTCAACCAAGAACAATAAGCCAGCCATTACTACTAGGGCCACTACGATGATCACAATTTCTTTTCCAGTAATCGTCGCGCCAGTACCCCACAAATCGATGGGAGTGGATGGCAATAATTGTGGATAGGTCATTGGGTTACGAGACCAGATCATCATCGCAATCGTTTGCAACAAAATAGACATGCCAATCGCCGAGATCAGCGGAGCCAAACGAGGGGCATTACGTAAGGGGCGATAAGCAATTCGCTCAATCCAGTAACTCAATCCAGCACAGACCGCCATCGTGACTGGCAAGATGATCAAGAGCGTGAGCCAACCCGGCAAATCACTCGTTAAACCAAGAATCACACGCAATAAAGACAGTGAAACCATGGCGCCAATCATCAACACTTCGCCGTGTGCAAAATTAATGATCCCGAGCACACCGTACACCATGGTATAGCCCAAAGCAATCAGGGCGTAAATGCTGCCAAGCACTAAGCCATTAATGATTTGCTGAAGAAGAATATCCATGGAGATGGGGATTTTTTAAGCTTGATAAAAAATAGCACCGCAGTAGCGGCGCCATTGTTTATGCAAATGTCATTACATCTTAATGACATCAAGCACGGTTTTCTTTTTATCCTTGAAGTCATACAAAGTAATGACGCCCTCTTTCATATCACCTTTGCCATCAAAAGCAATATTACCCACTAAACCTTGCATTTTCGTATCCGGCATAGCAGCCAATATTTTTGCAGGATCAGTTGAGTTTGAACGCTTCATCGAATCTACTAAAACATAGACAGCATCGTAAGTGAAAGGTGCATAAATTTGCACATCAGAGTTAAAGCGCTCTTTGTAGCGCTTCTGGAAGTCGGCGCCTTGCGCCATTTTTGATAAGGCCATGCCAGCCTCAGAACAAGTGACATTCACTACTGCCTCGCCAGCCAATTCAGCGAGCTTCTCAGTACACATGCCGTCACCACCAACTACTTTGGCCTGAATACCAAGTTCAGCAGCTTGTTTAGTCAATGGTCCACCGGTTGCATCCATGCCACCATACATGATGACGTCCGGCTTACTACCCTTAATCTTGGTTAAGATCGCCTTGAAATCCGTGGCCTTGTTATTACTCGCTTCACGGGTAACTACTTTCATGCCAGCAGCTTTAACAGTTTTTTCAAACTCATCAGCCAGGCCTTTGCCATACTGAGTCGAGTCATCAATAATCGCCACAGTCTTTGCCTTCAAAGTATTAGCAACATAATTCGCCAGTGCTGGACCTTGTTGTGCGTCCGTTGCAACCAAGCGATAAGTTGTTTTAAATCCTTGCTTTGTGTAGTCAGGATTCGTGGCAGATGGAGATACTTGTGTAATGCCTGCGTCGCTATAAATACGTGACGCCGGAATACTTGTTCCAGAGTTCAGGTGGCCCACTACTCCCACAACCTTGGCATCTACTAATTTTTGCGCAACTTGCGTTGCCGTCTTAGGATCTTCAGCATCATCCTCGGGAACCAATGTCAGAACTACTTTTTTTCCGTCGATCGTCAATCCTGCTTTATTAATTTCTTCGAGAGCTAAACGCGCACCATTTTCATTATCTTTACCCAAATGGGCTATAGGGCCAGTTAGCGGGGCAACGTGCCCAATTTTTACCTCAACAGCATCCGCCGGAACCGCAGCAGACTTATCTCCGCCCTTACCACAAGCCGCCAGCAGTAAAGCCGCAGCCGCCATTGCGAAAACGCTCTTTGTAATGTGTGATTTGCTCATGTACAGCTCCTCTGTTATGAATGAATACTGAATCAACTTTAATCAACCTTAATCAACTAAATTTTTGGGCAAAGAAAAGGTTACATCCTCAACCACACCATCAAGTGCGCGAACACTCCTTGGGCCAAACTCTTGGATGCGACTAACGATCGATTGCGCCAAACTTTCTGGTGCAGAGGCTCCAGCCGTTAAGCCCACGCGTTTTTTTCCAGCGAACCATTCTGGCCTGAGTTGTTCTGGGGAGTCCACCATGTAAGCCGGAACACCCAGCTTTTCAGCAAGTTCGCGCAAGCGATTGGAGTTAGAGCTCGCCGCACTTCCGACCACAATAACCACCTCAACTTGAGGTGCCATGAATTTCACAGCGTCCTGACGATTTTGGGTGGCGTAACAAATATCTTGTTTGCGAGGCTGAACAATATTAGGAAACTTTTTGGTTAATGCTTCAACAATTTCCCTTGTCTCATCTACTGAGAGCGTTGTCTGCGTGACAAATGCAATTTTCTCTTCAGCGGAAAAAGGAAGGGAATCCACATCGCCAACTTTTTCGATTAAGCACACACCTTCCTTGACTTGCCCCATAGTGCCCTCAACCTCTGGGTGCCCTGCATGACCAATCATCAATACAGTAAAGCCGTCTTTGCACATTTTGACGACCTCAAGATGCACCTTTGTAACCAAGGGGCATGTAGCATCATAGACTTGCAGCCCTCGCGCCTCAGCATCCCTGCGGACCTCCTGAGAAACACCATGAGCACTAAATACCACGATGCCGCCCTTAGGAACTTCATGCAGTTCATCCACGAATACCGCGCCCTTATTGCGCAATTCATTGACGACATATGCGTTATGCACAATTTCATGGCGCACATATATGGGGGCGCCAAAACGATTCAGCGCCTCATTCACGATATTGATCGCACGATCAACGCCTGCGCAAAATCCACGCGGCTGAGCCATCAAAATTTCTGCGTTATCGGAAGCGCTCATGCTTTACAGAATCGCCACAATCTCTGCTTCAAATTTCACAGATCTACCCGCCAAAGGATGATTAAAGTCAAACCATGCACCCTCTTCATTAATCGATTGCAGTACGCCCGCATACTGAGCGCCGCCTGGCGCATTGAACTCAATCACATCGCCTGGATTGAATTCGACATCATCATCTCGACCCTCTCTAAGCGCTTTCAGGGAAACCCATTGCACTAAATCCTCTTTACGATCGCCAAAACTTTCTTCAGGAGTAAGTAGTGCGCTTTTTTTCTCACCAACGCCCAGGCCCAACAACACCTTTTCAAAGCAAGGAGCAAATTGTCCAGATCCCATCAGAACCGTCGCAGGACGATCAATAAATGTGTTGATGTAATCCTCCCCGCTGGGCAACGTGAGCCGATAGTTGAGGGTCAGAAAGGAATTAGGCAAAACAGTCAATTTGGTCATAAGGTGATTGTATCTAGGCCTGCGCTGGCTGTGCATTCTCCCATTACGGACTGGCCAAAAAATGAACAGCCCAGGGAGAAGCTTCGCCTAAAAGGTGCCGCAGCACTCTCTGACGCCGAATTACTTGCCATCTTTTTGCGCATTGGGGTAAAGGGAAAAAGCGCAGTCACTCTAGCCAAAGATCTCATTCATCATTTTGGAAGCCTGCCCCGCCTTTTAGCCAGTACACCTGAAGAATTCACTCGCGTCCATGGCGTAGGACTATCCAAATGGTCTCAAATTCAAGCGGCGTATGAGTTGGTTAAACGCAGCCTAGAGGACGGCCTCAGTCAAGACCCCATCTTTTCATCACCGAATCACGTGAGGGAGTTCTTGCAGGCCAAAATTGGCCGCCTGCCACACGAGGTTTTTCTCTGTCTTTACCTTGACTCAAGCCTTCATCTCATTGAGTGCGATGAGCTTTTTAGGGGCTCCATCACCCAAACAGCCATTTACCCCCGCGAAATCCTCAAAGAAGCTCTCTCTAAAAATGCGAGCGCCCTAATCGTGGCCCATAACCACCCTAGCGGTAACCCATTGCCTAGCGACGCAGATCAGGAATTGACCAAGGTACTTGAAAGCGTCTTACAAATGGTCGATATTCAGCTTTTAGATCACTGCATCGTGAGTGGCAGTGGTTTTTTCTCATTTTCAGACTCTGGTCTTATGAATATTAGTGTTAAACGATAGTGTTTACTAACTTATTAGCTTATTTTGCTCCTGAGCCTGCTTTTTACATCCAAATCCCCAAGAACAAGGCTAATTAGGGCTAGCCCAAAATAGGTCGAGACTGATACAATCTTCTTTTTTCGCAATTAATGGAGTTATGTCATGGCAAAAGTTTGCCAAGTCACTGGGAAGAAGCCGATGGTTGGCAACAATGTATCCCATGCAAACAATAAAACGAAACGTCGCTTTTTGCCGAATTTGCAAAACCGTCGTTTCTGGGTTGAATCTGAAAACCGCTGGATTAGCTTGCGCTTAACCAATGCTGGTTTGCGCGTTATCGACAAAAACGGCATCGATGCTGTGTTGTCTGATCTCCGTGCACGTGGCGAAATTTAAGGAGCGCACAAATGGCTAAAGGCGGCAGAGAAAAAATTAAGTTGGAGTCATCAGCAGGTACTGGTCACTTCTACACAACTTCAAAAAACAAGCGTACTAAGCCTGAGAAAATGGAGATCATGAAGTTTGATCCAACCATTCGCAAGCACGTTGCTTACAAAGAAACAAAACTGAAATAACGCATTTATTTAATACGTATTTTAAGTAAATAAAAAACCCGCTATCTCAGCGGGTTTTTTATTGTCTACAGTATCGAACTGTATTGTTGTTGGCCTTATTTCTTTCGTTACCTCTATTTTTATTTAAGCGTAACGACGCAATCTTAAAGAGAACTCGCGAAGACTCGTTAGGCCACTTTCTTCAGCACGCTGACACCAAGCATGTAACTGAGAAAGCAATTGCTCCTTGGTAGCAGAAGAGCGACTCCATATTGCCTGTAACTCACGACGCATTTCAATCATCTTGCGTAACTGTGCATTGCTGGCCATTAACTCTTCAAGTTTTAATTTCTCTTGCTCCGTTAAGCGAGACTCATCTTTAGCCAACCAAATCCGAGCATCACTCAAATGTGCAGCCAAGACCTGCATATGTTGCACTTCATTGCTAAAGAAACTGCGCAATGTCTTGCTATAACGCGCCATGATTTCATAACGGTTTGCAATAATAGCTTCAAGTGTGTTTTGATCGGCTGGGCGTAAATCACTCAGTACTGGCTTCGGCGGAGTCTTCTTCACAGTAGCTAAACCAACTGCACTCATGATCTGGATATACATCCAACCAATATCAAACTCATACCATTTATTAGACAGCTTCGCGCTAGTTGCAAACGTGTGATGATTGTTATGCAACTCTTCGCCGCCAATCAAAATACCCCAAGGAAAAATATTGGTGGAGGCATCTTCACAATCAAAATTGCGATAGCCCCAATAGTGTCCGATGCCGTTAATAATCCCAGCGGCAGTAATCGGAATCCACAACATTTGCACTGCCCACACTGTCAATCCAATGGCACCAAATAAAAACACATCAACGATGAGCATGATAGCGACACCCTGCCAAGAGAACTTGGAATAGATGTTGTGCTCGACCCAGTCATCCGGAGTACCGTGACCAAACTTATCCAATGTCTCTTGATTAGCGGCTTCTTTTTTATAGAGCTCAGCACCACGAGACAGTACAGTTTTAATTCCCAAAACTTGCGGACTATGAGGGTCGTCAACGGTTTCACATTTAGCGTGATGCTTGCGGTGAATCGCGGCCCACTCCTTCGTCACCATTCCCGTAGTTAGCCAAAGCCAAAAACGAAAGAAATGGGAAACGATGGGATGCAGATCTAGTGCGCGATGCGCTTGGCAGCGATGCAGAAAAATCGTTACAGCGGCAATAGTGATGTGGGTGACAACTAAGGTAAAAACAACAATTTGCCACCAAGACCAATCTAAGTATCCATTGGCAAGCCAGTGGAGGAACAAATCAAAACCTGAAACTGTATTCAAAAGGGAATCCCTAAATAGGCTAAAACTCTATTTTAGTTCCTTAGGGGTCTTCTTGTTTTTGACCTTAACCTCTTTTTGAACCTCTTTTTCAGACTGGGGAACAAGTGCAGCAGCTTTCTTTTGGAAAACTGCCCCAAAGAAACCATCCGTGCCATGAATATGGGGCCATAACTGCCACCAAGGATTGTCTGGACTGCACCCTAAAGGTAATTTTTCCTTTGGAAACAATGGTTTAAGAACATCTGCCGCTGGTACCGCCTCAAAATTGGGGTGTTTTGCTAAAAAGTCCTCAGCAATCGCCTGATTTTCTTGAGGCAATAGGCTACAAGTGGCATAAACCAAGCGTCCACCTGGTTTTAATAGTCGAGCAGCGGAAGACAGAATGCTCATCTGCTTCTGATTCAGCTCCAATACCCCTGCTTGGGTCTGACGCCACTTGAGGTCAGGATTACGGCGCAAAGTACCCATACCACTACAAGGGGCATCCACTAGCACGCGATCAATCTTGCCAGCTAAACGCTTGATCTTGGCATCATTCTCACTATCAATCCATACCGGATGCACGTTAGAGAGTCCGCTGCGGGCTTGCCTTGGCTTTAAATTGGCCAAGCGACGCTCAGACGTGTCAAGGGCATACAGGCGCCCTGTGGAGCGCATAAGCGCCCCAATTGCCAGAGTCTTGCCGCCCGCACCCGCACAGAAGTCCACAACCATCTCGCCGCGCTTTGGTGCAAGTAAATATGCCAAGAGCTGACTGCCTTCATCTTGCACCTCAAACATACCCGCCTTAAAACCAGCAGTATTTTGCAAAGCGGGCTTACCCATAATGCGCACACCATCTGGTGCATACGGAGTTGGGATTGCTTGGTAGCGACCGCCTAATGCATTCATCTGCGCAAGCAGTTCTTCGCGATTGGTTTTCATGGTGTTTGCACGCAAATCTAATAATGCTGGGTGCATTAACGATTTAGCCAATTCTTCACGAGTGTCCTCACCTGGATATTGACCAAATGCATCCCACAACCACTCGGGCAAATTGTTGCGCACTAATGAATTTAAAGCAGCGGGATCAACCGTTGCAAAACGTTGCAACCATTCATATTCACCAGGCTTGAGTACGTGCGCTAGGTCAGCAATAGCACTCTCTGCACGGTTAGCGGAACCCAGTCCACCTTCAGATAAGGCGGACAGCAAACCCAATAGGGCTAAGCGTCTAGACTGAGAGCCTTCACCGCTTGCCGCAAATTGTGAGAACTCATTTTTACGGCGCAAGATTGCAAATGCGCTCTCTGCAATCAGAGCGCGATCACGGTTTCCGAGTTGTTTCTCTTCTCTAAAATAACGACTCACTACACGGTCTGCAGGCTGCTCAAAACTCAGCAACTCTGGAAGCAAACGCTCCAGGTGAATTGCATGCTGTGGCAATGCTTTTGCATTGGAGAAATTCTTTTGACCTTCAGGGGCAATCAAGTTGCCGCTGGCATTTCGACGCTCAGGGCGACGCAATGGATCTTTCGATTTCGCTGCGTAACTTTTTTGGGGGGCTAGTCTGCTTCCAGATCTGCGGGATGGACGTTCTGCACTCATAATTTAAAAAATTGCGACTCTGGGGGTTGTAGCTTCACTTGATTACCTTCTATTCGCAATCGTCCATCGAGGAACCATTTTACGGCCCGCGGGTAAATTTGATGTTCTGCAGCCAAAACGCGCGCAGCTAGAGTGTCAGGATCATCACCTTCCAGTACAGGCACTGAAGCCTGACAAATGATGGGGCCCTCATCTACCCCCTCATTCACAAAGTGAACCGTGGCACCATGCTCCTTGACCCCAGCTTCCAAGGCCCGCTCATGGGTATGTAAACCAGGAAAGGCTGGCAACAGTGCTGGGTGAATATTGATCAATCGCCCCTCAAAATGGCGAATAAATCCAGGCGTCAGAATTCTCATAAAACCGGCGAGAACGACTAAATCAGCCCCGAGGGCATCGATCTGCTCAATTAAAGCCGCATCAAAGGATTCGCGGGTAGCGTGCGCCTTATGGTCAATAGCAAAGGCTGGAATGCCCTGCGAGCGAGCAAAATCAAGGCCCTTAGCCGCTGAATGATTCGCTATGACCCCAGCAAATGTGACTGGCCACCGCTCTTTTTGAGCCGTTTTGACAATGGCTTCGAAATTAGATCCGCGGCCGGAGATTAAGGTAACGATAGAAGGCATGCCCACAATATAATTGATGGCTACCCTGAAAGCGATTTTGTGAACGTATTCCGTGGCCCCACCCAGTTTTCTGCAGGACCAGCTTGTGCCTTAACCATCGGTAATTTCGATGGGGTGCACAGGGGTCATCGCGCCCTGCTTAAACAACTCGTGGATGGCGCTAAAGAAAGAGGTTTGGTCAGCTGCGTTATGACTTTCGAGCCGCACCCAAAGGAATTCTTCTCTCCAGACCAAGCACCACCCCGCATTCTGAATTTGCGCGACAAATTAGCAGCGCTTTCTGAACTCGGAATTGATCGTGTTGTGGTGGAGCATTTCAACTCCGCTTTTGCGAAGCTCACCCCAGATGAATTTGTTTCAGAAATTATTGTCAAGCGCTTGAACGCTAAATGGATTTTGATTGGCGATGATTTTTGTTATGGCGCAAAACGTGCCGGCAACTTTGCCAGCCTAAAAGCGGCCGGCGAAAAATATGGTTTTGAAGTGTCGAGCATTCAAACTATTCAAGAGGGTGGTGAGCGCATCTCCAGCTCTGCGCTACGTGCCGCACTTGCCAGTGGTGATATGAAGTTGACTGAAAAATTATTAGGTCGCCCTTACGGAATTTCAGGGCATGTGCTTCATGGTCAAAAACTAGGACGTCAACTTGGCTTCCCTACTTTAAATTTAGCTGTTGCTAATCATTTACATCATCGCAAACCAGCAACAACTGGAATCTTCACTGCGCAAGTTTTAGGCTTGGGCGATCAGCCACTGCCTGCGGTTGCCAGCCTCGGCGTAAGACCTACAGTAGAAGACGCTGGCAGAGTATTGCTGGAGACCCATATTTTTGATTACAACAATGATGTGTACGGGAAAATTATTACCGTAGAGCTATTAGAAAAAATTCGTGATGAGGCGAAGTACCCTGACCTCGAAACCCTTACAAAAGCGATTGCAGCAGATGCAGCGCATGCCAGAAATTATTTCCAGAAAAAAGCTTATGTCTGAAAAAGAAAATTCTTATCCCGTCAATCTTTTAGATACCCCCTTCCCAATGCGAGGAGATTTAGCCAAGCGTGAACCGCAGTGGGTTACTGGATGGCAAAAGAATAAGATCTACGAAAAGATTCGTGCAGCCCACGCCAATCAACCAAAGTTCATCTTGCATGATGGCCCCCCATATGCCAACGGCGATATTCACATTGGTCATGCGGTTAACAAGATCTTGAAAGATATGATCATCAAGTCTCGCTGGTTAATGGGTTTTGATTCAGTCTACGTCCCTGGCTGGGACTGCCATGGCATGCCGATTGAGATCCAGATTGAAAAAGAATTTGGTAAAAATTTACCAACTGCTGAGGTTCAATCTAAGGCACGCGCCTACGCACATGTCCAGGTTGAGAAACAAAAGAAAGATTTTGAGCGCTTAGGTGTTCTGGGAGATTGGAATAACCCCTATCTCACCATGAACTTCCGCAACGAGGCCGATGAAATCCGCGCCCTCGGGAAGATCTGGGAAAAAGGTTACGTATTCCGCGGCTTAAAGCCAGTGAACTGGTGCTTTGACTGTGGTTCTGCATTAGCTGAAGCCGAAGTGGAATATCAAGATAAAACTGATCCTACTGTAGATGTTGGTTTTGCATTTGATGATGCACAGCGCCCACAGCTAGCCAAAGCATTTGGACTGCCTGAGTTGCCTAATAAGCCAGGTCAAATTGTGATCTGGACAACAACACCATGGACTATCCCTGCCAACCAAGCGATGAACGTTCATCCAGAACTCACTTACGCTTTAGTAGATGCTAGTGATAAGTTATTAATTCTCGCAAAAGATCGTGTGGAGACTTGTTTGCAAGATTACGGTCTGGAAGGCAAAGTCATTGCCACTTGCCAAGGTGGCCAGCTAGCAAATATTTCTTTCTGGCACCCACTGGCTCCATTACATGAAGGCTACAAACGCCTCTCACCAATTTATCCAGCCGAGTACGTCACACTGGACACCGGCACAGGCATTGTTCATTCAGCGCCCGCCTATGGCGAAGAGGACTTCAAGTCCTGTAAGGCCAATAAGTTAGCCGACAAAGACATTCTCAATCCAGTAATGGGCAACGGCGTATACGCATCTTGGTTGCCACTCTTTGCCAATGAATACATCTGGAAAGCAAACCCCAAGATCGTTGAAGCCATGCGCGAAGCAGGCAGTCTCTTACGCGATAAAACTTACACCCATTCATACATGCATTGCTGGCGCCATAAGTCACCGATTATTTATCGCGCCACTTCACAATGGTTTGCGAGCATGGATAAGAAACCATCTGATGGCAAACCTAGCTTGCGTGAGACTGCGCTTGCCGGCATTGAGAACACTGAGTTCTTCCCTGCCTGGGGTAAGCAACGTCTTAACAGTATGATCGCCAATCGTCCCGACTGGACTTTGTCACGCCAGCGCCAGTGGGGCGTGCCGATGGCTTTCTTTGTCCATAAAGAAAGTGGTGAGCCACACCCACGCACCGTTGAGCTCCTCGAAGAAATTGCCAAACGCGTAGAAAAAGAAGGGATTGAAGCCTGGCAAAAACTAGAGGTTTCTGAGTTGCTTGGCGAGGAGGCTACGCACTATGAAAAGAATCGTGACACGCTAGACGTCTGGTTTGACTCTGGCACAACACATTGGCATGTCATTCGCGGCTCACACCGTGATGAATTGTTAACTGCTGACGCTGAAACACCAAATGGTCGCTTAGCTGACTTATATCTAGAAGGCTCCGACCAACATCGCGGCTGGTTCCACTCCTCATTGCTAACAGGTGCCATGCTCGATGGCAAGCCACCATACAAAGCCCTCTTGACTCATGGCTTCACTGTGGATGGTCAAGGTCGCAAGATGAGTAAGTCCGTTGGCAATGTGATCGCGCCTCAACAAGTAGCAGATAAACTCGGTGCGGAAATTATTCGCCTCTGGGTGGCCTCTACCGACTACTCAGGCGAAATGACGATCTCGGATGAGATTCTCAAACGCGTGACTGAGAGCTATCGCCGCATTCGGAATACATTGCGATTCTTACTAGCCAATCTGTCTGATTTTGATCCAAGCAAGCACACAATGCCTGCTGATCAGTGGCTGGAGATTGATCGCTATGCTGTTGCGCTTGCCAATGCATTGCAGAATGATGTTGAGGCACATTACAAGGCTTATGAATTCCAGCCTGCAGTCGCACGCATGTTGACTTTCTGCTCGGAGGATTTGGGTGGCTTCTATCTCGACATTCTGAAGGATCGTCTTTATACGAGCGCACCTGACTCGCCAGATCGCCGCGCAGCGCAGAACGCACTGTTCCACATCACCCGCAATCTCTTGAAGTGGTTATCCCCATTCCTCTCCTTCACTGCAGAAGAAGCCTGGAAAGACTTTCCACATGGTTCAGGAAACAAGCCTGCCGAATCCATCTTTATGGAGGAATTTGGCCAATTTCCGCAAATCGCTCAAGCTGATGAGTTGCTCGCTAAATGGAGCCGCATTCGTGAAATTCGCTCTGAAATTACCAAGGCAATTGAAGTGGAGCGTGAGGCAGGCAACGTTGGCTCATCTTTACAAGCTGAACTCACAATCAAAGTAGGTGATGTTGATTTTGCTATCCTGCATTCACTTGAAGATGATTTACGGTTTGTCACGATTACCTCTAGCGCTAATATTGAACTTAGCAATGAGGGTCTAGAAGTATTGGTAAGAGGTAGTCAATATAAGAAGTGCGGTCGCTGCTGGCATCACACTAAAGATGTTGGTAGCAGTACCGATCATCCAGAATTATGTGGCCGCTGTATTAGCAATCTCTTTGGGG